>JBKQUU010000304.1:0-53617 GCA_052325485.1 Acidimicrobiales bacterium | reverse complement strand
GCCAGGGTCCGTTCGAAAACGTTGCCGTACCCGTGCAACAGGACGATCCCTGGTTCTCCGGCGGTGACGAACCGGTCCAGGTACATGCCGCTGCCCCCGTGCAGGATGTTGGCCAGCCCCTTGATGCGCTCGAAGCTGTAGCGAACAGAGTGAGAAGCGGCCAGGAAGGCGTGCTCGCGGACGTCGATCTCCATGCTCGGGTGGAGCAGGAGGGTAACGATCTCGCCCGCCGCGTCGCGGGAAAAGGCGATCCGGCCCGGGCCACCCGCCTGGGTGACGACATACGGCATGCCGGCCAAGGACCTCTTCAGGCCCCCGCCCAGGGGGTACACCCCGACGGGGACGCTCTCGTCCTTCCACAACATGGTGTGGTGCTCGAAGATGACCCCGTCGCCCGGGCTCAGGTTGATCTCGGCCACCGGCACCAGCTCACCTTCGACCTGGCAGGTGCTGTTGGAGAACTGGAACTTCGCCATGTCCCGTAGCCGGGGCGCCTCCCGCCAGCCTGAATCGGATACGAGGGCGGCCCGGTCGAGGGGAGCCCCACAGTGCTCACATGACCGCGCCTCAGGCGGGTTTTGAGCATGGCACCATTGGCATTCGAGGCGGTCCATATCTCCTCCTTCGATCGGGTTCCCTCAGGGATCATTGCGCACCGGCGGCCGTGGCGCCAGAACCCTGCCCCCGAGCGGGAAGGTCGCCGCTCGGCCTACGGCTGACGGCCTGACGGGTACAAGGCGGCCTTCCGGCTCTCAGGCCTTGGCCTCGGCTTGTCCCAGCGCGGCGCGGGCTGCGGCCACCAATGTCGAGGCAGGCCCGTGGCCCAGGTACCACTTGAGCTCTGCCACGGCAGGGCCCGGGCGGTGCTCGTCGAGCAGTACCAACGCCCGGTAGAAGTGGGCCGCGTCGTAGGACGGGTCAACCTCCTCGGCCCTGTCCAACCGGGCCATGGCTTGGTCGACGAAACCACCTTCAGCGTATATCCAGCCCTCGTCCGTCAAGGCTTCGGGCTGGTCGGGCTGAGCGGCGAGCACCTCGTCGTAGACCGCCAGGGCCGCCGCCGGGTCAGTGGTGGCGAGCGCCGAGGCCTGCTGGAGCGCGGCACTGGTGCCGTCCTGTCCCCCCGTGATGGTGTCGCCAGGCAGCCGGGGCGTGGCCGAGCGGTCCACCAGCCACAAAGCGCCGGCCAGGAGAACTAGGGCCAACCCCGCCGCCAGGCTCACCCGCCCCGGCAACCTCCGGGGCGACCTCCTCGTCCGGGCCCCCGAGGACCGATGAGCCGCCCCGAGGCGGCCGGACGGGGCCGGCGCACCGGCGGGCTCGAGCGCGAACAACACCTGCTGTTGAGCGACGGCGACTTCCCCGGCGTCCGGGTCGGCTAGGCCGTCCGGGGCAGGGCCGGCCGGGGCAGGGCCGGCCGGGACAGGGCCGGCCGGGGCGAGCCCGGCCCGCCTCCAGCGGGCAAACCCGAAGCCGAGGCCGATGAGGCCGGCGGCAACGGCAGCGCCGGGCAGGGCCCAAACGAGCACGCTTACCCCCGATGTTGGCGGCGTCTCCAGGATCGACGTGCCGTAATCCTTCACCAGGTAGGAACGGATCTGCGCCTGGCTGCGGCCCTCGGCCAGCCACTGTTGGACCAGCCCTTTTATCTCGACCGCCTCGGGCGCGTCGGAAGCGGCCACGGACTCCCCGGCGCACACCGGGCACCGGTACTCGCCGGCCACTGCCATGGTGCGCTGGTAGAGGGAGAGCGGGTGCGCCCCTCCCCCACCGAAGACACCGGCGGCGAAGGCGACCCCGGCACAGACGGCGACGGCAATGGCGCCCCAAACGGCACCTTGCCACCCGAAGCCGCCACTCTTGGCCCGCTCCCCTCCCGCCATGCGGGGCGCCGTCGGCACGCTCAGGGCACCCATCAGGCACCCGCCGGGCTCAGGACCTTGGCCGCACCCCGGCGCAGCCATGAGTCCAGCTCGGACGCCGTCACCGCGCCGACGACGTAAGCGTAGACGGTCCCTCCCGGAGCGACCAGGAACGAGGACGGCAGGCCGGTCACCCCATAAGGCACCGACGCCGCGGGGTCGTCTACCGCCGGCCAGTGTGCCTTCCGTGCTGCCAAATATGACCTAAGGGCGCTCACGTTGCTCGGGTCGTAGACAACGGTCAGCACCGTGGCGTCGGCGGCCTTGGCATGCTGGCGGACGAACTCCTGCAACTGTGGCATCTCGGCCTGGCAGGGCGGGCACCACGTGGCCATGAAGTTGACCAACACCCACTCACGGCGGAACTCTGACAGCGATAGATGCCCGCCGTCCAAGCTCGGGCCGGAGATGGCCGGGGCCGGGTCACCGAGGAGCGGGGTGTTGGCACCTACGTCAGACGAAGGCTGGGCCGAAGCGATAACGCCGACGAGGACGGCCACGAGCAGCGCCACCCCGATGGTGGCGTAGAGCACGGTGCGGCGGCGGCCGAGCCCCGTCACACGGCGGCTCCCACCTCTGACCCAGCTGGTCGGGGATCGTCTAGCTCGAGGTTCTGTTCGAGGTCCGGGCCGGTGGGCGCGGACGCCGCCGGGGGCAGGCGCCGGCGGCCCGAGGGGACCATCGACACCACTGCCCCGCCCACCACCAGCAGCCCCCCGATCCACAACCACATGACCAGCGGCTCGACATAGACGGCCAGAGCCACGGGGCCGTTACCGGCACTTGGCGTGCTGGCGATCTCCATGTAAAAGTCCTGAGCCGGCGTCGAGCGCACAGCTGGGCTAGGGACCGCATCGTTGGAGAGAGCGAACTGCTCTATGGCCGGGTAGTACGGCCGCCCGTCGAGGTCGACGGTCACCACCAGCAGGCCGCGGCCCGGCGTGTTGACCTGTCGCACGCCCCGCAGGACCAGGGTATGACCATCGAAAATGACCGGCTTGCCCAGCCGGAGAGCCAGTTGGGCTTGGTGCTCGTAGGCGTGGCTGGCAGCGAAGGCGACGGCTATGAGGACCACGCCGAGATGGACGATCATGCCGCCCCCTGAGCGGCTGAGCACCCCGCGGCGTCCCCCTCGGCGCATGACAAGGACCAGTTGCCGTAGCGCCGACGTCCCTGCGAACGCGCCCAGAGTGAACACCAGGAGGGGCCAGACGCCCCTCAGACCGGCCGCTACGCAGGCCAGGAGCACGGTGGCGGCCGCCGCCGCCGGCCACATCAGGCGCTGGCGCAGGAGCTCGCCCGAAGCGCTACGCCAGGGCAGCACGGGCGCTACAGCCATCAGGAAGAGCAGGCACAGCACTATCGGCATCGTCATGGTGTCGAAGAAAGGACCGCCTACGGTCAAGCTCGAACCGTTGACCGCCTCGACGAACAGGGGAAAAACGGTCCCTAAAAGCACGACGAAGGCAAAAGCACAGAAGAGCAGGTTGTTGGCCAGAAAGGCTCCCTGGCGCGATAGCGCAGCGGCCGGCGCGCCGGGGCTGTGGAGCTGGTCGCCCCGCCACGCCAAAAGAGCCAGGCCGGTGGCGACGGTAAGGCCGAAGAACACCAGCAGGGCCGGGCCCACGCCTCCGTCCTCGGTGAAGGAGTGCACGGAGACGAGCACCCCGGACCGGGTGAAGAAAGTGCCGAGGATGGTGAGGCTGAAGGTGGCCAGGACCAGCGAGAGGTTCCAGACCCGTAGCATGCCGCGGCGTTGCTGGACCACGGCCGAGTGCAAAAAGGCGGTACCCGTCAGCCAGGGCAGTAGGGCCGAGTTCTCCACCGGGTCCCAGGACCAGTAGCCACCCCAACCGAGGACCTGGTAGCTCCACCACGCCCCCAGCACCACGCCGGCGGTGAGGCACGCCCACGAGAAAATGGCCCACCGTCGCGTCTCGGACAGCCAGGTCTCGGCGGTCCGGCCCGTGACCAAGCCGGCGATGGCGAAGCAAAAAGGAACGGTAAAGCCCACCAGGCCCAGGTACAGCAGAGGCGGGTGAAAGGCGACCAGCAAGCGGTCCTGGAGCAGAGGGTCAGGGCCCGGGCCCTGCGTCGGGACGGCCCCGTGCACCCGCGTAAAAGGGTCGGAGACACTGAGCATCAGGCCGAAGAAGAAGGCGGCGATGATGTAGCCGACGATTTTCGACCACAGAACGGCGGGTTCGTCGGCTCGGTGCCGGAAGCGCACCCACATGGCGGCCAGGTAGCCCGAAAGGACGAGCGCCCAGAGCAGGATGGAACCGGCCAGGTCCGACCACATGGCGGTTATGCGGTAAATGAGCGGCGTGAACGTGCTGTCGTTGCTGTCCACATAGGCCAGCGTGAAATCGTGGGTTATGAGTGCCCTCTGCATGGCCACCGTGGCCAGTACGGCCCCGCCCACGACCAGCCAGATGTAGACCTGACCGGCACGTAGCAGCGACGGCCTTCCCCGGGCCACCCCGACGATCAGGGTGACGGCGCCGGCCACCGCCCCCAAAAGGGCGAGCAGTAGCGCGCTCTGGCCCAGGGCGATGTTCACCGGTAGCTCAGCTCTCTCATCGGCCCAGGAGCGTGATCATGAACTACGGGACGCGCTCTTGGTCTTACCGGAGGGAGCTTCGACGTAGTTCGATCCGTGCTGGACCATTATCTGGAAGCTGGCGAAGTCGGCCCCTTGCCAGTGGCCGTCAAGGACAACGGGCATGCCCACGTGGAACAGCTCTGGCGGCGACCCTGTGCTCACCACGTCCACCTGCACGTTGCCGGACCCAATGGTGAAATGCAGCGTCGTGCCGACCTGGCGGAGCCCCGGCAGGACCGTGCCCTGGATACGGAAATCCTCCTGTCCCAGTTTTGCGCGCTGGGCGACGGCCTGCTTGGCCGTCAGGTAATAGTTCAGGGCGTTGGTCAGCCCCCGCCCCATAAGAAAAGCCAGGGCACCGACGATGACGATGCCGGCCACGACTCGCTGGCGCCGGGTGCCCAGTGACCGGCGAGGGCGCGGAGCCGTCAGGGGGAAAGCCTGCGGTGGGCGCGGAGGCGGCGGGGGGTCGATGACCGGGGGGAGGACCTCCCTGGTCGGCGGGCTCATCGTCACCTGTGGCCCCGGGTGCGCCCTAGCGTACGGCGCAACGTACGCTCGCGCCGTACGGTGCGCGCCGCGTACGCCAGCAGTATGGTGCCGCAGCCGGCCCAAGCGGCGATGACGTAGTTCACTGGGAGACCACTTCGACGGGCGTCCTTGAAGGGCCCTTGTCGTCCTCGAAACTGGCGCGGACGTCGACGGCAGCAGTGGCCTCGGAGCGACGAGCCTCGAGGGCGGACGCCAGGCCTTCGGTCTCATAGCGCTCCTCGAGCCCCTCGAGCTGGTAACGGTGCACGACCAGCCAGGTGAAGGCGAGCCCGAACGCGAGGAACGACACCAGCATGGTGGCCAATTGCCACCCGTGGACCGTCGGGTCCTGCTTGAACAGCGTCGTGTTCTGGTGGAGCGTGACCCACCACGATGTCGCATAGTGGTCAACGACGACCGTGAGCGCCATCAGCAGAGCCACCATCGACGACACGAGCGCCCGCGAGTGAGGGTTGTCGACGGCCCGACGGAGGGCCAGGTAGCCGAGCGAGAGGGCGAAAAGGATGGCGGTCAGGGTCAATCGGGCGTCCCAGGTCCACCACACCCCCCACGACGCCCGGCCCCAGATGGAGCCCGTGACCAACGTGGCCAAGCAGAACACGGCGCCCACCTCGGCGCCGGCCACCGCCAAGCGGTCCCAGCGGGGGCTGCGCAGGCGCGGCCATAACCAGGCCAGGCTGGCCAGCGTGCACAGGCCGAAGCCGGCGTAGCACATCGTGGCTACAGCCGGGTGCACATAGAGCATGCGCACGAACTGGCCCTGGACGACATCGGGCGGGCTCAGCCACAAGCCCCACCACGTATTGAGCGCGAGCGCAGCAAGTGCGGACCACCCAAGCACACGAGTGAGCCGGGTCGAAGACGACGCTTGTGGGTTCCTCATGTTTCCTCCATCAAAGCGCCAAAGCTGAGAACTCCGCCAGCCAGGTAGACGGCGGCGAAGCACCCGAGCAGGCCGGCCCAGCGCCAACCGTCGGCCGGGGACAGGCCCAGGGCCGAGCGCCAGGCCTCGGTCGCCGCCAGGACCACGGGGGCAAGGACGGGGGCAAGCAGCAATGGCAGGAGCGTCTCCCGGACGCGCAGGCCCATGGACAGCGCCCCGTAGGCTACGCCCGCCCCGGCCACCCCGGCCGTGGACAGGAGCGCGCTCGTGACCAGGAGCCCGGCACCCGCCAACCGGGTGTGGAAAAGGACCACTACGCCGCCGGTGAGCAGCACCTCCACCACCAGGAGCTGCAGGCCCACGGCGACGGCTTTGCCCACGAAGATGCCCGCCGGTTCGAGCCCGGACAGCCGCAGGCCGTCGACGGCGCCGTCGGACGCCTCGATGGCAAAGCTGCGTTGCACGGCCAAGAGCCCCGAGAACAGCACAGCCAGCCAGAACAAGCCGGGCGCGGCCTGGACCAGGAGAGGGCGGTCCTGGTCGAAGGCGAACCCGAACAAGAGCAAGACCACCAGGGCGTAGGGCACCACCTGGTTCAGCGCCACCTTGGACCGACCTTCGACCCGCAGGTCCTTACCGGCCACCAGTAGCGCGTCACGCCACACTGGTGACCTCCTCCCTTGCCCCGTCGAGAGCACTTACCCCGTCGAGGACGGTGCCCCCGGACATCGTCACGACCCGGTCCGCCAACGCTCCTGTCACGCTCGCCTCGTGGGTGGCGAGCACCACGGTGGCACCGGCGCCCACCGTCTCTCTCAACAGGTTGTCGAGCAACTGGCGGTTCTCAGCGTCCAGGCCGGCGTGCGGTTCGTCGAGCAACCAGAGCCGGGGCTGGCGTGCCACCAGGCAGGCGAGGGCCACCCGCCGGCGCTGTCCGGCCGAGAGCTTTCCCACCGGGAGGCGCCGGAGCCGGCTCGTGACCCCGAGACGGTCAAGGGCCAAAGGTGCCGACTCCTTGGGGAGCCTCGCCGCCCGCACGCAGAAGCGGACGTTCTCCTCGGCCGAAAGGTCGTCGTACAGCCCGTTGCGATGGCCGAGGAGGCCCACCTGGCGACGAAGCTCACGCGCCTGGGACGTCGGTTCCAAGCCGAGCACCGTCGCCTCGCCCGCGGCGATGGGGACGAGGCCGGCCATCACCCGCAGCAGGCTCGTCTTTCCGGCGCCGTTCGCCCCTTTGACAACCAGGATCTGGCGGGGGCCGACATCAAGGTCGACGCCGGCCAAGAGCGGGTAGAGCCCGGCGAGGGCGACGACAGCGCGAAGACGGGCGGCGAGGGTGGGGATCTCGACCATGGCCGCCGTCAAATCCTAGCGATCGAAAGGTCGTACCGTCCTGGGCCAGGGCAGCAGCACCGTGACCTCCCGTACGCGCCGACGATGGGGCCGGGCCCGGTCATCCGGTGGCCAGCGTCCCTAGCCCGACGTCGTGCAGGAGGCTCGACGACCACGAGGAGACCACACCGACCTCCCCGGTTAGGAGGAGGACGCCGAGGGCGGCCAGGACGAGGCCTGAGCCCGTACTTACGGCCCGGGAATGCCGCCGGGCGAAGGCGAGGGCGCCCGAGAGGCGCCCGAACGCCAAGCCGGTCAAAACGAAGGGCACGCCTAGGCCGAGCGAGTAGGCGACCAGCATTTCCTCGCCGCGCGCCAGCGTCCCGCCGCTCGATGCCAGCCCGAGGACGGCGGCCAGGACGGGCGTGATGCAGGGCGTCCAGCCGAAGGCGAAGGTCATCCCCATGACCGGGGCGGCCCAGGGGCCGAGCCGGGACGGCCTTACGGCCAACCGGCGTTCGTGCTGCAACCGGGGCAGCCGGAGGATACCGGCCACCACGAGCCCCATGGCAACGATCAGGCCGCCGGCGACGTCTTCAAGGACGAGCCGGTGGGCCCGCAGGGGATCGGACAGAGCGTTGGCCGTCGCCTCCAAGAGGGCGAAGACGAGGCTGAAGCCGGCCACGAACAGCAGGGTCGACCACACGAGCCGGGCCCGTTGACGCTGCTCCCCAGACAGGCCACCGGCCCCGACGCCGGACATCATCGATAGGTACGACGGCACCAAGGGCAGCACGCACGGGGAAAGGAAAGAGACGATCCCGGCGCCGAAGGCGACGATGAAGCCGAAGGGCGAGCGTTGCACCAGCGCCCCGCCCGCTAGCGCGACGAACTGCGGCGACAGGGCCCCGCTGCTGCTGCCCACTACCATCCCGCCCAGTTTGTCTTAACCAGGTCAAAACCGGGGTGGCGGAGCCACGGCCGACCTGCGCCTGACCTGCCGAGGGACCGGCGACAGACCTTGGGCCCTACCCGAGGGCTCGTCCGCCGCGGGCTACACCGACCGGTTGAGGGCAGCCAAGACGGCGCGGGCGGCGGCATCCGCAGGAGCCCGGCCCGTGGCCACGCCGCGGCGCAGTTCTCCGGTAGTCGTGTCCCGCAGCACGGCCAGTAGCCCTGCCCCCCAGTCCGAAGGCAAGGCGTGGATGCCCACGACGTCGAAAGGAGCGTGGGCACCGAGGCCCCGCAGAGCTTCGACCACGGCGCGGCCCACGGCGGCCGTGTCCCCGGCCACGGCCCTGGTCGAATAGCGCTGGAAGCCGCGGGACAATTGCACCTCGATGGCTGCTCCGCCGTCGCTGGGCAGGACCAGGACAAGTTTCACCCTTTCCCGGCGGGCCGGGACGGCTTGTTCCCGGGGTGGTACGAGGATGCGGATCTCCGCCGGCTCCTCCAGGTGCGTGACGGCGCAGCGCGTCGCCTCCTCGCGCACGCGGGCGTGCTCGGTGCCCGGGCCGACGACGATCTCGATGACCGTAAGACCGTCTTGGTCCGAGAACGAAACGAACCAGACCCCCGGGAGCTGGCGCAGTTCGAGTTCGAGGGCGTCGTTCACCGGCGGGGCCTCATCCGATGGTGGCCTTGGCGGCATAAAGGCGCTCATCGGCCAAACCGGTCAGGGCGTCAGGGTCGTCGGTATCGGAAGGAAAGCAAGCCACGCCGACCGAAAAGCCCACGGTCGTCTCCGGGACAGCGCGCTCCAGCGCCCTCTTCAGGCGGCCGAGCAGCGGCGACAGCGAGGCCACGTTCTCCACTCCGACGACGAGCAAGGCGAACTCGTCGCCACCCAACCGGGCGGCGACGGCGCCGCCCCGCAGGGCTGCTCGCAGCTCGGCGCCCACAGCACGCAGGGCAGCGTCCCCGGCGGCATGCCCGTAGCGGTCGTTGACCACTTTGAAATCGTCGAGGTCCAGCACCACCAAGGCGAAAGGCCAGCCGTACCGCCGGGCCCGGCTTACCGCCTGGTCCAACAGCAGTTCGTAACTGCGCCGGTTGAGCAGGCCGGTAAGGGCATCGTGGCTGGCATCGTGAGTCAACAAGTCGAGCCGCAGGGCCAGCTCGACCAGGCTCGTGAGGCACGCGGCGGCCAGCGGCCCGACGACCGGAGGCTCGGCGTACAGGCCCGGCCGGCCGGCGAAGGCGGCCGTCAAGTAGGAGGGAAGGGGCTCGCGGCTGAACTCGAGCGGCGCCCGGCCGAGGCGGAAAATCTGGTGATGGTCCGGCCGGTCGACCACTACGACCAAGTCGCGCAGACCATAGCGAGCAGCCACCAGCTCGAGCGACTGGTAAATGAACTCAAGACCGGTGGCGGAACGGGCCAGGAGACTGGGCAGCTCTCCGAGCGCCCCGTCGATGTCCTGACGAAAACCGGCATGGCTCGCCGTGGCCGCTTCGACCACCCGGGGCGGGCTGGCTTCTCCGGGCCCGGGACCAGCACCCCCGCCCTCCCGGCCCACGCTGGCCACGCTCGCTGCGGCCCCCCCCAAAACCGCTGAAGTTCCGGGCTCGTCGGGAGACGGCGTACCGCCCGGGCTCTCAGGCGGCACCGGTGCTGAGGCCGTAACCTCGGGCGGCGTCGCGCCAGCGTAGGGCCCGGGCTGGCCCTCAGCTGGTGTGGTATGGAACTCGTTCAAAGAATTTGCACCTCTTCGCCCAGAGACCAACGTTGGGTGCCCGTAGATGGAGCCCGTGGCAAACTGGCCAATGACGGCCAATTACGGCCTTGAATGGGCACGATACCCATGCCACGGCCGGCCGGCCACCGGTACGCTCGGAATGCTACGGGCAGTGGTGGCCGCATACCGTTCTGGTGGCGCGACCGGGGTATCGACGGAAGCGGTAAGGCAACAAGGACGGGGCTGGGCTCACGGCCGTTTATCTACCCTTTGCAGGGGGGCCAAGCGGGTACCCCGGGCCGCGGGGCCCGCCACCAGGCCGGGCGGGCGGGGCAACCGGACGGCGCTTTCCCAAGACAACCATTTGGCACGCAGAGTGGTCGGTAGCGCACATCTTCTCTGGGACGACCCCGGCGGACCGGGCTGTGGGAAGTGCCGCCCGACGGCTTCAGCTCAGCGCGGACAGGACCGCTTCGGCTGTGCTGACCTCCAGACCGGTACGCTCTTCGAGCGCCAGGTGCGTGATGACCCCATCGTCCAGAACGGCGGCGTAACGCCGGCTGCGGGTGCCCATGCCGCCGGCCGACAGGTCGATGTCAAGGCCCATGGCGCGGGCGAGCTCACCATTGCCATCGGCCAACAACGACACCTTGTCCCCCGTCCCCTGGGAGCGGCCCCAGGCGGCCATGACGTAGTGGTCATTGACCGATACGCAGAAAATGCGGTCGACTCCCCGGGCGTGCAGGTCTTCTGCGTGCAGGACGAAACCGGGCAGGTGCACGTCCGAACACGTTGGGCTGAAGGCGGCCGGCACGCCGAAGAGCACGACGCGGCCTTTGCCGAGCACCTCGGCGGAGCTCACTTGCTCGCTGGAAAACGTTCCGATCAGCTTCAGCTGGACGTCTGGGATGCTGTCCCCTACTGCGATGGTCATCTCGGGCTCCTTTGCCGTGGGCTTCGCCGGGCAAAAGTCTAAGCGGGCGCAGGCAAGGGCGGGCACGCTGTGGGTGCAGGGCTCAGGGGCAGTACCCAGATCTCGAGCGGCGAACAGGCAGACTGCAAGCGGGATGAACATCGACGGCGCGTGGCGGTGGCGGTGACGGCGGCTCGGCGCGGGACGCTACGGCCCGGGGAGTCGTCGCCAGCTCGGGGCGAGGCCCTGTTCCCGCTCCTGGGGGCGCCCGGCCTGGAGGTCCGACAGGTGCTCAGCGGTGAGCTGGAAGCTCCGGTCGACTACCTGCAGGAGGAGGACGAATGGGCGTTGGTGGTAACCGGGTCAGCGCTGCTTGAGGTTGACGACGCCGTCATCGAACTTGGCCCCGGCGACTGGGTATGGCTACCGGCAGGTACCCCGCACCGTCTTTTGCGCACCGAGCCGGGCACGAGCTGGGTAACGGTGCACCACCGGCCCCACGTAGGCCCGGCGTAGCCAGGGCCACTTAGCCGGCGCGGACCTGACCAACGCCCGGCCCGTACTTGGGGGTAGGCTGATGCCCGCTACCAAGAGGAGCCTGTAAACATGACCGACGCAAACTTCCGGTCCCCTTATCCCGCAGGCCAGTTCAATAACAAGGCGTCTGCCGTTACCTCGACCGGTGCGCCCCGGTCCGCAGACCCCATCCTCGCTGACCTGCGCCATATGGCCGTAGCCCGTCGTATTTTCGTCACCGCGGTGATGTCCGCCTTCGGTTTGCTGGCCGTGGCGGTGCTGGTGGTCTCCCTTCTTGCCCCCGGCGCCTTGCCGTGGATGGTCGGCGCCGTGCTGGCTCTGGCCGTCGTGGGCGTGATCGTGCTCGGCGTCCATGCCGGTGGCCACGGCTGGTTCGTCCCTCTTCCCGTCCTGGTGCTGGCCGCCGCTTGGGCCGTCGCCGTCTCGGCCGGGACCTGGCGGTCCCCGGCGGCGTGGGTGTTCGCCGCCCTCGCTTTCCTCGGGGCGGTACCGGCGGCGGCTCTGGTGCTCCCCGCCATCGCCTACCGGCGGGCGACGTTCGCGCCTCGGGGCGCGGCCGCCCTTCCTGGCTCCGATGGCGTGGCCGTGACCGCGTTGGCCCCGACCGGCATAGCCCGCGTCAACAACGAGACTTGGACGGCGCGGTCGGTGAGCGGCCCCTTGCCTGCCGGCGCCCCGGTCCACGTCGTGAGCGTGGAGGGCGTGCGCCTGCTGGTGTGGTCAGAGGCCGGCGATATACCCGGCCCTGACGCTTTGGGCTTGAACAACCAAGAAAAGGAGTAGTCGTGACCACCGCCATACTGGTCATAGTCGCCATCGTGATCGTCGGGCTGATAATCCTGGCGGCCATTTCCATCAAGATCGTGCGGGAGTACCAGAGGGTGGTCCTGTTCCGTTTGGGCCGCGCCGTGGGGGCCCGCGGGCCTGGCCTCATCCTCATCAACCCCGTGACCGACCGCATCTCATGGGTGGACCTACGCGAGCAGTACCTGGAGATCCCCCACCAGACGGCGATCACCAAAGACAACGCCGCCATCGCCATCGACTTCATCATTTTCTACAAGGTGCTCGACCCCATGCAGTCGGTCCTGTCGGTCCAGGACTTCAAGGGCGCGGCCATCAACATCGCCTCCACCACCCTGCGCTCCGTCGTGGGGGACATGAGCCTGGACGACGTCCTGTCCAAGCGGGAGGACATGAACAGCGCCCTGCGCATACGCCTTGACGACGTCACCGAGCGCTGGGGCGTGAAGGTGGCCAACGTGGAAGTCCGGGAGATCAAGCCGCCTCCTGCCGTCCTCGAGGCCATGACCCGGCAGATGTCCGCCGAGCGGACACGGCGCGCCATTATCACCGAGTCCGAAGGCCAGAAGCAGGCGTCGGTCACCGTGGCCGAAGGCCAGAAGCAGTCGTCCATCTTGCAGGCCGAGGGCGAGCGCCAGAGCGCCGAACTGCGCGCCCAGGGCTTCGCCGCCGCACTGCGCCGGATCCTGGAGGTGGCCAAGGACGTTGACGGGACGACGATGACCCTGCAGTACCTGGAGACCCTGAAACAGATCGGGACGTCGTCGTCGACCAAGTTCGTCATACCGGTGGAGCTGACCAGCCTGCTGGGCGGTGTCCTCAATGGCAACGGCAGCCACAATGGCGTCGTGATGCCCGAGGCCACCGGGCCCCGCAAGTAAGCCCGGCCCGCGACCCTAACGTTCCCGGCGGGCGACCGTGCCTTGTGGGCCGTCTTCAACGACGAACCCCAGGGCCTGCAACCGGGCGCGAAGGGTGTCGGCCGCCGCCCAGTCCCGCCTGGCCCGTGCCGCGTCACGCTGGGCGACGAGCGCTAGCACTTCGTCGCCCACTGGTCCCTCGTCGCCGCGCAGGGGAAGGCCGAAGGCTCCCTCGCAGCAGGCTCTGACCGCCGCCGCTAGAGCGGAGGCGCGGGCCGGTTCGGCCCGCGCCTCGCGGACGGCCCCGAAGACGACGGCCAGGGCGCCGGGGGTATCGAGGTCGTCGTCCATGTGCGCCCGGAAGCGGGCCAGGGTGGCCGGGTCGGGAGGGGCCAGGCCGGCGTCCCTGGTCTCCCAGGCGAAATTGTCCAGCCGGTCGACGGCTCCCTGAGCCTGCTCGAGAGCTTCCGCCGTCACGGTCATGGGCGCCCGGTAATGCTTCTGTAGGACCAGGGCCCGCAAGGCACGCCCGTCGTAGTGCTCCACCAAGTCGGGAAGCGAGGTGATATTGCCTACCGACTTGCTCATCTTTTCGCCCCGCTCATCGACCACCATGCCGTTGTGGGCCCATCGCCGGGCGAACCTCTTGCCGACGGCGATGGCCTGGGCACGCTCGTTCTCGTGATGGGGGAAGGCCAGGTCCAAGCCGCCCAGATGGAGGTCGAAGCCTTCGCCCAACAAGTCGAGGGACATCACCACGCACTCGGTATGCCAGCCGGGCCGGCCCGGTCCCCAGGGCGACGCCCACGCCGGCTCGCCGGGCCCGGCCAGTTTCCATAACGCGAAGTCCAACGGCGAACGCTTAGCGGCCTCGCGGTCAGCCTCGACCCGCGCCCCGGCCCGCAAGGAGGCCAGGTCCTGGCGGGCCAGGAGCCCGTACCCGGGGACCGACCCGGTGGAAAAATAGACACCGTCGCCCCCCTGGTAGGCGTGGCCGGACGATACCAGGTCGCCCACCAGCCTCACCATGTCCTGCACGTAGGCGGTGGCGTGGGGCTCGCCGTCAGGGCGCTGCACGTTGAGGGCTCCCATGGTGTCCCACCACAGCGCCTCGTACCGGGCCGCCACCTCCTCGGTGGACGATTTCTCCTCCGCCGCCCGGGCGATGATCTTGTCCTCGATGTCGGTCACATTGGACACGAAGCGGACCTGGACGCCGCTCCAGGTCAGGTACCGGCGGAGCGTGTCCCAGACGACATTGGTACGGCCATGGCCGACGTGGGGGCTGCCCGAGACGGTCGGCCCGCACAGGTACACCGAGAGCCGCCCCTGGTCACGGGGCTCCAAAGGCGCCAAGTTCCCCGTCGCCGTGTCCACGAGAGCCAGCACAGCAAGTACGGTAGCGGGATCATGTCCCGCGAGATGGCGATTAGCACCGAAGGCACGGGGCGAGCACGGCGGGGGGCACCTGAGCGCCCCGCGCTGGCCGGCCTGGAGACGAAGTGGTCCACGATCTGGTCGAGCACCGGCACGTACCACTTCGACCCCGCCGCACCTCGGGAACGGGTCTACGCCATCGACACCCCGCCTCCCACCGTCAGCGGTTCCCTGCACGTGGGCCACGTTTTTTCTTTCACCCACACCGATACCATCGCCCGTTACAAGCGGATGTGCGGCCGTTCGGTGTGGTACCCGATGGGCTGGGACGACAACGGGCTACCCACGGAGAGGCGGGTCCAAAACTATTACGGCGTGCGTTGCGACCCTTCGCTCGCCTACCAGCCGGGCTTCGTGGCTCCCGCTGAGGGGGGCCTGGCCAAAGGCCAGGCGCCGGTGGCGATAAGCCGGCCCAACTTTGTCGAGCTTTGCGAGCGGCTCACTGCCGAGGACGAGCGCGCCTTCGAAGACCTCTGGCGCTACCTGGGCCTATCTGTCGACTGGCGCCAGCTGTACACGACCATCGGGGAAAGGGCTCGTCGCACTTCCCAGTTGGCGTTCCTGCGCCTCTTGCACCGGGGCGAGGCCTATGCGGCCGAGGCTCCGACGTTGTGGGACATCGACTTCCGTACCGCCGTGGCCCAGGCCGAGCTGGTGGACCGGGAACGCCCGGGCGCCTACCACACTCTGGCCTTCCACCGGTCGGGCACAGGTGACCTGCTCATCGACACGACGCGACCCGAGCTCCTGCCTGCCTGTGTCGCCGTCGTCGTTCACCCCGCGGACGGCCGGTACGCGCACCTGGTGGGCTCGACCGTCACAACGCCCCTCTTCGGGGCGGTGGTCCCAGTGGTCGCCCATCCCCTCGCTCAGCCCGACAAGGGCACCGGAGCGGCGATGGTGTGCACCTTCGGCGACGTGACCGACGTTACGTGGTGGCGGGAGCTGAGCCTGCCCGTGCGGGCCATGGTGGGCCGCGACGGGCGCATTGTGGCCCTGGCCCCTGAGGGGCTGAGCCCGGCGGGGGCCTCGGTCTATACCGAAGAACTGGCCGGGAAGAACCTGGCCGCGGCGCAGCGGCGCGTCGTCGAGCTCCTGAAGGCAACGGGCGAAATGCGCGGGGAACCGCGCCCCATTACCCACGCCGTCAAGTTTTTCGAAAAAGGCGACAGGCCGCTGGAGATCGTGACCAGCCGCCAGTGGTGGATCCGGACCCTGGCCCACAAACAAGCCCTGTTGGACCTCGGCCGGCAACTGCACTGGTACCCGGCGTTCATGCGGGCCCGCTACGAGGATTGGGTCACCGGCTTGAACAGCGATTGGTTGGTCAGCCGTCAGCGCTTTTTCGGCATCCCCTTCCCTATCTGGTACCGGTTGGACGAAAGCGGGGACCCGGACTACTCGAGCCCCTTGCTACCGGCCGAGGACGATCTCCCCGTCGACCCCACCACCGACGCGCCGCCGGGCTACTCGGCCAGCCAGCGCGGCGTCCCCGGCGGGTTCACGGCCGAGATGGACGTCATGGACACCTGGGCCACTTCTTCTCTGACACCGGAGATCGCCGGCGGGTGGGAGGACGCTTGCGCCGGTGACCGGTGGCAGAAGGTCTTCCCCATGGACCTGCGCCCCCAGGCCCATGACATCATCCGCACCTGGCTCTTTTCTACGGTCGTCCGCTCGTACCTCGAACATGGGTGCCTGCCGTGGGCCAACGCAGCCATATCGGGCTGGATACTCGACCCCGACCGCAAGAAAATGTCCAAGTCGGTGGGCAATGTCATCACGCCCCAGGACCTGCTCGAAAAGCATGGCTCGGACGCGGTGCGCTATTGGGCTGCTTCGGGCCGACCGGGCACCGACACGGCGTTTGTCGAAGGCCAGATGGAAGTGGGCCGAAAATTGGCCCTGAAGATCATGAACGCCTCGAAGTTCGTCCTGAGCCCCAATCTGTGGGCCGGAGAGGACGGGACCGAGGCCAGCCCAGGCGAGGCCTCAGATCTGGCCGCCGGCGCCGCCGCCCGCATGGGACCGGTGACCGACCCGGTCGACCAGGCCATGCTCACCAGCCTTTCCGCTCTGGTCTCGGTCGCCACCGCCGCTTTCGAGGATTACGACTACGCCCGGGCCCTGGAAAGGACCGAGGCCTGGTTCTGGGACTTCTGTGACAATTACCTGGAGCTGGTAAAAGCGCGTGCCTACGGGGAAATGGGGCTCGCCCGGGCGGGTTCGGCCCGCGCCACCCTGGCCACCAGCCTTTCGGTCATGCCGCGCCTGTTCGCTCCGTTCATGCCCTTTGTCACCGAAGAGGTCTGGTCCTGGTGGCAGGAGGGCTCGGTCCACCGGGCGCCGTGGCCTGAGGGCTTCGCGCCGGCCTCTTCGCCCGGACCTGCGGTCTATCCGAGCGCCGTCGAGTTACTGGCTTCGGTACGCCGGGCCAAGTCCGAAGCGAAGGTCAGCCCTCGGGCGTCAGTGGCCCGGGCCCGCGTGTGCGGGCCGGCCGAGACAATTGCCGCCCTGGCCTTGGTCCAGGACGACCTACGGGCAGCCCAGAACATCTCCGAACTGGTCCTCACCCCTTCGGGCACCACCTCGGTCGAAGTCGAGCTGGCTTAGTTACCTTTCAGCGGGGCGTCGCCCAGCCCCCCGGCCCGGCTTGGTCACGGGGTAGCCCGGGGACCACCGCGACTGGCGGCGAGGCCGCCTGTAGCGGGCCAAATGGACCGGAGTGGTGACGGTACTGGTAGGCGGCGCCCAGGCACGCCAGGTAGTAATCGGGACCGAGGCCGGCGGGGAGGGGGTGCCTGAACCGCTGCCACAATGGCGCCGCCAGCCTGGCCGCCACCGCCGCTCGCTGCGGGCCGGCGAAGTCCCGCCAGCGGACCAGGAACGAGCGCACCAGCTCATAATCATCGGCGCTCATAGCGCCCACGTCCATCGTCCTCACGAGCTGTTCGCAGCCCGGTGGGACCAGGAGCCGGACGGGCCGCAAAGCCCCGCCTGGGCGCTCCCGCAGGACCAGGGCCCCGGCCGCCATGTCGCCCAGGCGTTGGTCACGCCGAGAGAAAAGCATGACCAGGAACCCCAGCGAGCCGGAGGTCCCCCATACTTCGATCAGGCCCAAAGCGGCCCGTATGGCGGCGTGGCGGAAACCGATCGGCCCGCCGTCCGTCCTGACTACGCGCAGGCCTAGCGCCGCTTTTCCCAGGGTCCTGCCCTTCCACAGGCTTTCCATGAGCACCGGGTAGACGAGAACGGCGGCGAAGGAGCCGACGCTGGCGAAGATGACCAGCGCCGTGGCCCCAAAACCGCCCGGTCCCACGGCGGCGATGGCGAGCACGACGAAGAGCCCGAAGATCAGGGCCAGGGCTATGACCACGATGTCCAGGGCGCGGGCCAGCGCCCGTGACCCGGGGCTGGCCGTCGGCAAGTCGAGGACGACCGCCTCGGGCGTGACCACCCCGTTCGCCATGGCTTGCACGGATCCGAGGGTACCTTCCCGTGGCCGCCGCTCCCGGTCCCCGCCAGGGCCTCACCGTACAGTTGCAGTCGTGGACATCGACCGTTTCCTGGCCGACAACCGGGGCACATGGGACCGTCTCCACGAACTTACCGGCCGGGCGACGCACCTCTCGGGGGAAGAGGTGCGCGAGCTGAGCCGCCTCCACCAAAGAGCGGCGGGCCAGCTGGCCTATGCCCAAGCCCATTTCTCCGACCCCGGCGTCAAGTCCTCGCTCACCAACAGCCTGGCCGCCTCCGCCGCCGTCCTCTACGGCACGCGGCGGCACACGTGGCGGACCGTCGGACGGTTCTTCTCGGTGACGTTCCCGATGGCGGTGTGGGAGGCCCGCTGGTTCTTGTTGGTCAGTGGCATAGCCCTCTTCCTGCCCGCCGTCGTCATCGGGACATGGATCGCCCACTCCCACGCCGCCCTCGACGTCACCGCCCCGCCGGCCGTGCGGGCCGCCTACGTCGACCACGACTTTGCCAGCTACTACTCGTCCGAGCCCTCGGCCGCGTTTGCCGACGAGGTCTACACGAACAACGTGATCGTCACCTTCGAGGCCTTCGCCGGCGGCATCACTTTCGGGCTGCTCACGCTGGTGGCGCTGATCGTGAACGGGGCCAACCTGGGCGACGCCGCCGGCCTTTTCTATGCCGCCCACCAGCCGGGGGAGTTCTGGGGCCTGGTCGCACCGCACGGCCTGCTCGAGCTCAGTTCGGTGGTGCTGGCCGGGGGAGCCGGCCTGAGGATGGGCTGGGCGCTCATCAGCCCAGGCGACCGGCCCCGCTCGCAAGCGCTGGGCGCCGAGGCCAGAGGTGCGGTCGTCCTGGTGCTGGGAACGGTGCTCACTCTGGCCGTCTCGGGGGTCATCGAAGGCTTCGTGACGGGCTCGGCCTTGCCCACCGCCGTCAGGGTCGGCATCGGTGCCGCCGTCGAGCTGGCTTTTCTTTCCTGGGTCATCTTGTGCGGCCGGTCCGCCCGCCGGGCCGCCTACGCGCCCCCCGCCCCCGGCAGTGGGCTTATAGCCGGCCCGCCGCCTTGACGCTCAAATAGGCATCGGTGAGCGCCGGGCCCAGGCGGCCCGGTACATCGTCTACTACCACGGCCCCTTGGGCGTGCAGCAGGGCGCCGAGCTCCCGCCGCCGGGCCAGGGCCGATACGGCGGCGGCGGCGCGGTAGGTGCTCTCGATGTCGGCCGGGGGCTCGGTCGCCCAGCGCACCACTGCGGGGTCGCGCACGGCGGCGACCACCAGGAGATGGGTCCGGGCGATCAATGGCAATGACGGCAGCAGCGTATCGACGAGAGCCTCGTCGAACTCCGTGACCAGGCACAGCATGGCCCGGCGCTGGAACCGGGCCAGGACCTCGGCGAACGCTCCCCGGTAATCGCTCTGGGAGAGCTGTGGGGCCAGGTCGTACAGGGCCTCGGTCACCGTGGCCAACTGGCCTGGTCCTGACCGGGGGGGCACCACAGCCCGCACGACGTGGTCGAAAACCACCAGGCCGGGCATATCTCCCATGCGCGTCGCCACCGACGTGAGCATCAGTACAGCGTCGATGGCATGCTCCACCCGGGCCACTCCTTCGACCTGCCCGGCCATGGTGCGCCCGTTGTCGACCAGGCACACCACCCTTTGGTTGCGCTCCGCTCGGTACGTCCTCACGATCGGGCGGTCGGAGCGGGCGGTCGCCGCCCAGTCGATGCGCCGGCTGTCGTCGTCGACGCCGTACTCGCGCAGTTGTTCGAACTCGGTGCCGCCACCCCGGGCGCGCGCACTGCGCAGGCCCACCTCCAGGATCCTCGCCCGTTCGATGCGGAGGTCGGCTTGGCGCCGGGACCCGAAGCTGGGATAGACGCGGAGCTCACCGGGCAGGCGACGCGCCGCCTGGCGGGCCATGAGCCCCAGGGGCCCCTCGACGCGGACGACAAGCTCGCTGGGAGTGAACCGTCCCCGGCGGGTGGGGGCCAAAGACACGGTCAGGGCGACGGAACGGTGGGGTGGTACGCGCACTCGCGCCCTGCGGGCCGAGGCCCCCAAGGACGGGGCGAGCTCGTCGGCAATGCGCACGACGAGCGGCCTTGGGCAGGGGTTGTGCACGGTCCAGGTCAAGCTGGCCCTGGCGCCCAGGCCGACGATGGCGGGCAGGGACCGGGCCACCCCGACCCGAGCTGGTCGAGGGGCGAGCAAAAGGTCGGTAGCCAATGCGGCGACCACGGCCGCCGACAGCACCGCCGCCCCCAGGCTGGCGCCGAGCGGCCACACGAGCAACACCAGGGCAGATCCGGCGACCAGCACGGGTGCTCGCCCGGTCAGGGCCGGGCGGCCCCAATCTCGTCGCTCGCCGTGGCGGCCGGGGACCAACGCTCTGCTCTCAGCGGGGGACGGGCACGCTGGCCAGTACGCCGTCGACGACAGCATCGGCGTTGACGCCCTCAAGTTCAGCTTCGGGGCGGATCCTGACGCGGTGCCGCAAGGTGGGCCGGGCCACCGCCTGGACCTCGTCGGGAGTTACGAAACTACGGCCCGAAAGCCAGGCCCAGGCCTTGGCCGCCTTCAACAGCATCGCCGCCCCTCGGGTGGAGACCCCCAACGACACCGACGGCGCCTGGCGGGTGGCCCTCACCAGGCTCACTATGTACGCCTGGACGACCGGGTCGACCCTGATGGCGGCCACTTCCTGGCGCGCTGAGCCCAAGACGTCCGCATTAGCCACCGCCCGCACCCCCGCAGACCGCAGGTCGTGAGGATCCAGCCCGGCGTCCGTCCTGGCCAGGACCTCTCGCTCTGCCGCCTCGGACGGGTAGGGGACGGTGAGCTTGAACAGGAAGCGGTCGAGCTGAGCCTCGGGCAGAGGGTAGGTGCCTTCGTACTCGACCGGGTTCTGGGTCGCCAGCACGATGAAGGGGACGGGGAGCGGGCGGGCGGCACCGTCCACGCTGACCTGACGTTCCTCCATGGCCTCGAGCAGTGCCGCCTGAGTCTTGGGCGGGGTGCGGTTGACCTCGTCGGCCAGGAGCACGTTGGTGAACACCGGGCCCTCCCGGAACCGGAAGCCGGCGGTGGCGTGCTCGTAGATGCTCTGTCCGGTGATGTCCGACGGCATCAGGTCCGGCGTGAACTGGACTCGGGCGAAGCGCAAGTCGAGGGCGGCAGCCAGGGCCCGGGCCAGGAGCGTCTTGGCCACGCCCGGGACACCCTCGAGCAGGACGTGCCCCGGCACCAGCAGGGCCGCTACCAACCCGCTCACGACCGCCTCCTGCCCGACGACAACCTTGCCGATCTCGCTGCGGACGGCCACGACAGCCTGGCGCGGGCTTAGGTCCCCTGGGCCCGCCGGCCCCGTGAGCGGCGGGGGGCCAGGTGCCCGGGGGGGGCCGGGCGGCCATGGGTCAATCTGTGGCGGTCCTTCCACTTAGCACCTCCTCCCGTATGTGCTGCAATGTCCGGGCCAGCACCAGCAGCTGCTCTTCGCCCCTCGGAGGTGGCCCGCAAAGCGCCTCTGATACCTCCCGGGGGGGCAGTTGGGCGTGCATGGCGACCACCTGGGCTACGGTAGCGGGCTCGGTGCCCGGGGCTTGGCCGAAGCGCGCCCGGAGCTGAGCGCACAGGTCCTCCCGCAGGACGGCCGCCGTTTCCTGGCTACTACGGTTGCGGGCCAGGAGCCGTCCCGTGGCCACCACCAGTTCCGAGCCCGGCACCGGTACGACAGGGCCCTCGAGCACGGGACGGCCCAGGCGCCGGGCTTGCCACAGGCAAGCCACCAGCACAGCGGCAGCCAGCCCGGCGAGGCACCACTTGGCGCGGCCCGGTACCAGGCTCCACAGCGTCGCTGTGCCTCCCCCCACTCGGGGCGCCAGGAGCCAGCTCACCGCGTCGCCCCGGGCGGGGACGAGCAGGTTCGCCGCCAGCAGAGCATTGTCGTCGTCGCCCAGGTAGGCATTGGACCACTGGGCGGCCCCGCCGAAGGAGACGACGACGCCCGCACCGTCCTGGCGAGCGATGGCGAAGGCGTCGCCGCCCCGGACGAAGCAGGCGTAAGCCCCGGCCGGCACTTCCAGGAGGTCGTCACCAGCGGTGGCGACGTCTTCGACACCCCCGGCCCACGGCGCCCGACAACCCGGCGCCATTACCCCGGGAGCGGGCTGGGCCTGGTCAGGGAGCCCCTGGGCCGGGGCGGCACCTTCGAGGGGGGAGGAAGGATCGGCGACTACCAGGGTCCCACCGCGCAGGACCCAGTCCATGACCTGGGCCCGCGCCTGGTCATCGAGCTGGTCATAGAGCACGAGCGCCACGCCCCGGTCGGGGGCGGGCAGCGCTCCGGACGTACCGACCCGAGCGCCCAGGCGTTCGAGCAGGATGGCCAGGGCTTTGGCCCCGTTAGGGGCGACCGACGAGGGGTCGTACGGTAGGGCGCCGGAGGTCGCCGGAGCTGACACCAACCAGAACAGGCCGATGGCGGCGACGGCCGCCACCGCCGCCCAACCAACCCGGCGCCGCCTGGCACGAGCGCTCACCTTGGGCCCCCCGCCGGGCGCTCCCGGCGTAGCCCGTCGCCCCCGGTCAACGCGCCTCCACCAGCACCGGCCCGGCCGGCCCGCCGGGGCCACCCGCGCCTCCGGGCCGCCCCGCCTGCCAGCGCCCCGCATCGACCTCTCGCAGGACCGACCGAGCCGCCTGGTCGAAGAGCACCTGCTCTTCCGCGTCCGACGGTTCATGGCCGTACCAGCAAGCCTCGAAGAGGGCCGTCAGCGCCGCGAACTGTCGGCCCACCTCCGGTACCGAGGCGCTTACCAGCCTCTCGTAGTCCCCGGTGGTCCTCCCCGGCACCTCGTCCAGCAGGCCTCTTCGGGCCAGTTCGCCGACCAGCGCGCAGTACCGGCACCGCAGCGCCTCCCGGAAGCGGCCCTCAGCGGCAAAACGTCCCGCCCGCTCCAGCCACGCCGCCGGGCTCATGGCCTCGCTTTCCTCGGTCACCACCACGCCCGGAGCGGCGCGAGGGTGGCTCAAGCGCTGGAAAAAACCGCGGCGGGCGGCGATCGTCACAACCGTCGCCACCCCCGCCAGGAGCGCGGCTAGGACCACGTAGCTTTGCCATGCACCGCCGGAAAAGCCGGGAAGGTGAAGGGTAGGGAGGTGAAGGTGGGCTCGTAGCCAGTCGACGAACCTGCGCCACCAGTTCGGTGCCGGGTGGAACTGGCGCTCGGCCAGGATCTCCGACACCGTGGCCCGCAAAGATGCCGAGCTCCGGGCGGGCACGGGGAACCGCCACCGGGTCACCGCCCCCGCCAGCCGAGCCGGCTCACCGGGCGCGCGCAGCCGTCACCTCCAGGTCGAGCCCTTCTTGACGGATGCGCTGGTCGAAGTAGAGCAGGGTGGCCAGCATGGTAACAAGGGCCCATTCGAAAGCCTCCGTGAAGGTGCCCACGATGGCGTCCATGACCGCCCGCACGTGGGGGGAGGCCAGCGCGGCCAGGGCATCGGGCAGCAACCCGACCAGGCTCACGGCCAGGCTCGCCATCAGCCCGCCCAGCACGGCCGTGCCCAGCACCGGCCAGAACCGCCTCTTGACCAGCCTCCAGCTCCGGCGCATCCCGGCCACCGGCCCGAGGCCTTCGAGGACGATGGCGGGGGCGGTGAGGACGAACAGCGCCATCACGACAAGGGCGGGTAGCAGGCAAAGCAGGGCCGCCAGGCCCTCGAGCAGGTGGACGAGGAGGCTGGCGACCACCAGGGCCACCAGCCGGCGGGCGCCGAGCTTGGCCACCTGCCGGGTACCCGGCTGCTGGCCGATGTACGAGATGGCCACTGTGCGGCACACGGCGCCGGCCACGATCGGGGTCATGATGAGGATCCCCAGCTCGGCCAGGAGGCTCAGTACGAGGTCCGTCGTCGACAGCGAGAGCTGCCGGTCCTGGAGGTCGCTCAGGTTGGACAACACCTGGCTCAGCCCGGCTGAGTTGCGGGTGGCGTACGCGCTCAGCACCTCGAAGGGCACGGCCAGGGCCAGGAGCAACGGGGCCAGGGTCCGGGCGTTGGCCCGCAGCAGCCGAAAAACGCCGTCGATGATGTCGCCGAAGCTCATGGGGTGCAGCGGAAGCGGGCCCGTGCGGGCGTTGCCCCCCTTGGGCCGGGCGGGACCGGAGAAGCCGTCCCCCCCGCCGGCCCAGGGCGGTGAGGCGGGCACCACGCCAGGGGTGGGCTGCGCCCAGGACGGGGGCGACGGGGACCAGCTCCCGGGAGAGACCGGGGGCCAGCCTGGAGGCGCCTGCCCTGGAGATGACGGCCCCAGAGGTGCCTGCCCTGGAGATGACGGCCCCGACCAGCCCTGGGGCGCCGGCCAACCCGATGGGACCGCTGGCCACGCGGGCGGCGAAGCTCCGCTCGCGTCAGGGTCAGCCATTTCCACAACTATTACCGCGTCAGAAGAAGGCCGGCGAAACGACCAGCGGCACCTGGCCGGGGCCCAGAAAAATCGGCAGGCCGGTGCCGGCTCCGCCAACGGGCAGCCGCGCTAGGAAGTCGCGGGTAGGTCGGGAAGGCGTCCCGCCGCGGCCATGACCTCCTCGGTGGTGTACAGGGACGACCCCGGGGAGCGGACGACCAGGGCGATAGCGTCAGAGGGCCGGCACGCCAGAAGCTCGACGTGGTCATCTTTCACGAGCTCGAGGCAGGCATAGAAGTGCCTCGACTCCTCGACCGCGGTGATAACCGCCTTGCCCAGTTCCCCGCCCAGCCGCGTCACCGCCGTCAAGAACAGGTCCCAGGTCGAGGGCCGGGGCGGTTGGATGCCGCGCTGGCCGGCCTGAATGGCGCGCGCCTCGGCCTGGCCGATGTAGATGTACAGGGACCGGAAGGGCTCGTCCGGCTCGGCCAGGACGGCCAGGCCCGCTTCCTGCCCCGGGCTCATGGGGACGGCCGCCCGCACTTCGGACACCAACACTTCGATCAGGTTGTCCGGCAGTTCGACGAGGTCTTCGGGCACGCTCCGACATTAGGGGCGCCAACGCGCCCGGGCCAGGACGACGGCACTGACCTCCGCCGCCCCCGCCCGTCTCAATGCTTCGCCGGCTGAGAGCAGCGTCTCGCCCGAGGCGCATACGTCGTCGACCACCAGGACCCGTCTGCCCTCCACGTCACCAGGGGCGGGGACCACGAACGCCCCCGTCGCCAGCTGTCGGGCTATTTGCCGGCGGCGCGGCCGCCCTTTGGCGCTCATCGGCTCCGTCTCGGCCACCTTGGCGACGAGGCTCTCGACTGGCCACTCGCCGCCGGCCGACCAGGCCAGCTCGGCGCATATGAGCTCCACGTGGCCCCACGGCCGATGTGCCCCCGGCCCTAGGAAGGCGGGGACCGGGCAGACCACGCCAAACTCCTCGAACCACGTGGCGTGCCGGTGCAAGAAGCCGTGGAGGAGCTGTCCGAAGGTCCTCGCCCACCGCAGGTCGCCACCGTACTTGTAGGAGACTATGGCCTTTCTCAGCGCACCCTCGTAGTTGCCGACCGCATAAATGGCCCCGAGCGGTCGGCCCGGCCGGGCACACCAGGAGTTCCGGCAGACGGGCGGGGCGGTGACGCCTTGGTC
The DNA here is from genome assembly GCA_052325485.1 of Acidimicrobiales bacterium. Taxonomy (GTDB): domain Bacteria; phylum Actinomycetota; class Acidimicrobiia; order Acidimicrobiales; family Palsa-688; genus Fen-671. The sequence goes on along the minus strand of JBKQUU010000304.1, from coordinate 28,011 downwards.
GCCGGGAGCGCTCGCCCGGGACGCCGGTTGGCCGCAGGAGGTGCACAGCCCGCGAGAAGTGGCTGTCGCGCCCGGGCCTGGGGGTGCTCGCATGTCTTTGCCAACTCTCCCACCCCGGGGCGACGCTAACTACAGGAGCTGCACCCGGTCGACCTGTGAAACCGTCGGCAGGCTGGGCAGGGCGCCCATGACCGTAGTGGCCACCGCCCCGGCAGCACAACCGCGTCGTACTGCCTCCAACAAGCTGGCGCCGGCGGCCAGGGACGCCGCTAGGGCCCCGCAGAACGCGTCGCCCGCCGCCGTCGTGTCCACCGCCTGGACGGGGTAGGCGGGGACGCTCACAGGGCTTCGGCCGGGCTCGGCCACGAGTGCCCCGTGCTCGCCCAACGTCACCACGACGGCGCCGCAGCCCTGGGCCAGTAACCGCGCGGCGGCTTCGCCCGGCGTGGAGCAGGCGGTCATGGCCAGAGCTTCGGTTTCATTGGGCACCAGCACGTCGACCAGGGCGAGAAGGGGCTCTGGGAGGGGCCCGGGCGCCGGGGAGGGGTTCAGTACGGTACGAGCCCCCACCGTCCGGGCCAGGTGCAACGCCTCCTCCACGGCGACGCCGGGCACCTCCAGTTGAGCCAGTACCACCGAGGCCGGACCGAACAAGGGCCGGGCCGCCCGCACCTCCTGCCGGCCGAGCTCGCCGTTGGCCGCCGCCGCCACCACGATCGTGTTGGCGCCGCCCGCTTCGACGGTTATCAGAGCCGTGCCGCTCGGCCGGCCGGCGACAGTGCCGACGGCCGCGTCCTGGACGCCCTCTCGCCTCAGGACCTGGCGCAGTAATGAGCCGGCGGGGTCATCGCCCAGGCAGCCCACCATGGCCACCTGGGCGCCCAGGCGGGAGGCAGTGACGGCCTGGTTGAGCCCTTTGCCTCCCGGCACCGAAATGTAGCCCTGCCCGCTCACCGTCTGGCCCCGTTCGGGGAGCTGGTCCACGGTTACGACGTGATCGTAGTTGAGGCTCCCCACCACGACGACGGCCCCGCCGGGGCCCCCGGGCCCATGTCCGTACGGCACGCGACCAGGTCTACCATGAGGCGATGGACATCGAGGTGGTGGTCGAGATCCCCAAGGGCACGCGGAACAAGTACGAGGCGGACCATGAGACCGGCCATATCTGGCTGGACCGGATGCTGTTCACGGCGACGCGCTACCCCGAGGACTACGGGTATATCACGGGCACCCTGGGCGGCGATGGCGACCCGCTTGACGCCATGGTGCTGCTGGAGGAGCCCACGTTCCCCGGTTGCCATGTCCGGGCCCGGCCGATAGGGGTGTTCCTGACCCGGGACGAGAACGGGGACGACGCCAAGGTGCTGTGCGTGACGGCCAGCGACCCCCGCCAGGCGGCTGTCCAAGACCTGGAGGACCTCCCCCCTCACGAGCTGGACGAGATCGCCCACTTCTTCGCTATCTACAAAGCGATCGAACCCGGGAAGGGCACGACGCCCGGAGGATGGCGGTCCCGGGAAGTGGCCGAGACGATCGTCGAGGAGGCCCGAGACCGTTACCTGTCCCGGCCCACCTGAACCTGCCCTCCGGGCGGGGCCGGCGGTGCCCCGGGCGACCAGCGGGCCCTATGGGGAGCCGGGCCCCGACCGCTCAGACCCCGACTAGCTCCGCCACGATGTCAAATGCCTGGCCTACGGTGCTCAACTTGCTCGGGTCCACATCGGGCAGGCGAATAGAAAACGCATCGTTGAGCGCCAGGGTGATCTCCACTACGGCGAGGCTGTCGGCGTCCAGGTCTTCCGCCCAACGCGCTTCGGGGGTCACTTGCGCCGGGTCTATGTCCAAGACCTCGGCCACGCAACCCTGAAAGGTGGTGAAAGCCTCCTCACGGCTCATCTCTTTGCCTTCCATCGGGACAGAGGCTAGCCGAGCAGTCGCGGGGAGGGGGAACCCGCCGCCGGGCCGCGGCCCGGCGGCGGCCAGGTCAGGCCAGTAACGTTTCCCTCCATGTCACTTCTACAGGGCAAGCGGCTCCTCGTCACGGGCGTCCTCACCGACGACTCGATCGCCTATGGAGTGGCAGACCTGGCTCAACGCGAGGGCGCCCAGATAGTGCTCACCAACTTCGGCCGCGGGCTGTCTCTTACCAAGAGAGTGGCCAAGCACCTCCCCGTGCCGCCTGACGTGCTCGAGCTTGACGTCACCGTCCCCGAGCACCTGGCCGCGGTCGTAGCCGACCTCGAGCAGCGCTGGGGCGCGGTGGACGGCGTGCTGCACTCGATCGGCTTCGCCCCGCAGTCCTGCCTGGGTGGGGGGTTCTTGGCTGCACCCTGGGAAGACGTGCGCGTGGCCCTGGAGATCTCGGCTTTCTCCCTCAAGTCCCTTTCCGTCGGCCTGTTGCCTCTTTTGCAGGCCGCCGGGGGAGGTTCGGTCGTTGCCCTCGACTTCGATGCCGCCGTCGCCTGGCCGGGCTATGACTGGATGGGGGTGGCCAAGGCGGCCCTGGAGGCCACCGCCCGCTACCTGGCCAGGGACCTGGGCAAGTACCAGGTGCGCGTCAACCTCGTAGCCGCCGGTCCGGTCCGCACCGTCGCCGCCCGCGCCATACCGGGGATCTCGCAGCTGGACGACGTCTGGGGCGAGCGGGCCCCGCTGGGTTGGGACATCAACGACTCGAGCGCGGTGTCGAGGGCGTGCGTCGCCCTTCTCTCCGACTGGTTCCCGGCCACGACGGGCGAGATCGTGCACGTCGACGGTGGTTTCCACGCCGTGGGTATATAGGTGCCGGGCCGGATGGAAGACCCTGCGGGCCGGGACCGGGACAACACTGCGCAGGCCGGTGGCGGCGGACGGGTCGTCCTGGTCACGGGGGGTAACCGCGGCATCGGCCGGGCCATCGCCGGGGCCTTTGCAGCCGCCGGGGACACGGTGGCGGTGACGGCCCGTTCCGGACCGGTCGACGGCTTTTTCACCGTGGCCTGCGACGTGACCGACACCGCCTCGGTCGACCACGCCGTGGGGGCGGTTGAAGCCGGGCTGGGCACCATCCAAGTGCTGGTGGCCAACGCCGGGGTAAACGACGACAGGCTGCTGCTGCAGATGGACGAGGCGTCGTTCGGGCGCGTTCTCGACACCAACCTGGTGGGCACTTTCCGGGTGGTGCGCCGGGCGCTGCCCAAGATGTTGCGCGCCCGCCAGGGCCGGGTCATCCTGATCTCGTCGGTCGTAGCCCTGTCCGGCGCACCCGGGCAGGTGAACTACGCCGCCTCCAAAGCCGGTTTGGTGGGTTTTGGCCGCAGCCTGGCCAGGGAGGTCGGCGGGCGGAACATCACCGTGAACGTGGTCGCCCCCGGGTTCATCGAGACCGACATGACGGCGGCGTTGAGCGAAGCGAGGCGGAGCGAGGTGCTGGGGCAAGTGCCGCTGAAGCGCTTCGGCCACCCGGGCGAAGTTGCCGCCCTCGTGCGCTGGCTGGCATCGGACGAGGCCGGGTACGTCACGGGCGCCGTCATGCCCGTCGACGGTGGCCTGGGGATGGGGCATTGACGGCGGTCTCGAGTGGCGACGGGCCGCTGCCCCCGCCCTCCGCGGTTCTCCCCCATCGCCCTCCCTTCCTTTTCGTCGACGAGGTAACCGCGCTCGAGCCGGGGCAGTCCGCTCACGGCCGGTGGCACCTCACGGGTGAAGAGGCCTTCTTCCAGGGCCACTTTCCCGGTCGCCCCACCCTCCCCGGAGTGTTGATGGTCGAAGCCATGGCCCAGCTGGGTGGGATCGCCGTGCTCAGCGACGCCCGGTTCGCCGGGTACCTGCCGCTCTTCGGGGGGATCGACAAGGCCCGCTTCCGCCGCCAGGTCGTCCCCGGCGACACCCTGGAACTGGCCGTGGAGCTCGACCAGCTCGGGGCCATGGCTGGCAAGGGCCACGGCACTGCTCGCGTGCGAGGCCAGGTCGTGGCCACGGCGTCTTTACTGTTCGTGATGGTCCGGTCGTGATGGTCCGGTCGTGATGGTCCGTTCGTGACCCGGGGGAGCGGTTAGGCCAGGCTTTCATCCCACGGTCACCTGCCGTTAACCCAAAAGTCGCGGAGCGGTCAGCTTGGCGGTTGACACTGGGGACATCGTTGCCGTACTAACTGCAGGGACCGGTGTTGCCACCCGTCGCTCCGATCGGAGGCGTCCGAGGTGAACGAGACGGCGCCCGGCGCGCTACGGCCCAAGGTCGGGACCGGGGTGATCGTGGTACATGCCCTCGGGGCCGGAGCCGTGCCCGCCGACCTGGAGGGTTCCGGCTTCGAGGTGGTGGTGTCGACCGAGAGCAATCATGCCCTGGTCGCCGTCGGGGCCGGTCAGGCCGACATCGCTCTGGTGGACGGACGGTTCGAAGGCGACGGCCTGGCCTTCTGCGAGCGCCTCTGGAGCGAGCACCCAGGCTTCCCCGTGCTGCTGATCGGGCCCAACGACGAGAGCTTGGTGACCAGGGCGCTGGCGTCGGGGGCAGACGACTACCTGGCCCTGCCACTGCGCCCGGCCGAGTTGGTCGCCCGCGTGCGGGCAGTGCTGCGCCGGGCACCGCACTGGGGAGGCCACGCGGGCACGGAGCCGAGCGCTCTTCAGGTGGGGGAGGTGCGCCTGGACCCCGACAGCCACGAGGTCACCCTGAGGGGTAGCCGAGTGCACTTGCCGCTGCGGGAGTTCGAGCTGCTCAGGTTGCTGATGGAGAACGCCGGCATCGTCCTGCCCCGGGCCACGCTCATCAGCCGGCTGTGGGGCCCGGGAGCACCCACGGACAGTACGAGCCTGGAAGTGCACGTGCGCCGCCTGCGGTCGAAACTGGAAGATGACGCCGCCGAGCCCAAACGGATCGTGACGGTACGTGGTGTCGGGTACCGCTACCAGGCCGAACATTGAAGCCCGGCAGAGTTCATCGGCCTATGGCCTTGTTGTCGCTATTTGTTAACTTACTGTTCAATCCCGCGCCATATGGTTACGGTTCTGTGAGAGGTTTCCCGCGCTCCGGCCGCGAAGGTCGATGAGCTCGTTCCTGAGGCCCACGTTGGCAGCCACGGATGACCCCGTTGTCATCGCCGCCGACGTGCGGCCAGCGACAATGGAGGCCCGAGACCTGAGCTTGGGCTTTGGTTCGGCCACCGTCCTGGCCGGTCTCAACCTGGGCATACCCCGGGGCGCCATCACCGCTCTCATAGGCCCGACCGGGTCGGGCAAGACCACTTTCCTACGCTCCCTGAACCGGATGAACGACAAGGTGGCCAAGCATTGGCACCGGGGCGACGTCGTCCTGGAGGGGTCGAGCATCTACGCGCCCGGGGTACAGCTCATGGCTCTGCGCCGGCGCGTCGGGATGGTCTTCCAGCGGCCCAACCCCTTCCCCATGTCGATCGGCGCCAACATCCTTGCCGGCGTCAAGGCGCACCGGATCGCCAGCAAGCAGCACTACCACGACATCGTCGCGGTCAGGCTCAAAGAGGTCGGTCTCTGGGACGCGGTCTCCAACCGGCTGGGCTCGTCGCCGTTCAACCTCTCGGGCGGCCAGCAGCAGCTGCTGTGCCTGGCCCGTGCCCTCGCCATCGGCCCGGAGGTCCTGTTGCTGGACGAGCCGACCTCCTCGCTGGACCCGGTCACCACCGAGAACATCGAAGCCATGATCCGCAGCCTGGTACCGGCGCTGACGATCGTCATCGTCACCCACAACCTGGGCCAGGCCCGCCGGATCTCGGACCGGACGGCGTTCTTCTACCAAGGGAAATTAGTGGAGTTCACGAGCACGACCGAGCTCTTCGACGACCCGAAACAGCCCGAGACAGCGCGGTACGTCAGCGGCCGCATGGGCTGAACAACTGCCCGGGTAACGGCGCCGGGTAGCAACTCAGAGTGGGCGGCGCCGCGCCCACTACCCCTGATCGAACCGTGCCTTGTACAGGCGCGCCCCTAGGAGGACCAACCCCAAATGTCCATTTCTGCACGACCGTCCACCACACGGCGCCGCCGGGCCCTGCTCGGCGCCGTCGCCCTCGCCACCGGGATGCTGGCCTTGGGGACCACCGCCGCCGTTAGCGCGGCGGGAGCCTCGGCCAGCGCCGGGCGTACCCCCGGGATCGCCTACGGGAAGGTCGAGAAGAAGAAGAGCAAGCCCAAGCCCAAAACGACGCCTACGACGTCAGCTGTGCCGGTCACGAACGAGACCCCTCCCAGCGGGTCGGTGGGCATCAGCGAAGAGGGCAGCACCCTCCTATTGCCGCTGTTCGAGCTGTGGTCGACCGCTTACCACCAGCAGCACCCGAGCATCAGCTTGGTCCCGGGCGGCGGCGGCTCCGGGAAAGGCATCACCGACGCCGCTAACGGGGTCGTGGACATTGGCGCTTCCGACGCCTACCTGTCGAGCTCGCAGCTGTCCGAGTACCCGGGCATGAAAAATATCGCACTGGCCATATCGGCCCAGATGATCAACTACAACCTCCCGTTCTTCCGGGGCCACATCAAGTTGAGCGGTCAGGTCATCTCCGCCATCTACCAGGGCAAGATCACGGTGTGGAACGACCCCGCCATCCTGGCCCTCAACCCGGGCCTGGCCATCCCAGCGGACAAGATCGTGGCCCTGCACCGCTCGGACAGCAGCGGCGACACCTTCATCTTCAGTTCCTATCTTTCCGCCGCCGACCCCAGTAGCTGGGGCGCCAGTATCGGTTACGGGACCAGCATCAGCTTCCCGTCCATCTCCAACAGCCTGGGCGAATCGGGCAACGCCGGCATGTTGACGGGCTGCCAGGCCACGCCCGGCTGCATCGCCTACATCGGCATCAGCTACGAGTCGAAGGCGGCGGCGGACGGGTTGGGCCTGGCCCAGCTCGAGAACGCCTCGCACAACTACGAGCTGCCCACACCGGCCACCGTCCTGGCCGAGTCCCAGGCCCTGGCGGCCAAGACGCCGCCGAGCGAGACGCTGTCGATGATCTATGATGCCGCCCCCGACGGCTACCCCATCGTCAACTACGAGTACGGCATCATCCCGCCCAAGGAAAGCAGCACCCAGGTGGCCCAGGCCGTGCAAGCCTTCCTTTACTGGGCCGTCGACCCCAACAAGGGCAGCAACAGCTCGTTCCTGGACCAGGTCAATTTCCAGCCCCTGCCCCCCGCCGTCAGGGCCCTTTCCCAGGAACAGATCGCCCAGATCGCCGGCTGAACCCAGCAACGCCTCGATGACCCTGACCACTCCCGACCGGGTGCCGCCGGCGAGCACCGGGGTGCCGCTAGACGCCATGGGCGGCCGGCACCGTAACGCTCTCCAACGGCTATGGAGATGGTTGACCCAGGAGACGGCGGCGCTGCGCGGCGTGACCGCGATAGCCGCCGTCGTCCCCCTGGCGGCCCTGGTCGCCATCCTGGTCGTGCTGGCCTTCAAGGCGGGGCCGGCACTGAAGTACAACGGGTTCGGCTTCCTGACCCGGACCGACTGGCGGCCCGGGAGCACCTACGCCAACCCGGTCAAGAGCGACGGGGTGCTGCACCCCGTGGGCGCCCTCTACGGCGCTCTCCCGCTCATCGTCGGCACCCTGGCCAGTTCGGCCATCGCCGTGGTGTTCGCCGTGCCCGTTTCCATAGGGGCGGCGCTAGCCGTGGTCGAGAAGCTCCCGACCCGGATCTCCAACGCTGTCGGGATTTTTATGGAAGTGCTGGCCGGCATCCCCAGCGTGGTGTTCGGCCTATGGGGCATTTTGACCTTCGGCCCCTGGCTGAGCCGCGACATCGACCCGATATTTGCCAACCACTTCCCTGACGTCCCCGTGCTCAGCTTCTTCCGCGGCTACGTCCCCGACGGCGAAGGCCTGCTGTCGGCGGGGCTGGTCCTTGGGGTGATGATCATCCCTATCGTGGCCGCCACCACCCGGGACCTGCTGCGCCAGGTGCCGCGCCTGCCCAAGGAAGGGGCGCTGGCGCTCGGCATGAACGACTTCGAAATGGCCCGAAAAGTCAGCCTTCCCTGGGTCCGGTCCGGGATAATCGGTGCGTCGGTCCTGGGCCTGGCCCGGGCGCTCGGCGAGACCATTGCCGTAGCCATGGTGTCCGGTTCGGCCCTGGCCACGATGCCGGTGAACATTTTCGGCACCTTCGGCACCATCGCCTCCACCATCGTCCAGCAGCTCGACGGCTCCCTGGGCGACGGCACCGGCTTCGAACTTAGGACACTGGCCGAATTCGCCCTGGTGCTGGCGGTCATCACCCTGCTGGCCAACGTGGGGGCCCGATTGCTCGTACGCCGGGTGGGCGGCACCGCCCTGCCGGTCGGAAGGGGGGTGTAGAAAATGGCCTCGACAGCCCCGCCCGGCCCGGCCCCCGACGCCGCTCCCCTCGACCTGTACGGCCGGCCCGAGTGGCGCCGTAGAGCCGGCTATATCGCCGGCTGGGGCGCCTGCCTCGTCGCCGTCGCCCTGGTCGCCATTCCCATAGTGTGGCTTCTCTGGGGTGTTATCGCCCGGGCCGTACCCGTCTGGCGCTGGAGCGTGCTCACCGAATCGACCTCGGCCACCGGCGGTGGGCTGGCCAACGAGATCGTGGGGACGCTGCTGATCGTGGCCGGCGTGGCCATCCTCGCCGGCACCATCGGCATATTGTCGGGTATTTTCCTGGCCGAGTACGCCAAGGGCGCGGCCGGGAGCGTACTGCGCGGCGCCTCCGAAGTCCTGGCCGGCATCCCGTCCATAGTGCTCGGCTACGTGGGCTACATCGCCCTCGTTATCGCCCTGCACTGGCAGTACTCGTTGGCCGCGGCCCTGATCGTGCTTTCAGCGCTGACGGTGCCTTATATCGCCAAGGCCACCGAGGCGGCACTGCGCCAGGTGCCCACGCCCTACCGGGAGGGGGCCGACGCCCTCGGCATGTCCCCGCTTCGCGCCCTTAGCCGGATAACCATAAAAGCGGCTCTGCCCGGCATTACCACGGGCCTGCTGGTGGCCCTGGCCATATCGGTGGGCGAGACCGCTCCCTTGCTTTATACGGCCGGTTTCACCAACAGTTTGCCGACCCTGCACCTCACGCACGCACCCGTGGGCTATCTCACCTACGCGGTGTGGACCTTTTACAACTCCCCGTTCAAGGGCCAGCAGGACCTCTCTTTCGACGCCGCCCTCATCCTGGTGGTGCTGGTGCTCGTTTTCATAGTGGCGTCCCGCCTCGTCGTCGCCATGACGCAGCGCAACACGGAAAAAGGCTGAGCGGAGGCCCTCCCGCCGGGGCCCGGCGGGAGGGCCCGGCAGGGGCCGGCTCAGCCCTGGTCCATCAGTTCGGGGCTCTGCTCGAAACCCGCAGGTAGCTCCCGGCGGGCGATGACGTGGACGTCGATGCCGAGGTTGCCCGCCTTGCGGATGACATGGCGCACGATGGGCCCGCCGCCCCGCAGCTCCTGCCAACGGCTCTTCTGGCTGGAGCCGATAACGATCTGGGTTATCTGGTGCTCCTTGGCAAACTCGGTTATGGCCTCGGCGGGGTCGGGGTGGACGACCTCATGCCAGTTGGCGCCGAGGTCCCGCCCCAAAGTCCGCAACGACTCGAACCCGGCCTTGTCCTTCACCGGGCCGGCGTCGGCGGAGTTCACGTGGAGCACATTGAGCTCCCCTTTGGCCCGCGATGCCATGCGGGCCGCCCGTCGCAGCAGCACGTCGGTGCCCGGGGCGCCCGTCACGGCCACCAGGATCCGTTCTCTCGTCTCGTACAGCCGGTTCTCCTTGTGCCGGCGGAGGTGCTCGAGGAGCTCCTCGTCCGTCTCGTCGGCCAGGTAGCGCAGCGCCAGCTCGCGCAGGGCTATCAGGTTGTCAGTCTGGAAAAAGTGCGCCAGGGCATAGGGGACCTTTTCTGGGGGGTAGATGTTGCCGTGCAACATCCTCCGGCGCAGCTGCTCGGGCGACGAGTCCACCAGCTCGGTCTGGTTGGCCTTGCGCACCACCCAGTCGGGCACCCGTTCGCGCACCCGCGCCCCGGTCATGTGCTCGACGGCGTCGGCCAGGCTCTCGATGTGCTGGATATTGAGCGTGGTGATCACGTCGATACCGGCGTCTAAGAGCTCGAGCACGTCCTCCCAGCGCTTGGCGTGGCGCCCGGCCCCGGGGACATTGGTGTGGGCCAGCTCGTCGACCAGGGCCACCTTGGGATGGCGGGCCAGCACGGCGTCCAGGTCCATCTCCTCGAACCGGGCCCCCCGGTACTCGACCGAGACCCGGGGCACGACCTCCAGGCCCTCCAGGAGCGCCTCGGTCAGGGGCCGCTTGTGGCTTTCGACAAAGCCCACGACGACGTCGGTGCCGCGCTCGCGCCGGCGCCGTCCTTCATTGAGCATGTCGTAGGTCTTACCTACACCGGCGACGGCCCCCAAGTAGATGCGGAAATGGCCGGCCGGCGCGACTACGTCGGCCGTGTCCTGGTCCACCCGCGGCGTGCTCACCGATGTTCGAGGTTAGCCAGCCCTTCGTTCAGCTGCAGCACGACGATGTAGCTGCTGCCCAGGAAGCCGAGCTCCTCCCCGTTGGTCTCGTTGGCGATCAAGCGGCGCAGCGCCGATGGCGAGACCCCGGTAGCCCTCGAAACCATCGGGATCTGCACCAGGGCGTCGGCCTGGGAGATGTCGGGATCCAAGCCGCTGCCCGAAGTGGTCACCAGGTCGGTGGTGGGGTTGGCCACGCCCAGCCTGTGCCAGTACTCGATGAGATCGTGCGTGTAGGTCTTCAGTTCTAACGATCGTGGCCCGAGGTTCGTGGCATCGGACTCCCCGCTGACCATGCACTTCGGCGTGGTGCAGTAGGCGACGTCGTTCGCCATGTACGGGTTGTCGCCGCCGAACTCGTCCGGGTTGAGCTTGGGGTTGGCGTACGGGCCGGTGTCATCGGGACGGCCGTGGAACACGCAACTACCCAGGGGGTGCCCAGGGCACTTGACGGCGGCCCAGTTCTGGCCGATGAGGGTGGAGCCGTTGGCGGTGATCGACCCGTCGGCTTGGTGGGGGAACAGCACCTGGGCGACCCCGGTGCCGGCTAGGGCGTAGACGAAGCCGAAGAAGACCGTGAAAACGACCATGGAGATGATCGAGCGGCGCAGGTTGGTGAGCATCAGCGAGCTCCGAAAGTAGATGTCGGGGAGGTAGGCATTTAGTAGGCGTGCAGAGCCGTGAGGACCAGGTCGATGAGCTTGATGAAGATGAAGGGGGCGATGATCCCGCCGACGCCGTAGATGAAGACGTTGCGGCGCAGGATCGCCGCCGAGCTGGTGGCCCGGAACTTCACGCCGCGCAGGGCCAGCGGGATGAGGGCGACGATGATCAGGGCGTTGAAGATGACGGCCGAGAGCACCGCGCTCGTGGGGCTGTGCAGGTCCATGATGTTGAGCGTTTTGAGCTGGGGGTAAGTGGCCACGAACAAGGCCGGGATGATGGCGAAGTACTTGGCCACGTCGTTGGCGATCGAGAACGTGGTGAGCGAACCACGGGTGATCAACAGCTGCTTTCCGATCTCGACCACGTCGATCAACTTGGTGGGATTGGAGTCGAGGTCGACCATGTTGCCGGCCTCCTTGGCCGCCGTGGTACCGGTGTTCATGGCCACGCCCACGTCGGCCTGGGCCAGCGCCGGTGCGTCGTTGGTGCCGTCGCCGGTCATGGCGACGAGCTTGCCGCCTTCCTGCTCGGACTTGATGAACGCCATCTTCGTTTCCGGCGTCGCCTCGGCCAGGTAGTCGTCGACGCCGGCCTCCTGGGCGATGGCCGCCGCCGTTAGGGGGTTGTCGCCCGTGATCATCACGGTGCGGATCCCCATCTGGCGCATCTCGTCGAACTTCTCCCGGATGCCCTGCTTTACGATGTCCTTCAGCTCGATGACACCCAGGACTTCGGGGCCTTCGGCGACGACGAGGGGGGTGGAGCCGGCGCGGGCGATCTGTTCGACGATCTGGTCCAGCCCGGCCGGGGGGGAACCGCCCATCTGGGCCGCCCAGCGCTCTACGGCTTCGGCCGCCCCTTTGCGGATCTGGCGGCCCCCGAAGTTGACCCCAGACATCCTGGTCGTGGCCGAGAAGGGGATGAACTCGCGGCTCGCCCCCAGGTCGCGCTCGCGGATGCCGAAGCGGTCCTTGGCCAGAACGACTATCGACCGGCCCTCGGCCGTCTCGTCGGCCAGGGAGGCCAGCTGCGCCGCCTCGGCCACTTCCTGCTCGGTGTGGCCCGACGCCGGGATGAACTGGGAGGCCATGCGGTTGCCGAGGGTGATAGTGCCCGTCTTGTCGAGGAGCAGGGTCTGGACGTCGCCGGCCGCTTCGACGGCACGACCGCTCATGGCCAGCACGTTCCGCTGCACCAGGCGGTCCATCCCGGCGATCCCGATGGCCGAGAGCAGGGCGCCGATCGTGGTGGGGATGAGGCAAACCAGTAATGACACCAGGATGACGACCGAGACCACGGCGTGGCCCCCGCTCACTAGGTCGGCGTAGTGCCCGAAGGGCTGCAGCACGACCACCACGGGCAGGAACACGATCGTGAGCACGGCCAGCAGGATCGTCAGGGCGATCTCGTTGGGCGTCTTCTGACGGTTGGCCCCCTCGACCAGGCCGATCATCCGGTCCAGGAAAGTGTGCCCGCGCTCGGCCGTGATGCGGACCACGATCCGGTCGGAGAGCACCTTGGTGCCGCCGGTGACAGCGGAGCGGTCGCCCCCCGACTCGCGGATCACGGGCGCCGACTCGCCGGTGATGGCCGACTCGTCGACCGAGGCGATCCCCTCGATGATCTCGCCGTCCGATGGGATGAGGTCGCCGGCCTCGCACACGACGCGGTCGCCCTTTTGCAGCTCGACAGCGGGGACCCGGCTCTCGGTGCCGTCAGCGTTCAAGCGCCGGGCCTCGGTCTCGGACCGCATACGCCGCAACGTGTCGGCCTGCGCCTTGCCCCGCCCCTCGGCCATGGCCTCGGCGAAGTTGGCGAAGATGACGGTGAGGAACAGCCACACCGTGATGGCCCAGGCGAAGAAACTGGGGTGGGCGATGGCCTCTATGAAGGTGATGACCGTCCCCACCAAGACGACGAACATCACCGGGTTCTTGACCTGCACCCGGGGGTCGAGCTTGCGGAACGACCCGCCGAGCGCCAGGACCAGGATCTCCCTGTCGAACAGGCTGCGAGCCTGGGCCATGCCGTGGGCCATCGCCGTGGGCGTCCCGCCCGAGGCGGGCGACGGCGTGGTGGTGGCGCCGACGCCCGAAGCTCCAGGTTCGTTCATGTTGTTGGTCTCCATTTACCAGAACTTTCCGTGGCTCAACTGTTCGACGATCGGTCCGAGAGAAACGGCGGGGAAGAAGGTCAGGCCGCCGATGATCAGGATCACGCCGATGACGAGGCCGATGAACATGGGGTTGTCGGTGCGGAAGGTCCCTACCGAGGCGGGCACGACCCCCTTGGCGGCGAGAGACCCCCCGAGAGCGAGGGCGGGGATCATGATGCCGAACCGCCCGATCAGCATGTCGAGGGCGCCGACGATGTTGTAGAAGGCGGTGTTACCGGTGAGACCGGCCATGGCCGAGCCGTTGTTGTTGGCCTGGGAGGTCAACGCATAGAGGATCTCGGTGAACCCGTGGGGGCCACCATTGAGAGGACCGGCCCGCCCGGCGTGGATGGACACGGCGATGCCCGTCAGGACGAGCACGATCAGCGGCATTACCAGCGACCCCAGACCGGCCAGTTTGACTTCCCGGGCCTGGATCTTCTTGCCCAGGTACTCAGGTGTCCGCCCGATCATCAGCCCACCGATGAACACGGCGATGATGGCGTAGATGAGGATCGTGTACATCCCGCTCCCCGTCCCCCCTGGGGTGACCTCGCCCAGCATCATCCCGGTGAGCAGGCCGAAACCGCCCATCGGGTTGTACGAGTCGTTTGCCCCATCGACGGCGCCGTCGGAGGTCTGGGTCATCGACACGTCGAACAGGGCGCTGCTCGTATCGCCGAAACGCACCTCCTTGCCCTCCATGTTGCCGGTGGGCTGGCTGGTGACCCCGGCGGCGGCCACCGCGGGGTTGTTCGTGTGCTCGGAGTAGCTCGTAAAGCCAACCCAGGCACCGAAGATCAGCACCATGGCCATCAGCAGGGCGGCGCCGTGGCGGATGCTCCCGACCATCTTGCCGAAGGTGTAGGTGAGCGCGAACGGGATGGAGAGGGTGAGCCAGTTGAAGACGAAGTTGGTCAGCGCCGTGGGGTTCTCAAGGGGGTGGGCCAGGTCGACGTTGAAGAACCCGCCCCCGTTGGTCCCGAGCTGCATGATCGTGGACATAAAGCCGGCCGGCCCGCGGGCGATGGTCTGAGTGACGCCGTTGAGCGCGTCATGGACGGTTACCGGTCCAGCCAGGGTCTGCACGGCGCCCTGGCCGACCACCAGGATGCCGGCGACGAAGGCTATCGGCAGGAGGATGTAGAGCATGCAACGGGTTATGTCGACCCAGAAGTTGCCTATCGTGGGGGAATTGCGACGAGAAAAACCGCGCACCATGGCTATGGCGGCGGCAATACCGACGGCCGCGCTCACAAACTGGTGAACGATGAGCACGCCGATCTGGGAGAAGTACGACATTGTCGTCTCCCCCCCGTAGTTCTGCCAGTTGGTGTTGGTGAGGAACGACACCGCGGTGTTGAAGCTGAGCGCCGGAGTTACCGCGCCAAAGTGCTGCGGGTTGAGCGGCAGCGAACCTTGGATCCGCAGCAGCAGATAGCTGAACCCGACGCCCACGGCCGAAAAGATGACGAGAGAGGTGGCGTAGCGCCGCCACGACTGCTCGTTGTCAGGGCTGGTGCCGAGGAGCCGGTAAAAGGGGCGCTCCGCCCAGGCCAGGTAGTGGACCCGGCCCTCGAACACCGCGGCCATGTACGAACCCAGGTAGCGCCAGGCGAGCCCCAAGGCGATGACCAGGACGACGATGGTTAGGAAAAAGCTCATCTAAAACTTCTCGGGCTTGAACATGGCGACGCCCAGGTAGATGAACACCAGGATCGACACCACGAGCAGGATTGCTTGGACGGCGCTCATACGCGGTCCAAGGCCCATATGAGCCCGAGCATCGCCAACGTGAAGGCCAGGATGCCGAGCACCACCAGAAAATCAGCCATGCGCTCAGGTTGTGCCCGCCGGCGTGAACAGGATGTGAACGGGGACCCCGGCGGTATGAAAAAAAAGTGGATCCGGGACGCCGGCTTTTTCAGGCCCCGGAAAGGCAATAGCCGATGCCGGGTGACGTGCGCAGCATCGGGCCGCCTTTTTCCCCTAACTTCTTGCGCAACCGGTAGATGTAGACGCGCAGGTAATCGGCCTCGTCACCGTAGCTGTCGCCCCACACCTGGCGTAGCACGATCTGATGGGTGCACGTCTTGCCGGCGTGGCGGGCCAGGAAGGCCAGCAGCTCGAACTCCTTCGCCGTCAGCTCCACGGGCTCACCTTCGACCGTAGCCTGGTAGTGCACGAGGTCGAGCACGATGGGGCCCACTGTGAGCTTGCCGTCGTCGGGGACGACGGGCTGAGCAGCATGGCGGAGAGCGGTGCGGATCCTCGCTTCCAGCTCGGCCATACCGAAGGGTTTGGTCACATAATCGTTGGCCCCCGCGTCCAGGGCCGCCACTTTGCGGTCCTCCAAAGCCGTGGCCGAAAGCACGATCACCGGCACCTCGGACCACGAGCGGATGCGGCGGACCACTTCGAGGCCGTCGAGGTCGGGCAGGCCGAGGTCGAGCACCACCACGTCGGGGGCGCGCAGGGCCAGGCTGGACAGGCCTTCCTCTGCGGTGGCGGCCACGAGCACTTCATGCCCCTTGGCCGATAGGGCCACCCGCAGGGCCCGCAGCAGGGCCTTGTCGTCGTCGATGGCCAGGACCCGGGCCATGCCTCAGCGGCCCCCGGCCACCGTGGGCAGGGTGAACACGAAGCTGGCCCCTCGGGCGGCGCCGTCCCGGCGAGCGTCCTCCACCCAGATCCGCTCGCCGTGGGCTTCTAAGAACGCCTGGGCGATGGCCAGCCCGAGCCCCCCTCTCCCGCCGGCCTCCCGGCGGTTGAACACCTGGAAAATCCTTTCCCGCTCGCCCGGTGGGACACCCGGTCCGCTATCGGTGACCCGGACCTCGACCTTGCCGTCAGGGGCAGGCGTGGCCGAAACGGTCACCGTCCCCCGGGGGGGAGAGTGGCGCAGGGCGTTGTCCAACAGGTTGGCCAGCACCTGGCGCACCAGTACGTGGTCGACGTCAACGAGAGGCAGGTCGTCGGGAGCCAGCCACCCGACCTCGGCGCTGCGCCCGGAGCGCCCCAGCACCAGGAGCGCTTCATCGACCAGGTCGCCGAGGGCGGCGGGTTGGCGGCGCAGCTCCAGGGCGCCCGACTGTATGCGGGTCATGTCGAGCAGGTTGGAAACGAGCCTGTCCAGGCGGTCGGCCTGGGCATCGACCAGTTCGGCCAGTTCCTTGATGTCTTCAGGGCTGAGCGAAGGTCCGCTTTCGACCAGGGCCGAAGCCGAGAGCTTTATGGTGGCCAAGGGAGTGCGCAGGTCATGGGAAACGGCCCCTACCAGGGCACGGCGCAGCGTATCGATTTCCTCCAGCAAGCGCGCCCGGACCGCCTCCTCGCGCAGTCGTGCCCTCTCCAGGGCGAGAGCAAGGTGGTTGCCAAAGGCACGCAACAGCTCCTGCTCGGCTTTGGACCCCCCCGTGCCCCGCACCGCCAGCAGGCCGATGGCCTGGCCCGTGGCCACTAGGGCGACCGTCTGGAAGTTGCCCGGCTCGGCCGTCGCCGGCCCCAGGTGGACCGGGTCGCCGGCGCGGGCTGAAAGTCGCTGGGTGTCCAGCTCCGAAGGATGTGCCCCGGCCGAGGCCACCACTTCGAGGCCGCCATCGGCACCGGGCAGGAGGAGGGCGACGCCTTCGAGGTTGAAGCCCGACTTGACGGAACTGACGATGGCGTCGAGGAGCTTCGGGGCCGGCAGCTCGCGCACCAGCATCTCCGAAAGGTCGAACAGCCGGCGTATTTCGGCCGCCCGCTGCTCGGACTCGGCCTTGGCCAGGTTGGCCGCGGCGACGACCCGGGCCACGAGGACCATCACCACGACGTACACGCCGAGGGCCACCCAGTCCTCGGCCCGGTCGACATAAAGGGTGTAATAGGGCGGCAGGAAGACAAAGTCATAGATGAGGAAGCAGGCGCCCGTGGCCACCAGCCCAGCGACGAAGCCGCCCACCGTGACGCCGCCCACGACCGGGACGACCAGTACCAATGCCGGCGTGGCCACGTTGATGTGGCCGCGCAACGGCACCATCAACGCGCTCAGTACCGCCGCCGTGGCCAGGGCCAACGCTGAGCCGTAGACCGGGCGGGCCCAGCTCGGCCTCAGGGTTGGCTGGCCGGAGGGCACCGATGGCGCCGTGGCTGTCCCCCTAGTCGCCCGCGGGCGCGCCGGCAGGCGGCGGGGCCGGCACCGCGGCGCGCAACGCCGACAACCCTGGGGGCGGCGGTTGGCCCTCGGCGACAAGCAACGACCGCACCGCGTCTTCGGATTCGGGCGAAGCCAGCACCAGGACCTCGTCGCCGGGCTCGAGAACGGTGTCCCCCCGAGGCACGACCACATGGGCCCGGCGCACGACCGCCACCACGGTCGCCTCACGGGGCATGCCCAGGCCCGCCAGCTCCCGGCCGGCGGCCGGCGACCCGGGGGCCAGGGTCACCTCGACGAGGTGGGCACCAGACGACTCGAGCTGCAGGATACGGACCAACGACCCCACCGACACCGCCTCTTCGACGAGGGCGGCCAGCAGGTGCGGGGTCGACACCGCTATGTCGACGCCCCAGGTCTGGTTGAACAACCAATGGTTCTTGGGGTGGTTCACCCGGGCCACCACCCGGGGGACGGCGAACTCCTGTTTAGCCAGCAGCGACACCACAAGGTTGTCCTCGTCGTCACCGGTGGCGGCCACGACCACGTCGGCGGTGGCCAAGCCGGCGGCGTCCAACGCCGAGACCTCGCAGGCGTCCCTCACCATCCACTGGACGCCCAAGCCCGCTCCTCGCCGGGCCACGTCCGGGTCTATCTCCATGAGGAGCACCTCGTGGCCGGCGTGGTGCAGGTCGGCGGCCAAAAAGCTACCTACGTTGCCGGCCCCGGCGATCACGACCTTCACGCCGTCGCGACCTTCACGCCGTCACGACCTTCACGGGCGCGAGCCCTTTTCCAGGCCCATCTCGAGCTCGTCGAGCGCGCTCTCGAGCACGGCGATGTGCAGGACGTCACCCTCCTGGCCGATCAGCCCAGGCTTGGGGACCACCGATTTGCCCGCCCGGGACAGGGCTACTATCCGGACGCGGCCGGTGGACTCCAGCTCGTCCAGGCGGTAGCCCACCCACGAACCGGGTACCGAACGTTCGACCATCACCACCTCGCCCGATGGACTGGCCCACTCGGTCACCGTGCGTTCGGGCAAGAGCCGGCGCATTACCTGGTCCACCGTCCAGGTGACCGTGGCCACGGTGGGGATGCCGAGCCGGCGGTAGATCACGGCCCGGCGCGGGTCGTAAATGCGGGCGACCACATTGGGGACTTGATAGGTCTCTTTGGCGATCCGAGCAGTGAGAATGTTGGAGTTGTCGCCGTTGGTCACCGCCGCCAGGGCGTCCGCCCCGGCGATGCCGGCCTCTTCCAGGGCGTCACGGTCGAAACCGAAGCCGGTCACCCCTTTGCCGCCCCAGTCCATGGCCAGACGTTGCAGGGCGCGGGGGTTTTTGTCGATAACCGCCACCTCATTGCCCTCGCGCGACAGGATGGTAGCGAGCTCGGAGCCGACCCGGCCGCAACCGACCACCACGACGCGCATGATCAACATGCAACACTCTGAGGCTACCTGGCACAACTCGGGACGGGCGCACTACGCTCGTGGCGCGGCGTGCTCCTAGTGGGCGCGGCGCGCGCAGTGAGGGGCGCCGGGGCGGTGCCTGGCACGAGAGGTTTGCACAAGCGCCAGTGAGCACCGCGGGGACAGGTACTGAGGCTCCACCAAGCCGCGCCTTGCCGGTGGCCCCGGAACTGCCCGAGCTGCTGAGCTACAGGATAAAAAAGGTCCTCCTGGGCCAGCCCCTGGTCAGCGAGCAGCTGGCCACCGAACGCCTCGGGACCTTCATGGCCCTGGGCGTCCTGTCGCCGGACGCCATCTCCTCGTCCGCTTACGGGACCGAGGAGATGCTGGTCGAGCTGGTGCGCATCGTAGGGGTCGCCTCCTTCGCCCTCGTCCTGCCCATCACGTTCGCCCTGTTGCTGGTGCTCACCTTCGTCACCCTCTCCTACCGGGAAGTGGTGATGGTCTACACCCGGGCCGGCGGCTCCTACGTGGTGGCCAGGGACAACTTCGGCCCCACGGTGGCCCAGGTGGCCGCCGTGGCCCTGCTCATCGATTACACGGTCACGGTGGCGGTGCAGACGGCGGCGGGGACCGACGCCCTCGTTTCGGCCTTCCCGAAGCTTCTCTCGGTCAACGTCCCCGTCCTCGGCGGCCACCACCTGGCCCTCATCATCAGCGTGGCCGTCGTGCTCATCATTGCCTATGGCAACCTGCGCGGGATACGCGAGGCGGGGCGCGTCTTCGCCTTCCCGACGTACTTCTTCATCCTCGCCATGGGCAGCGTGATAATCACCGGCCTCGTACGTGCGGCACTAGGCGACCTGCACCAGTTGTCCATCCACCGGCCTGGTCTTTATCCCTTCGGCCACCCTGGTACGGGCCTGCTGATGGGGGCTTCGCTGTTCGTGATGTTGCGTTCGTTCGCCAACGGTGGCGCGTCGCTCACCGGCGTGGAAGCCATCTCCAACGGGGTCAGCGCCTTGAAGCCTCCCGCCGGCCAGCGCGCCCGGCGGGTGTACATCCTGATGAGCGTCACGCTGGGCTCCCTGGTGCTCGGGATTTCCTTCCTGGCCCGCTGGACCCACGCGGCGCCCTTCGTCGCCGGCGCGCCCACGGTCATCTCGCAGGAAGCACAGGTGGTCTTCGGTTCGGGTTCGAGCGGTCACGTCCTGTTTTACATGGTCCAACTGGCCACGCTCATGATCCTGTACACCGGCGGCAACACCAGTTTCAACGGCTTCCCCTTCCTGGCCAGTTTCGTGGCCGGCGACCGCTTCCTTCCCCGCCAGCTCACCAAACGCGGCCACCGGCTCACCTTCTCCAACGGGATCATCGTCCTGGCCGTGGTCGCCATCGCTCTGCTGGTCGTGACCGACTCCGACGTGACCTCGCTGGTAGCCGTGTACGCCATCGGCGTCTTCACCGGGTTCACCATGGCCGGGGCGGGCATGAGCAAGCACCACCTGAGCCACCGGGCGCGGGGCTGGAAGCACAAGTTGGCCATCAACGCCAGTGCTTGTGCCTTGTCCTTCGTCGTCGTCGGCGTCCTGGTGGTGGCCAAGTTCACCCAGGGGGCGTGGACGGTGGTGGTCCTCTTCCCCATCCTGACCGTGGCGCTCATACGGCTCAACCGCCAGTACCGTATGGAGGCTCAGCAGCTGGAGAGAGGCGCCGCCGAAGCCTCCGAACTGCCTATCCTGCGCCGCCACGTGGTCTTGGTGTTCGTGGACCGGCTAGACCTGGCCGCGGCACGCGCCATCCAGTACGCCCGCAGCCTCAACCCCGATGAGATCCGGGCTGTCCATTTCCTGCTCGACAACCAGGCCGCCCAACAACTGCGGGAAGCGTGGGAACGGCTGATGATCCGCCGGCTCCCTCTCGAGATCAGGGAATGTCGCGACCGCCGCCTGAGCCGGGCGGCGGTGGAGCTCGTGGCGTCGACCCTGGCCGATGGGGACACCGAGGTCTCGGTCCTGCTCCCCCGGCGCCTGTACTCCTGGGCATGGGGGCATTTGCTGCACGACCGCACGGCCGACCGCTTGGCCGCCGTGGTCGGCCGGCTCCCCCACGCCAACGCCACCGTGGTGCCCTTCCAGTTGAGCCGGGCGCGCCCACGCCGGCGCGCCGCCCAGGACGGCAAGGGGCGCCCGGAGCGGGCGCAAAAGCGCCGGGCGCGCGACAGCGTGGGCGACGACGGCATGTTGCCGGTCGAAGGTACCGTCCCCATCGGCCAGATCCAGTGGAGACAGAAAGCCAAGATCGCCGGGCGGGTGACCTCGGTCGAGGTCCAGCCCTGGCGGGGCGCTCAGGTGCTCAGCTGCACGCTCGTCGACCGCACGGGACAGACGACGCTGGTGTTCACGCGTCGCGACGTGCCCGGGGTGGAGACGGGCGCCCAGCTCGTAGCCGAAGGCACGGTAGGTGAGCACGACGGGCGCCTGGCCATGTTGAACCCGCTCCACGAAGTCCTCAAAAGGGCGCCCCAGGACCCGATGCGCGACTGACCGGGCCCCCGCAAAATAGGCTCAGCGGGGCACACCGGGCGGCGGGACGATGGCGTCGACCTCCGCCAGCTCCTCGTCCGTCAACACCCAGTCGGCGCCCTTGACGTTGGCCCACACCTGCTCCGGCTTGGTCGCCCCGGCGATCACGGAGGCGACCGGGCCATGGGCCGCCAGCCAGGCGATGGCCAGCTCCAGGACGCTGTGACCGCGCCCTTCGGCGAAGCGCTGCAGAGCGGCCACCGTCTCCAGGTGGGCCGGCGTCAGGAGCGCTCCCTGGCGCTCGGCGGGCATCCCGGCCACCCGCGTCCCGGCCGGCGGCGGTTCCCCGAGGCGGTACTTGCCGGACAGGAGGCCGGCTTTGAGGGGGAAATAGGGGATGAAGGCGATGCCCAGGCGCTCGCACTCGGGCAGGACCTCGAGCTCCGGCTCACGCTGGAGGAGGCTGTACTCGTTCTGGACGCTCACGAAGCGGGGCCCGCCTGCCCTCGCCGCCGCCTGCGCCTCCTGCAGTTGGGCGGCGGAGAAGTTGGAACACCCGATCTCGCGCACTTTGCCCTCTTCGACCAGGTCGGCCAGGGCGCCGAGAGTGTCGCTTATCGGTGTCGCCGGGTCGGGCCGGTGCAATTGGTAGAGGTCGACATAATCGGTCCCCAGGCGGCGCAGGCTGTCTTCCAGCGCGCTCTTCACGTAGGCGGGAGCGGCCCCCTTCCGGGTTTGGTCCAGGCGACTGCCGAACTTGGTGGCCACCAGTACCTCCGAGCGCTCTTTGCCCAGCGCCCGGCCCAGGAACTCCTCGCTTTTCGTGCCTCCGTAAACGTCGGCGGTGTCGAACAGGTTGATGCCGGCGTCGAGGGCCGCCTCCACCACGTCGGTGCTCCGGGGTTCGTCCAGGCGACCGCCGAAGTTGTTGCAGCCCAGGCCGACGAGCGAAACGTCGAGGGCCCCGATCTGGCGGACGGGCATGACTGTGCTCATGAGGGCAAACTAGCCCCCCCGCCTATTTACTCGGCCCTGTCAGGTCGCACGGCCTTGGTCGTCGTCCTCGTCGTCGCCGTCCCGTCGCGGCCTGAGCCAGTCCTCCAATTGCCGCAGCACCCGGTCCACGCCGCCCGAAGCAGTGCCCAGGATGCCAAAGAAGCGTTCGCGGTAGTGGACTATCGCCCGTTGCACCTCGGCCGTCACCGGCGCCTCCTGGCCGCGGTGGACGTACGTCCCGCTGCGTACCAAGTCATAGCCGCCGTCGCCCACCCAGCTCATCAGTTCGCGCGTCCTCTTCACGGCGAACGGGTGCCGCAGGCTGGCTTCGACCCAGGCCCGCGACCATCGGGCGAGCACATCGTCTTCTTCGGCATAGCGGGCCGCCTGGGCCAAAAAGGCATCGAGGCTCATGCCCTCGAGCGCACCACCGGCGATGCGCATCAACATTTGGCAAGTTACGCGCGGGTCACCGACCACCAGGGCGCTGGCCCGGTCCGAGGACAGCTCGGCGGCCCGGGCCCATTCGAGCAGGACGAGGTAAATGGCTTTCAGAGGAAGGCCCGCCAATGCGCCGGCGGCGCTGCCCGAGCTCATGACGATCATGGACAGGAACTGCAAAGCCGTCTGGTAGTAGTAGTGCTCGGACAGGACGTGGCCCATTTCGTGCGCCAGTACGGCGTCCACTTCGCTCGGGCTGTAATCGCTCGCCAGACCGGAAAAAATGATCACCATCGGTCGTTTTGCCCCCACCGTGAGGGCGTTGGCCAGCGGCGTCTGGGTCACGAACAGCTCGGGGACCGCCTCGACGTCGAGCACGGAGGCCGCCCAGCAGTGGCGTGCCCACAGGTTAGGGACCTGATGGTCGGAAATTTGTACGGCATTACCTATGAGGACCTGGCGCAACCGACGCTCATGGCCGAAGCCCACTAGGCGTTTGACCACCTTGTCCATGAGCGGTATCGACCGCAGCGCGGCCGTGGCCGCCCGGTCCGCCGGGTGCTCATAGGACTTCGAGCTGAGACCTTCGTAGCGCACGGCCTCTTGAAGAGACATAGGGCCACCATAGGCCTTCGCCAGACGGTAAGGACGCCGGCCGCCATCAAGGAGCAGGCGCCGGGCCGGGCGCCGGGAGAGCGGCACTGAGCCTCTCAA
The DNA here is from genome assembly GCA_052325485.1 of Acidimicrobiales bacterium. Classification (GTDB taxonomy): domain Bacteria; phylum Actinomycetota; class Acidimicrobiia; order Acidimicrobiales; family Palsa-688; genus Fen-671. Next base: position 4,477 of record JBKQUU010000304.1, on the reverse strand, counting down.
GGTGGCAGCGTCATGGCGCCGACACCTACATCGTGCGAACCGACCAGTGGCTTTGCCCGGGTTGCTCCGGGGACCTCATGACCAACCAGGTGAGCGGGCTCCGCCAGTACGTCTGCGCCAGCTGTGGGGGCACGGTGCTGACCATCGCCGTCCTTCGCCAACTGGGCGGGGACCTGGCCGACCATCTATGGACAGAAGCACCCGTAGAGGCCCCCGCCGGCGACGCCCGTTGCCCGTTCTGCTCGCGGCCGATGCAGCCCAAGCCCATCCCGACGGGGAGCGCGGCCATGTGCAAAGGGTGCGAGGCCGTTTGGCTGGACAAGCAGGCGGCGCAGTCCCTGCCCGATAGGGCAGCCAGGCCGGGGACAGGACCGACGTTGGCCTCAGAAGCGCTTCGGTGCCCTCAGTGCGGGGCGCCGATAGCCAACAGCTGGGATGAGAAGTGCCAGTTCTGCGGCGCCGCCCTCCACGTCCCCACCCAGGTCGTCGTCGTGCCCACGGCCCTGCCCGACCAAACCGGCCAGCAATGGGGGCCCTGGCCCCGGTCCCGCCGGCCGAGCCTGTGGTCCTACGTCCTCAAGAGGATGTTCGACAGTCGCTAGTCGAGCGTCCTAGTCGAGCGTCGCGGGGGGGACGTTGCCCTGGGCGACCACCGGGAGGGTCGGCTCGGCCGTCCCCCCGCTGGGTTCGGCTGTCACCATGACCGTGGTGATGGTCGCCTCGATCCGGAAGGGGGCCACCGAGTGCGGGTCCGGGCCGACAAGGCCCAGCGAAACGATGTTGCCCCGCGCTAGGCCCCATAGCTGGTAGGTCTCCGAGCTCGGCAGCTCACGCAGCGACGACGAGACCCAGAAGGCTGTCCCCGACGGCGCCACTACGACCTTGGCCACCTCGGCCTTGTCCGCCGTCAGCACGATAGTCCGGTGCGGCCCCAGGGCCACCTGGGCCGCCGCCCCAGTCAGGCCGTACTGGCCGACGGCGGTCCGCAGTGAGCGCACCTGCTGGTCGAGATGAGAGACCTCTACGCCCAGCACGGCGATCACCGCCGCCGCCACCGCCACCACCGTCCCCCAAACGGCTGCCTGCCAGCGCCGGGAAGCCCTGGCGGCGGAGAAGGGAGCGGTGCCCATGGGCGGTACGACCGACAACTTGCCCGCCGTCCCTGGGGTTTGGATCTCTCCCACCGACGCCGCTATTTTCTCCCAAAGACCGGCTGGGACCTCGCTGGTCGAGCTCCCGAGCATGGCCGCCACCTCCAGGTGCGCTTGCACCTCCGCCCGGCAACGGGGGCAACCGGCCAGATGGGCTTCGATCTCCCGGTCTTCTTCGGGCTCGGTGGCATGGAGGGCGTACGCTCCCAGCAGCTCTTCGATCTCCTCGTGGATCATCGGTCCGTCCCCTTGACAGCCGCGTCGAGCTCGCGCCCCATGCGGCGAAGACCGGACCGGATGCGGCTCTTGATCGTCCCTTCCGGCTCGTTCTCGAGCGCCGCCACCTCCCGGTAGGAGTGGCCACCGAAGTAAGCGAGCTCGATCGCTTTGCGCTCGTCGCCAGGCAGCTTGGCCACGGCCTTGCGCACTCGCTCGGCGGTAGTCAGGTCGAACACTTCCTGCTCCAGATCGTAACCAGCCTCGGCCACGGCCCGCGAACGCTCCTCCCGGGCGCGCCGGCTCATTTCCGAACGCAGGATGTCGATGGCCCGCCCGTGCGTGACCGAGAGCAGGAAGGTCCGCAGGGACCCGCGTGTCGGGTCGAAACGTTCCGGTTCGCGCCACAACCGGACAAAGACCTCCTGAGTGACCTCCTCGGCCAGCACGGCGTCGAACATCAGGCGCTTGGCCAGGCCGAACACGGCCCCGGCATGTCGGCGGTAAATCTCGGCCAGCGCTTCTTCCTGCCACCTGGCTACGGCCATGGCCAGGCTGGCGTCGCTCGCGCTGGACAGATCCGATATCACCGCCATCTATCCGCTACCGGGTGCGGGGACGGATGAGGGCACGAACGGCACTACAACGTGGCGAGGTACGACTGGCGCCACGCGGCGATCCGGGCCAGGGTGCCGTCGTCCCGGGCGACCGGCTCGAGCATGACGCCGCGGCGTGCCCCCCACCGGTTGGCCACCTCAGCCAGCGGCGCACCGGTCAGCAGGGCGGCGGCCTGGACAGCGGCGCCGTAAGCCACCAGCTCGGAAAGTTCGACCACCAGGACGGGTCGACCGGACAGGCGGCGCACGGTCTCCTGCCAGGCTCGGCCGCGTGCCCCCCCGCCCAGAAGCAGCAAGGGTGCCTCCGGCGTTTGCGGCGCCCATTGGTCGAGGAAGGCGGTCGCCTCGAGCAACGTGGCCACGAGCCCGTCATAGGCGGCCTGCAAGATGGCCCGCTTATCGGTCGAGTACCGCAGCCCGGTCAAGGTGCCCGAGGCACTGGGAGCGTTCGGCGTCCGTTCGCCGCCAAACCAGGGGAGAAAGACGACCTCGCCCGCGCTCGCCACCTCCTCTCTGCCCACGCCGAGCCATTCGCTTACCTGGTCGACGGCCACGGTAGCGTTGAGGGTGCAGGCGAGGGGTAGGTAGCGGCCGTCGGCGCTAGCGAAACCGGCCACGGTGCCGGTGCTGTCGGCGCTCGGCCTGGCGGCAGGGGCATAAACGGTACCGGACGTGCCGAGGGACAGGGCCGCCTCGCCCGGCGCAAAGCTGAGTGCCAGGGCACCAGCGGCGTTGTCGCCCGCGCCACAGGCGACCGGGGCGCCCTGGCGCAGGCCGAACTGCGCGGCGGCGACCTCGCTGACCGTGCCCGCCGCCGCCGTGGGGCCCAGCACTTCGGGCAGGTAGCCGGGGTCGAGCCGAACGGCGTCAAGGTCCAGGACGTCGGCGGCATAGGACTCGTCAGCCGGGCTCCACCAACCGGTGCCCGAAACATCGCTGCGGTCCGTCGTCGTATTGCCGGTCAGGCGGAAGCTCAAGTAGTCGTGAGGCAAGAGCACGTGGCGGGCGGCCGCCGCCACTTCGGGTTGGGCCCGGCGCAACCAGGCCCAGTGAGCCACGGTGAACGAGCTCGTCAGTACCGAACCGACACGTCGCGCCGCCGCCTCGGGGCCGCCGAGGGCGGCCACCAGGGCTCGAGCATCGGCGGCGCCGCGCGTGTCGTTCCACAACGGTGCCTTGCACAGCGGCCGGCCGGCGTCGTCGAGGACGACCAGGCCGTGCTGCTGGGCACCGACGGATATCGCCGCCACCTCGGCGGCGCGACGGGTCTGGTCCAGGGCTTGGCCAAGAGAAACCTCCCAGTCCCGGGGGTCGCTCTCCCTGGCCCCGGCGTCGCCCTCGACCTCATGGGCCGCCCCGCCCGAAGCCACGACGCGGCCATCGTCCACATCTACGACGAGGACCTTGGTCGATTGCGTCGAGCAATCCGCTCCGGCAACTAGTGGCACCGTGGCCTCCGGGGGGCCTCGGTCAGGTCCAGATGGCCGACCCGGTGGTCGGGTCGAAGAAGTGGAGCTGGTCGGTGTCGACGTACAGGACGGCACGGGCGCCGGCGTGCAGGACCGAGCGGGGCGAGATGCGGGCCACACCGGTGGTCTTGGTCCCCCCGCCCTGGATGGGCAGGCCGGCCAGTTCCTCGGTCTCGGTGGCGGCCTTGGTCTCTTGGGACTCGGCCCGCACGGCGTCGATGAGGAAGTGCACCTGCAGTTCGTTGCCCAGGGCCTCGATGAGCTCGACGTCGACGCTGAGGGTGGTGCCCGGGGCGGGGGCCGAGCCGAGCAGGGCGGCGTCGGAGAGGTGCTCGGGGCGCACCCCCAGGACCACCGTCTTAGCCCGGTAGGAGCCCAGCTTGGGCCGCCGGGCCAGGACCTCGGGGGTCAGGTTGATGCTCTGGGCGCCCAGCTTCAGCTGGTCGGCATCGGCGCTGAGGGCGGCCTCGTACAGGTTCATGGCCGGCGAGCCGATGAAGGCGGCCACGAAGATGTTGTCGGGGCGGTCGTAGAGGACCTGGGGGGTGTCGCACTGCTGGAGGCGGCCCATGTGCAGCACGGCCACCCGGTCGCCCATGGTCATGGCCTCGGTCTGGTCGTGGGTCACGTACAAGGTGGCCACCCCCACCCGGCGCTGGATGCGGGAGATCTCCGAGCGCATCTGCACCCGCATCTTGGCGTCCAGGTTGGACAGGGGCTCGTCCATCAAGAACACCGAGGGCTCGCGCACCACGGCCCGGCCCATGGCCACCCGTTGGCGCTGGCCGCCCGAGAGCTGGCCGGGCTTGCGGTCCAGGTACTCCGACAGGCCGAGCAGCTGGGCCGTCTCGGCCACCTTGGCCCGGACCTGGTCCTTGGGCATCTTGCGCAGGCGCAGGGCGAAGCCGATGTTCTCGGCCACGGTCATGTGCGGGTACAGGGCGTAGCTCTGGAAGACCATGGCCACGTTGCGGTCCTTGGGCGACAGGTCGTTGACCACCTGGCCCCCCAGGCGCAGCGTCCC
>JBKQUU010000303.1:0-8085 GCA_052325485.1 Acidimicrobiales bacterium | reverse complement strand
TCGAGGACCTCGACCATGGCTCGTTTGGTCTGGTTTCAGTAGCGCTCCCCGTGGCTGTCTTGTTCGAGGCGGGCGAAGTGACGACGGTGAGGGCGACAGTCCGGGCGTCAGGTCCTGCGGCTGCGGTCTCAGAGCTGGTCGAGAGCGTCACCAAAGCTGTGCCGGCGGCCGTGCCGCTGCGCGTCGACCAGGACCTGGTGTCGGTGAGCGACATCGCCCGCCGCGTCGGCCGTACCAGGGAGTACGTCCGTCTCCTGGTGGACGGCAAGCGTGGCCCGGGCGCCTTCCCGGCGGCGGTCGGGGTGGTCGGCGACGGGATCAGGGTCTGGCCGTGGTCGGAGGTACTGGAGTGGTCGGGCAAGGTCCTGGGCGTGGACGTCGGTGAGAACGGCGTGCCGCCACTGACGGCCGCCGTGCTGGACGTCAGTTTCGCCACCCGGCGGTCACCCCAGCTGGCCTCCGCGCTGGGCCGCGGCTGGCTCACGAGGTAGCTGAGCCTGGCGGCGGCCGCAAGGACGTCGCCACCTCGGCCCCTCCCTGTGAGTGCCTGCCAGAGGAGCGGCACCGGCACGAGCAAGGAGACAGCAACATGACCATCGCCGGGGCAGTGCCCATCACGACTGAGCCGGGGGTTGACAACCCTCTGGGGAGTCAGCTCTACCCGGGCACCATGACAGTTCCCGAGGCCGCCAGGCTGCTCGGCGTGTCGAAGTCGGCGGCCTACCGCGCCATTGCCGCTCGCCTCGACGGCGACGCCGGGGCATGGCCGACCAGGGTGGTCCGCGTCGGCCGGACACTTCGTATCCCGGCGGCCGAGCTGCGGGCGCTGCTCGTCACACCCCGTACGTAGGCTTCGGACATGCCCGGTCACGTCTACAAAGCCGAAAAAGGTTGGCGAGCGATCGTGGACGTTGGCTCCGACCCCGCCACCGGCAAGCGCAGGCAGCGCCGCATCGGGCCTTTCAAGTCCCGACGAGAGGCGGAGCTGGCTGCTGCCAAGGCGGTGTCGGAAGCCGGTACGGGGCCGGCCGGCGATGCTCGCGGCGTCACTCTCGCCGAGTACCTGCGCAACGAGTGGCTCCCAGCGCGCGAGGTCAGAGGGCTCAAGGCCACGACTCTGGCCAGTTACCGCTGGATCTGCGAGGCCTACCTCGTCCCCCGCCTCGGCCAGGTCCAGCTCCGCAAGCTGTCGCCCCCAGACGTGGTCGCCTTCTTCGACAGCTTCTCAAAAGAGCCGGGCAGGGGCGGCAAACGCCGCTCTACGCGCACGATCGCCCTTACCCACCGCGTCCTGTCGTTGGCGCTGTCGCACGCCGTACGAGCGGGCGTCATCGCACGAAACCCGGCCGAGGGTGCCCGCGATGACCTCCCGCTCGGCGAGGCACCTCCCGAGAGGGCGGTCTGGACGCTCGAGCAGCTGGCTGCCTTCCTCGACGCCACGGTGAGCGACCCGCTTTACGCTCTCTGGGCCCTTGCCGCCACCACGGGGCTACGGAGGGGCGAGCTTTGCGGCCTGCGCTGGGACGACCTCGACCTGGGCACGATGTCGCTAACGGTCCGGCGTTGCCTGGTAATGGTCAACGGCGTCCCGACGGAGTCCACGCCGAAGACGAGCGCCGGGCAACGGACGATAGGCCTGGACGAGGCTACTGTGGCCGTCCTCACCGAGCACCGACGACGCCAGGAAGTCAGGCAGTCCCGCTGCCCAACGGGCTTCTGGCCGGCTGACGGCCACGTCTTCACCGACGACATCGGTAGGCCGCTCGTCCCCGACAATGTGACCAAAGAGTTCCTGAGGGCGGTGCGGCGGGCAGGCCTGCCGCAGGTGCGCCTCCACGACACCCGTCACTCCCACGCCACGGCCCTGCTGCGCGCCGGGGTCGACGTCAAAGTCGTGGCCGTCCGCCTGGGCCACTCCAGCACTGCGGTCACTCAGAACGTCTACCAGCACCGGGTCGAACAGCTGGACCGCGCCGCGGCCGAGAAGGTGGCGGGCATGCTCTTCGGGGCCCGGAAGAAGCTGACGGCGGACTAGGGCTCGGTCCTCAGGTCGGACAGGAGGGCACCCATCACGTCGGCCGCCATCCGGCTTTCTTCTTTGGTCACCGGGTAGTCGAGGTCGACGTGCTACTGCCCGAGCCAGAGGTAGGTGCGGGCCCGGTGCCCCATGCGGTGCGCCGCCATGACCGCGGCCCGACGCCAGCGTACGGAGTCATCCACCCCACCTTCGTCGACGGCCAGTGCCTTGCCTCCGGCCCGGCGCAAGTCGCGCTCGATCGCCCGAGAAAGACGCCGAGTGCGCTCACGCTCCATGTCCACGACCTGAGGCAACCGGCCCTCCGTGACAATTCTGTGACAGTTCCTGGCAACAGCGGCGGGAGATTTCCATCGAAACCGCGTCTGACTTGGACTTATCTAGCGCGCTCGGAGGGATTTGAACCCCCAACCTTCTGATCCGTAGTCAATGACGGAGCATCGCTCAGCGTCGCTTCCCGTAGGCAGTTGTGGCATTGTGGCGGGCCAGTCGGCCTGTCCTAGCCGTCCGACGCGACGACCTGGGACGTCGTGCGACGCGGAGACACGGGTTTGTTGGGTGGAATGTTGGGTTAACTCGGTAGGCCCGCGAGGCTTGCTTGCTGCGGCGTGACCGGCGGTACGCCACCAGGCGCGGCACGCTCGGTCAGCAGGAGGCTTTGGAGTAGCGCCCGTCTTCGCCTCGCCGGTCAAGCCTCCTTGACGTTGTCAGTCGGTCAAGGTTTCTGAACGTCGCCGGTTTCTCTGTCGCTTAGGACCGTCGCTCCTTCGGCCGACCGGGTGAGCCACAACCGCCGGGCCCCCTCAGCCGCCAGGCGGTCGGCAAGAAGGTCAGAGTGTGTGGTCAAGACGACTTGGCTGTTCTCGGCTGCGACGGTGACGAGCTCGGACAGCGGCTGGACCACCGCCGGGTTCAGCCCGGTTTCTGGCTCATTGAGGACGAGAAGCCCCGGTGGCCGGGGAGTGAGAAGGGCCGCGGCGAGGTAGAGGAACCGGGGCGTCCCATCAGACAGCTCGACGGCCTTGGTGGGACGGTGCAAACCGGGCTGGTGCAGTAACAGAGCATGGACACCGTCGGCAACCTCGGTGTCCACCTCAGCGCCGGGAAAAGCATGGTCGACAGCCAAGCGCAGGGCATGGCCGTCCCCGATCTGGAAGATGGTCGTGATGGCAGCGGCTAGGTCGTGGCCGTCGTCAGCCAGGACCGGTGTCCGCACGCCGACCTGCAGGGAGCGGGCGGGCGCTTCTGGGCTGGTCGGGAACTCGTGGTAGAACCGCCACGTCGCCAAACGGCTTCGAAGGGCGAACACCTCTGGGTAACGACCGGGGTCGCCGATCTGGGACAGCAAGGGTTCGGCGCCGTCCAAGGTGGCGGCATAGGCCACCCGGTGGCCCTCTACGTCTGCAAGGAAGGCGGCGGTGCCCGCCCGGTCGGCGATGGTCGTGGACCTGGTCCCGTTTCCCGAACCAGATGACCTCTTCTTTGACCTCGGGGCCCAACTCGAAGGGGTCGCCAGGAGGTGCCGATGGCAGGCCAGGCGACAGCTCGTAGGAGATGTCGTCGATGTCCACCCCTATCACCGTGCGGACGGGCTCGTTCTTTGCGCCGTGGGCGCTCCCCGGCGAAAAGCACCGAAGGCATCCCGCCCTCTTCCAGCAACGTCGTGGCCAGGCGGCCTTCGGCGCCCCGGCAAAGCAAGCGCAGAGCGCGGTAGAGGTTTGTCTTCCCTGAACCGTTCTCTCCGACCAGGACGGTAAGCCGAGCCGGCTCCAGGGCTACGTCGACCAGGGACCGGTAGTTCCGCACCCAAAGGCGCCTCAGGGCCATGCCCGGACGCTACCGGCTCTATGGAGGCCGGGGCCGGTCCTCGTCTGGCGTTGGGGAAGGGTGCCGCCCCGGCGCGCCAACTATCCTCGGGGCTCCCTGTCGCCACGCCGCCACGCCGGAGACCTTTCGGTACCCATGCGCGGCCCGGCGGCACACCTCTGGCCGCCTCCTCGACCTGTCATCACACAATGTCACTCACGAAGCAGATCGTCTGAGGAAGCCAGTCCTGGGCACAGACCACTGACGACCAGGTGCCCGCTCGCGCGGCGGCGAAGATGCGTAGCCGTCGCGTCTGGGCTCCAGCGGGGAATGACGGCTGTAGTGGCACAAATCGGAACTTCTCGTGCCCAGCCTCGCTTTGGGATACCTCCCCTACGGCTGTTGCTCGTCGTACTGGTCGCCGCCCCTACCTCGCCGACCCGCCGTCCCGAGGTAACCTTCAGCGACAGGGGAAACGGGAGGACCAAATGCGACGTTTGAGCGCAGCGTGCGTGCTGCTCGCTGTCACTGCAGCTGTTGGCCCGGCGCTGCCAGCGGGGGCGGCGCAAAAGCTGGTCACGACCAAGACGACCCTCACGGTCAACTTCAATGGCGGGCAGCTATACGAGCTGCACGTGACCGTCTCGGGCCGAGGGTTCACCGCCGCGAAGCCGTACGCGGTCATGGTCACGGTCACAGACCCGGTGAACGGTCCCGTCGTCGGCAGGTGGAACGCGGAGTCGTACCCTAAAGGAGGGCCGACTATCTCCTTCGACCCTGTAGGCACCTATGAGCCTTTGAACAGCCACCCGCAATGGCGCGGACCCGTCACGGCGGGGTTCGCGCTCGGCGACCTGTCCGCTAACAAGGTCGGTACCCAGGCACAATTCTTGGGCCAGCAGGGCTTCGCCAAGTCGGAGAGCCCGATGGTGCCGCTCTGACGCCACCAGGCTGTGGGCGTGAATGGCCCATATGGGCTTGGGAGTGACCGCTTTCGACGGCTCAGTCGCGATGGCTTGAACTGGCGAGCGGCACGAAGCTTGGCGACCACCTCCTCCATGGTCCCCACATGACTCTCGCGGCGAAAACATTATTGGCCGTACTGCCGGCTGCGATCGCAGCTCGAACGTACTCCCGGTAGTCGACAGGGCCGCCCGAGCCGAGGGTATACCCCAGCTCTCGGCGTAGGAAGGCTCGTCGGGGAGCCGGAAGTACGACTCGGGCTTGCCGGCGACGCCGGTGGTAGCCAAAAGGCGGCACAGCAGTGTGCTACCGGTCCTCGGAGTACCGCAGATCAGGTACGACTGGACAGGGCTTATCGCCACCACCTGGTCAGCTAACTGCACAACCGCATTGCCGTGCCAGCGGATTTCGTTTTCGGGCTACTTGACAGGAACCTGCGGCAGGCGGCCGTTGCCGGGGGCCCGTTGTGCCTACCGCAGCGCCAAGCTCGCCTTAGCAATGACTGCTCACTGTACTACTCATGTGCTACCATTTGAACATGGCTGTCAGGAAGAAGCGGTCGGTGTCGATCCCCCCCGATCTCGACGCACAAATTGAAGCGGCAGCTGCCGAGGCCGGGATGACCTACAGCGCCTGGTTGGCCGCCACCGCTCGCAAGGAGTTCACCATACGGTCCGGTTTGGAGGCGGTCGCAGAGTTCGAGCGCCAGCACGGCCGCTTCAGCCCCGAAGAGACCACCGAAGCCGAGCAGTGGGCTCGAGGAGCGCTCGAACGGTCGAGTCGCGGCGGGCCCGGCCGTCGGCAAAGCGCCTGATGGGCGTGACCTATGACGCGGGGGCGCTAATCGCGGCCGACCGCGGCGAACGTCGGATGTGGGCTCGGCATAAGGCTCTGCTGGCCAACCGAGCGGTCCCTACTGTGCCAGCCCCCGTGGTCGCCCAGACCTGGCGAGGTGGCGGCCGCCAGGCATTGCTCTCGAACCTCCTCGTCGGCTGCTACATCGAAGCGCTCGATGACGACCAGGCTCGGAGGGTCGGGTCGCTGGCGGCCAAGGCGGTCACCACGGACATAGTTGACGCCAGCGTGGTTGAGGGGGCCATGCGTCGCGCGGACTTGGTCATTAGTTCGGACCGCCGCGACCTGGAGGCCATTGCGGCAGCATCCGGCCGCTCGCTCGATGTCGAGGAGCCCTAATGACTGCGACATAACGGGCTATCTTGGGTCTTTCACCTAACGGAGGCAACGGCGCCCGAAATCGGCGAACGTCCACGCCAGTGCCTGTCGGCCAGAGGACCTCAGTAGCGTCGTCGCCACCATGGAGGACTACGCAGGGGCCTGGACAACCGAGCCGGGTCGTTGCACCGCGTCGTCACACAGAGGAGGACGGTCGGCCCGCCAACTCGGGACTCTCCGGAGCCACTGGCCCTGTCAGGTTGGCGCCGGGACGGCCAGGGCCGCTGGTACGTCGTGGACGCCTGCCGGTCATGCCCGCCAGCTGGAAGGCCTCAACCTGGGGACAGGGGCGGCCCCGAAGAGTCGGAGAGCCTTTACGAGCCCCCTGTCAACGCCAGATGCCTAAGTCCTTCGGCCACAAGTGGCTAGACGGTCCATTCTCCGTTGCCTTGGGCATCGGACCACTCGACCTTGCTCACCTTCACTCCGACCGGGAGCTGGAAGACAGTGCAACCGGTTTCGGATCCCAGGTTGACTGGGATCCCTCCCGCCAGGCTGTAGAGATTTGTGCACCCAGACACCACCGAGCCGTCCCCGTCGCTGCAGATCTGCCTATTCGAGCCGATAACCGATACATCGCCGGCGTCGTCGGTCGGCACGTTACCCAGGTCTGTAATGACGAAGACCGGAGCGACAAATCGGTAGCCATGGCTTGGCTGATTGAACTGGTTCACGCCTTGGACCCGATCCAATACACCGGTAAGCTGCACTTGTATGGAATTTCGTTTTCATTCGGGTCGAAGTTATTTGTAATTCCGGACTCGAAGTTGAACGTGGAACCGACCGGACCGGCTTGAATTGGGGCGGTCGTTGTCGCAGCTGGCGCTGTGGTCGCCGGGGCCGTCGTGGCAGCGGCAGCTGCGGTCGTGGCGGTTCCTGCCGACGGGGACTTGACGCGGCTACCCTCGATTGCCGCCACGACGACGGCTGCGACGATGACGACGAGGAGGACGCCTAGAACGCGGTGGCCGCGGTGTGCTTTTGCCATAGAGCCTCTTGCGGACCATGTAGCTTCTTGCACCTTCAACGCGGTAGGGCCAAAGGACCCTGCCGTGTCACTCCACTGGCCCGGACGAGTTGTCGTAAGCGCGGCCACCCCTCCGAGCCTCTCCCGCTACCGGCGAAGCGGTTCGGCCTGCGGCCCCCCCAAGTGGGTCGTCACCTCAGGGTGGGGCGGCTGGAAGATTGGGGCACCCTGGCCCCCCCGGCTGCCGTCGCCGCCCTCCTACCTGCCCGCCATCTGACCAGCTTCTCTCAGGGCTGGGCTGGGCTACCCTCGCCTGCTTACAATCCTGTGGTACCCCACGTCCCCACTTAGCTACTCCTTCTCTCCTATCGCGCCCGTACCTAGCCCGCTCGGAGGTGTCTGGCGCGCTCGGAGGGATTTGAACCCCCAACCTTCTGATCCGTAGTCACATACGGACGTCGCAGCTAGTCGCTCCTGTCACATGTCCGCACCGCAATAGGCCTGTTCGAGGGCGGTTTTCGGTCAATGCGACGTCTCGCTCAGTCGGCCCCGTCCCGGCTAGTTCCGCGTGTCTCGTGACAGTTTTGTGACAAGTTTGCGGCTGCCGGGGAGCACGGATTCTTGCTTCGACGACCCCAACCAGGCCGGCGTATACCTGTTGCACTTCGAGCCTTTGGCTCGTCCTCACCACCGTCTCGCGTAGGAGGTGTCTGATTGGTTCAAAGCACAGAAGTCCGGGGCCCCCGGGTAAGGTCAACCGGCCAACTCCGCCATTGGTAGCGGCCGGTCCCGCGCTCCACGACCCGCAATCAACTAGGGCGTGGGCCAGGGGGTCCGAGGGCGAACGGCGTCTGGCCGCCCATCTGCTCCGCACGGTGGGGGACCGTGCCGTCCTGCTCCACGACCGCAAAGTGCCGCGGACGAGGGGGAACATAGACCACCTGGCGATTGCCGCCTCGGGCGTCTGGGTGATCGACGCCAAACACTACACCGGGCTGGTCGAGCGACGTGACATGGGGGGCTGGTTCAAGACGGACTATCACCTGTATGTCGGGGGACGGGACCGGACCAAGGTCGTTGC
>JBKQUU010000302.1:0-4956 GCA_052325485.1 Acidimicrobiales bacterium | reverse complement strand
GTCGGCCAGGGATCCGGCCATCTGGGTCCCTGGCCGAACGGCCGGCGGCTTCGTTAGGTCGGCAGCCCCGGCTACTCGGCCGCCTCGGCCAGCGCCTCGGCGAGCGTCGGATGGACGAGCATCGACTCGATGATGTCCGCCACCTTCAGCCGGCCGGTCACGGCCACCGCCAGCACGGAAATGAGCTCCGAGGCGTTCCGGCCGACGATCGAGCCCCCGAGGATGATGCCGGTGGACGGATCGGTCACGATCTTGACGAAGCCGCGTGAGTCATTGTCGATGAGGGCCCGGGCACTGGCGGCGAAGGGCACCTTGGTGACCCGGATCTTTCTCCCCTCGGCGAACGCGTCCGCCTCGGCCAGGCCCACGTCGGCGATCTCGGGCTCGGTGAACACAGCCGAGGCCGCCTTGTCGTAGTCGATGTGGCGGTGCTCGCGCGTGTGAAGGCCCATGATGTGCTCGGCGATCTTGCCGCCCTGCATAGAGGCGACCGACGACAGCGGCAACTTGCCGGAGACGTCGCCGGCGGCATAAATATGCGGGACGTTGGTCTGGCAATGGTGGTTGACGGTCACGTAACCCCATTTGTCCACCTGGACCCCGGCGTCCTCCAAGCCGAGGCGGTCCGAATTGGGGACCGAGCCCACGGCCAGGAGCACGTGGCTGCCCCTGATCGTCCGGCCGTCGTCACAGTGGACGGCGACGCCCTGGGACGACCGCTCCACGCTCTCGGCCCGGGCGCCCTTGAACAGCTGGACGCCCCGGCGCAGCAGCTCGTCCTCGAGAGCGGCGGCCACCTCGGCGTCTTTGTGAGGCAGGACGTGCTGGCGGCTGACGATCAGGCTCACCTTCGAGCCGATCGAGCTGAACATGTGCACGAACTCGACACCGGTCACCCCCGAGCCCACCACGACCAGGTGCTCGGGAAGCTCGGGCGGCGGGTAGGCCTGGCGCGTGGTCAGGACCCTCTGGCCATCGGGAACAGCCCAGTCGGGTACCCGCGGGCGGCTGCCCGTCGACACGACTATGGCGTCCGCCTCGATCTCCTCTCCGGTGCCGTCGTCGGCGCCCACCACCACCGAGTGCGGCCCGGTCAGGCGGCCTTCACCACGCAAGATCTGCACGCCCTGCGAGGTCAGTAGTTCCTCGACCGAGCTCTGCAGCCGGGACGTGACCACGCCGATACGCTCACGCAGGGCTTCGTAGTCGATCTCGCAGGGGCCCGAGGCAGGTGAAAAACCCAACCCGCCCATACGGCGGGAGAAATTGAGCGCGCCGGCGGTGGCGATCATGGCCTTGGAGGGGATGCAGTCCCAGAGGTGGGCGGCACCGCCGACGACGTCGCGCTCCACCAGGGTGACGTGGGCACCGAGGCTGGCCGCCCGGCTGGCCGCCCGGTTACCTCCCGGTCCTCCGCCGATGACGACGACTTTGATCATCGCCGATCGGCCACCGGCGTCAGGCCTCGGTCTGAGAAGTCGGGCCCGGTCCCGTGCCCTCGGATGGAGCGGCCGCCGGACCGGCCGTCTGAGCGTCGGCGGCGACGCCCGCCCCCGCCGGTGCCTCGGCGGTCACCGCGCCCGTCCCCAGGGCGGCGGCAGCCTGGTTGTCGCCTCCGAGGGCCTGGCGGGACGAAGAGGTAAGTTGGCCCGCGCCCTCCTGACCACCGGGCGGCAAACCCATCTGGTGGCGCATCTGTTCCAGGCGCAACTGCGCCTCGGAGTTGACACCGGCCTGCTCGACCTCGAGCATGCGGGCCTCGACGCTCTGCCCGGACAGCTCGGCCGTGCCCAGGGCCTTGGCGTACTGAGCCTCGATCTTGGCCCGCACGTCGTCGAAGGTAGGCACGTCCTGGTCGACGGTCTGGGAGAGGCTGGCCATAGCCGTATTGAGCTGTTGCTGCATGCGGGTCTGGTCCAGCTGGGAGAGCAACTTCTGGCGTTCGGCCAGCTTCTGCTGGAGGAGGCTGGCGTTCTGGGCCACCGCCGAGCGGGCCTGGTCGGCGGCCTGAGCCGCCTGCAGGTGCATGGTCTTCAGGTCCTCCACCCGCTTCTCGGTGGCGATAAGGCGGTTCGCGAAGGCTTGGGCCGTCTGGTTGTACTCGGTCGCCTTGGCGGTGTCGCCCCGACGGGCGGCGTCGTCGGCCATCGTCAAGGCCTGCCTGGTGGTCCCGCTGATGCGCTCGAGCTCCTGCATTGAGCGGCCCAGCTGCAGTTCGGTCTGCTTCTGGTTGGCGATGACGCTGGCGGCCTGCTCCACCAGGCGCCGGTGCTGGTCCTGGGCCTCCACCATGGCCTGCTCGAGCTGGACCTTGGGGTCCGCGGTCTCCTCGAACCGCCCCGAGAGCTTGGCGGTGAGGTACTTCCAGCGGCGCTTTATGACTTTCCACATGCCTCGCATGCTAGGACCAGGCCAGCCTCGAGGCGACTCCGGTACGGCCCGGTCTTTTCCCCGGTCCACCCCCTGCGCCGGGTGGCGGAGGGGGCGCCGGGGCGTCGCTACCCGGGAGCCTCTCCCGGCCCCGGCGCCGGCATGATACGGCGCGCCTCGTCCAACGCCCGGGTCAGAGAGGTCAGCTCCGACGAGACCACGGACAGGTCGGCCCCGGGCACGCCGGCGCTCACCACCAGCTCTCCGGCCGCCGCCACCAGGCCCTCCAACTGGGCGCTCAAGGTCGAGAGCTGGGCCGCCACCTGTGCCGCCACGCTGTCCAGGTGCCTAAGAGATCGAAGCTCGGACGCCAGGGCCTCCTCCCCGCTCTCCAGGGCCGACTTGTCCGCCCCCTGGGCGGTAGCAGCCACCGTCTGGGCGGCGTCGAGCTCCTGGGCCACTTTTTGCGAGCGGCCGGGCGCACCGGCCAGGGTGGCGCCGCTGCGGGCCAGGGCCCAGTACTCCTCGACCGCGCTCTCCACCTGCTCCAAGGCCTGGGCCAAGTAGTCGGCCACGGGGCCGGGCGGGCAATCTCGGGCCAGTTGGCGCAGGGCCTTGCGAGCGTCCAGCGCCCTGGTCGTATAACCCCGCCACGGCTCGGGCACGGACCAGGGGTCGATCCGGGCCAGATGACGGCGGCCCCGGCGCCGGAGGGCGGCCCGGCGCCTGACGGCGGCCCAGGCCACGCGAGCCCCGTAACCGGCGGCGCCCAGGACCAGCGCTATGGCGAGCCCCAGGTGAGCGGCTTCGCCGATGGCCACGCCCGCCCCGGCCAGCACGATGGCCGTGGGCGACGTGGCGGCCCGGGACACGCTGGGCAGGCGGTTGTCCGGCGGCTTTTCGAGCACGTCTAAAAGGGTACGTCGCCCGCCCGGCGCAGCCGGCGCCGCCCATGGACGGGCCGACCGGAACAGGGGGACCGGAATAGGCCGACCGGAATAGGCCGACCGGAATAGGGGGACCGGAATAGGGGGACCGGCGTCGGCCGTTGCAGCAATCATGGCAATCGCAGTGGTAGCTACGGCGTACGGCGGCCCGGAGGTCCTGGCACTGGTGGAAGTGCCGGTCGGCCCACCCGGGCCGGGCCAGGTCCTCATCGATGTCCGGGCGGCCGGCGTGAACCCCGTCGACTACAAGATGTACCGGGGCACCTACGGCACCGACCCGTCGAAGTTGCCGATGCGCTTGGGCTTGGAGGCGTCCGGCGTAGTCCGGGCCGTCGGAGAGAGGGCCGAGGGGCCGGGAGGCCCCCTTCACCCCGGCGACGAGGTCATTGCCTACCCGGTCCAGGGCGCCTACGCCACGGAGCTGGTAGCACCAGCGTCGAGCGTGCTGGCCAAACCGGCCGGGCTCTCGTTCCCGCAAGCGAGCGGGTTGATGCTGGCGGGCGTGACGGCCGCTCATGCCGTCCACGCCACCAACGTCGGTGTGGGCGACATGGTCGTGGTCCACGGAGCCGCCGGTGGCGTGGGCCTGATGGTGGTCCAGCTCGCGCTCAACGCCAGGGCACGGGTCATAGGGACGGCCAACGAGAGCAACCACGACCTCCTGCGCCGGCTGGGAGCCGAACCGGTGAGCTACGGGGACGGCCTCCTCGACCGCATCCGCGCCCTGGCCCCCGACGGCGTGGACGCGGCCATCGACTGTGTGGGCACAGACGAAGCCCTGGACACCTCCCTGGCCCTGGTGGCCGACCGGGGGCGAGTCGCCACCATTGCCGCGTTCAAGCGGGGAACGGAGGAAGGCATCAAGGTCCTCGGGATGGGACCGGGGGGCGACCCGGGCACGGAGCTGAGGGCGGCGGCCCGGGGCGACCTGCTGCGCCTGGCCGAAAAAGGCATGCTCAAGGTCGTGATGGCCGCCACCTACCCGCTATCCGAGGTGGCCGCCGCCCACGGGGCGTCGGCCACGGGCCATACCCCGGGCAAGATCGCCCTCGTCCCCTAACCACGCCCCTGCCCAGGAATACCGGGGCGACCACGCCGGCGGGCAATATAGCCGGGTGAAAATCATCGTCTTGGGGGCCCGCGGCTCCACTCCGGCCCCGGGGGCCGATTTTCTTCGTTACGGGGGGCACACGTCCAGCCTCGCCCTGTGCCCCGACGGCGGAGCACCCCGGCTGGTGATCGACGCCGGCACCGGCATCCGCCGGCTCAGCGCTCTGCTCGAGGGCGCTTTCCAGGGAGGCATACTTCTCGGGCACCTGCACTGGGACCACACCCAGGGCCTGCCCTTCTTCCGGGCCGGCGACGACCCCGAGGCCGTAGTCACGCTCTACGGGCCCCACCAGGGGCCTGAGACCGACATGGAGTCCGTCCTCGGCCGGGCGATGTCGCCGCCCCACTTCCCCATAACGCCAGGCGAGCTGCGGGGCACCTGGCGGTTCGAGAACCTGGGCCCGGGCGAGCACGAGATCGAGGGCTTCAGCGTCCTGGCGCTAGACATACCCCACAAGGGCGGGCGGAGCTTCGGCTACCGGGTCTCCGATGGGCGGGTAACCCTGGCGTACCTGTCCGACCACTGGCC
>JBKQUU010000301.1:0-6891 GCA_052325485.1 Acidimicrobiales bacterium | reverse complement strand
CCACGAGCCCCGACCACCCGGCGGGGGCGGTAGCCGCCATCATGGAGGAGGCCGTCGTCGCCCTCGGGACCCCGTCGGAACCCAAGCTGGCCCAGGTCGCCCGGCTGCCCCTCCTGGATGGCGAACTGGTCGACCTGGTCACCCAGGAAGAGGGGTTCTTCGAGCGCGCCCTGGCCGCCGGGGTCCCCTTCACCCCCGCCCGTGGGACCTGGTGGGACCTGCCTGGGCCCGCGCGCGACCACCTCGCCACCTTTGCGCCCCTCGACGGCGGCGCCATGCGCCGGGCCGCTCAGCAGTACCGCCGGCGAGGGGAGCTGGGCTGGGCCTTGCAACTGCTGCTGGCCTCGGGAGATACCAGCGAGGCGGCGGCAGTGCTGGCCGCCACGCCTCCCGCCGTGGCCGAGGCCATGGACATGCTCGAACTGGGGGCCGTTTTTGACCAGCTCCCGGCCGAGGTCGTCGACGCCCATCCCACCGTGCTACTGGCCGTAGCTCGAAGCTTGCGGGTGGCCACCAAGTTCGACCAGGCCCACCGCTTGCTCGAGCGCGCCCAGGAGATAGCGGTGCGTCCCGACAACGCCCTCCTGGCCAGAGCGGTGGCCGCAGAGCTGGCTCATGACCTGCTGCGGGCGCTGGACCACAAAAGGGCGGAGCAAGGCGCCCGGGCAGTGCTGAGCGACGCCGGGCCGGACGAGAAACTCACCCGGGCGCAGGCCTTCCTTGCTCTGGGCCAGGCTCTGTGCTGGCGCCTGGATGACCAGGGCCGGCGCGATGATGACGCCCTGGCCGAGGCTGAGGAATGCTTCGTCCGGGCCTCGGCCCTGTACCGGGGCCAAGGCATGCGGTCGGCCATTTCGGCTCTCGTCACCTACTGGGCCATTTACATCGAGTTTGCCCGGGGCCGGGCCGCCGACGCTATGGCTCGGCTGGAGGAAGGTCTGGCCCTGGTGGCAGACATACCCCGGCGGTGGGCCTACCTCCTGTGCTTCCGGGCCTGGGTGGCAGCCGAGCTCGGTCGGGACGAGGTCTGCCGGGCCAGCGCCCACGAGGTCCTGCGAGTGGCCGACCAGCTCGACAGCCAACTGTTCCGCGCCCACGGGCACTGGAAACTGGCCATCCTGGCTTCGTACCGGCAGGACGCCGAAGCCACTGTGCACCACCTCCGCCAGGTCGAGCTGCACAAGGACACTTGGTGGGTGCCAGCTTCGGGCGATTTCCTGGCTGACGCCGCCGATCTGCTGGACCGAGTAGGGCACACCGCTCTGGCCTGGGAGTACCTCGCCCGGGTGAAGGCCGAGCCCAAGGACGCCGGGCACCTGGTGGCCTTGGCCGAGCTGGCTCTGGAGGCCAGGCACGGCGACCCGGCGCGGGCCGAAGAACTGCTGCGGGAACCGGCCCTGCGACGGGTCGACCCCCGTGAGTACTGGCGAGTGAGCCTGCTGGGCGCTTTCGCCGCCTTCCGGCGCGGCGAGGACCGCACCGCTGGCGCCGTGGCCGCACGGGCTTTCGAGGAGGCGGCCCGGTTGGGCCAGCCTCAGCTCCCTCTCATCCGCGAGCGCGCCGTCACCGAACAGCTGCTGGGCCTGGCCGTGGACACCGGCCAACCGGCCGCCGTCTCCCTCCGGGCCAGCGCCCTGCCCATCGCCGTGACCGTGCTCGGCCGCTTCGAGCTCACCGTCGCCGGGCGAGTGGTGCACCTACGCTCCGGCCAGGAGGCGCAGCTGCTGAAGCTGGTCGCCGTCAGTGGTGGCCAGCTGCATGTCGAACAGACGATCGAAGCGCTTTGGCCCGAGGTGGGCCGAGACGAGGGTCGCAACCGGTTGCGCACTGTGCTCAACCGCTTGCGCACGGCGGCCGGGACCGTCCTGGTGCGCCATGGGGACTCGCTTGTGCTGGACCGCAGCGTGAGCGTGGATTTCGAAGAGATGCTGGCCGAGGCCCGCCGGGCCGAGGCGCTGGCCACCACCGACCTGGCGCTGGCCGCCGCCATCGCCCGGGGCGCGATAGTGCGCTACCGGGGAGAGCTGCTGCCCGAAGACCGCTACGAAGACTGGGCCGAAAGACCTCGCCAGCGGGCGCGCCGGGCCATGCTCGACCTGCTCGACCTGTGTGCCAGTGAAGCCGCTCGCCGCGGCGACCTGGACGGGGTGCGCCGCATGATCGAACGGACCATCGAGTTTGCCCCCTACGACGACACCCGGTACCTTCGGGCTGCGACGGCCCTGCTCGAACAGGGCCGTCGCGGAGAGGCCCTGTCGGTGGTCAACCGGGCCCGGTCCGCCTTCGCCGAAATCGGCCTGGCGCCGCCGACGCCCCTGCTCGACCTGGAGCGCTCGATCGTGGCTTGACGGCTTCGGTGACCCTGTGACCCTGGAGTGACGGTGCCGCCGACCAGAACGTCCTTACTGCGTACCGGCCTCCGGCCCGTCAGGTTCAGGCAGCTACTGCCGCCACGTCCCGTGGCCGTCCCCACAACGGCGCGCCCATGTGGCGCGGTGGCGAGCCTGGGGCCATCCAGAGACAGCGGCGCGGGACAGGGGCCGGACGAGACCGGCGCGCCCACGGTCGCCGCCCGGTGAGTTTTGTCCCAAGTTCCCCTCCAAAAAGCACACTCTCCGGCTTCCTTAGCCCGACCTCGCTGTAGACAGGGAGGCTGGCGTCGTCAGCGCGGGGTCAGTGCCGGGCTGACCAATCCGAGGTCCGGGACAGCGATGACGTTTCGCGCTGTCGGGACAAATAGTCGTCGAGCTCGTTCGCGAGACGTCAGGTCCTCATCGCCGGAGCCGTACGGTCCAATGCCGACCGGGCCAGGGAGCCGCCGATAACATCCTCAGCGAGGACGACGAGGCGAAGGTTGTGGTTGTGGGCATGGTTGCGCAAGGCCGTGAACGCCTGGTCCATATCGAAGCCGGCCCTTTCGGGCTTGCTCGATGACGATGCGGCCGTTGAGGGCGTGCTGGCGCAGTTGGTTGACGACCTGGGCCTCGAGCGTAGCGCGCTGCTGGAGGATGGCGATGGCACCGACATCGGCCAAGGCCTGGGCGGCACCGACATCGGCACTTGGCATTTCGCCGGCCTCGGCGTGGTCGTCGATAGCCGCTCAGCACCGCTCCCGACTCGTGGCCACGACGGAGAAGCTCGTGCATCGAGCGGATGCGTGGCCCGAGTAGGTCGACGAGCTGCTCGCGCCCTAACGACTATCCGTGCGGGACGGCGAAGCCGCTGCTTAAAGCACAGATCCTTGTGTTTGTACCCCACAGGTCCATAGTGCCGTCCGAGAGGGTGACCTGGACGAGAGCGTGGTGATGGGGTCTGTCGTAGCGGATGGTGAGCCGGAACGCCTCGAACAGGGCTCGAAGGCTAGCGCCGGGGCGTCGAGGTGGAGGTCAGATCAGAGCACTGCTGGGGGAGAGCTCCCGCCGGCCGGCGAAGACGAGCCTGTCGACGTGTGTCACCTCAAGCGGACGAACCCCTCAGTAGCGGGTGCAGACATCCACTCGGCGCTCGAAACGCTCGCTAAACCTAGTTGGTTGGCAACTTCGGGATTGGGCAAAGTCACTGTTGGTGACGGTGCCTGGCGAGACCGCAACTGCCGGGCCGGGGGCCGGTTCTGGCAGGCCTTTACTGAGGTCGGGCTGGGTCGGCTCCCAGTAGAGGGGGTCGTACGGGCTGCAAAAGTGATCGCTCCAATCGAGACCGGGGAGACCGTCCCACCCGGTAAAATAAAAGCACAGCTCCGCTTGGATGCCATGGTGGTCCTCGACGGTGGTGCTCTCGGGCGCGGTGGGCAAGTCCTTGTAGCCAGGCCCGCAGACGGGGAAACTCTTGTCGCAGTGCGAGACCTCGTACACCTCGAGGGTAATCTTTTCGGGGCCAGTCGTAACAGTGCGGGTTGCGAGAGTCCGGGGCAGCGTCTTTATCTGGTTTTTCAAAGCTTCTGCATCGGACCATAACACGCCGCCGGGCTCTAGCGTTTCGGGGTTGAACGGCGTTGGTACGATGCCGAGGTTGTTGAGGATGGAGTGTGTGAATGTTGCGCTGGCTTCCTCGGGGACTGTGGTCGCGTACGGCTTTGCGCCCAGGCCGAGCGTCGATAGGTTCTCTGCCACCAAGAGCGTAGCAATAAGACCGTTCTCCTTGACTATCTTCGTATAGGCCTCGACGGCGTGCACGGTTGTAGAGACCACCAGACCAGCTCCGGCCGCTATCGACGTCGCATGCTCGTCGAACAGTTTCAGGGTTGTCAGCGCCTCCTCTATCAGATGGTGGGCGTAGTGGTCGCTAGCTAGATCTGCGACTATCTGGTTGGGTTCTTGGACCATATCGACCAGGAGTTGGACCTCTTTCGCGGGCAACTCACCGGTGTGCTGATAGATGAGGTAGGGCACCACGGTCAGGGTCGTGGGTTTGGCCTGGCCAAATCCCGTGTGGACCGGGCAGCCGCTCATTTGGCACTTGTAGGCGTAAACTTTGAGCGTTGCGCTCCAGTTTGAGCCGGCTGGGCCTGGAGGAACGCCTGGAGCCCAGTAGATCAAGTGCACCTGGCCCTTGGTGTCTGTGGGGTCGGATATGGAGTCGGTGTCGCACTCGGGGACAGGCTTGTCGGACTGGATGCAGAGGAATTGGCTGCCATAGTCGGAGTACGGAATGCCCTCGCTACCGGTGTCATCGGGCGTAGTGAGAATAAAGCGGCTAAGTGAGGCTTCCACTGTCGCGCCTGGGACGGGCTTGTTAGTAAAGGCGCTGGTAACGGTGACGAGCAGGTTGACGCAACCGGACACGCACCTCTGACCGGCTTCGTTAGGCTCGGTGTAAGGTTCCGAGGCAGTGCCCACGGTGAAGTTCATCGGGCCGCCCGCCGGGAGCTCGTCATTGGTCGCGAGGCCGGAGCGCAGCGGTTCTTGCTGTACTAAGGACACGTTTAAGGGGCAGGCGAGGTCGCCTGGTGCATCATCCGCGCTGGGCTTGTTTAGAGCTTCGCCACCGGGAAAGCGTCCCGCCTCGGTGTCCCCCGCCGGGACGACGGCACCGCACGGCACCTGGAAGTCGACATTGGTGATATCGAACTGGGTGAGCTCGACCACCTGCTGCTTGGGGACAGAGGTCTCTCCCGATTGGAGCTGAGGCGCGATTGTGCAAGGCCCCGGGTCGAGGTGGAAGTCATAGTCGCCGTTGGCGTCGGTGGTAGTCGTGCCGCCGCCGGGACAGCTGGCCTGGACGGTTACCCTGGCGGCCGGCGTGCCGCCTGATCCTTCCACGGTTATCTTGCCCGACACTGTTGGGTGAGCGGTCCAACCCCAAGCTTTCGCGCTGCCTTGTGCGTCGTTGCAGGGCCCGTTGCCGCCCCCCGCGGCTACGAACCAGGCCCCGAAGCCTTTGGGTACGGGATAGTTATCACCGCCATACCCGACCTGTTTGGTGGACCAGTACTCCTCGGCATATGGGCCGCTGCCGCTGCCGTCGGGGCCACCGCTGGCGGAAAAGGCCCAAGAGCTGGTGCTACCCGGGGGGGTCCACGCCGCGTCGTACTCGACGATGTCGTCTTGCAGCGCCACCTGCAAGACCAGGATCCCATAGCACGTGGTGGGCCCGCCCCAGTGCCTACTGATGAGCTGAGGAGACAAGGTCGTACAGGTCTCCCCGGGGGCGGGCGGCGGTGCGGCGCAGCCTGTGGCAGTGTCCTGGCTGTCCTCGAGGAGCGCGCCGGTGCCGAGCGGGCTCGTCTTGTTGACCACCGCCGCCAGCGGCCGAGCCGGAGCCGCGACGGACGTGGCTGGCAGCCCAGAAGAGGTAACCGCGATGAGCGCCGAGCAGGCCAGAGCTGTCCTTACCATCCGAAGCTGCCTCATTTGTCGCCTCCGAGCCACTGAGCCGATGCCTAAGCCTCTCGGGGTATGGTCACCCCGTGTGAAAGCGTGCGCAGCCGAGCGTCACTCCAGCGTCACACGACCCCGGGGCGTCGGCCCCAGGGACGAGAGCACCGACAGAGGGGTGTCAGTCTCTCGCCCTCGGCCGGGGCCGTCGTCGCCGTGGGGGCGAGCGCCGGGCCGCGTGAGGTTGCCGGGGCGTAACCTCCGTTGCAAGAGTGGCTAGGGCCATCCCCGATCGAGCACGCGTCTCCGCCTGTACTGGGTACACCCCTTCATCTTGCGCCTCAGCTGGTCGTTGTGCACCTCAGTTGGTCGTGGTCGTGGTTATGGCGGGGAGGGGAGCAACGGCCGAGGTGTAGAGCAAGTCAGCCAATGCTTGGGGAGCCGTAGGGTTTGAAAAGGAAGTCGCCCGACGTCCAGTCCATCGCCCACCCGGTGAAGCAGCGGGCCGCCTGGATGAAATCCTCCTGGGTGTAGTTGCCGACGCCCATAGTGAAGCGCTCCATTAGCTCGCGGGCGAAGTTCTGGTTGGGGGTGTCCTTGTGAGAGGTGTCGGTATCGAGCCAGATGAGCATGGAGGGATCCTTGGCCACGGCTTGGACCAAGGTGGCGAAGTTGCCCGGCCCCAGGGACCGGAAGATCTGGTTCTGGGCGTACATCATGTAAGCAAATCGGACCTTGGTGATCGACGTCGGGAACTGGCAGTGCAGTAGCAGCGTCAGCTTCTCCCGCAGCGGCGTGTCGGTCACGATCATGCGTTCGAGCCACCAGGTGACCAGGCCGTTGTACTCGTCCCAACCGTTGTAGTGATAGCCGGGCACGTTCGACTCGGGGACGGTGGTGAGGTGCGGGAGAGGGACGGCGTCGCCGGCGGGGTCGGGCCCGCCGAGGCCGGCTAGCGGGAGCTTCCTGGCTAGCACCGGAGAGGGCTCCATATGCCCTGGTAGAGCATAGTTTTCCGGCACTCACCGCGTAGTACCTAACAACGCTTAGGTGCCTCGGCAGGAACGGCGACCGACAC
>JBKQUU010000300.1:0-29741 GCA_052325485.1 Acidimicrobiales bacterium | reverse complement strand
AGCCAGGAGCCGTCCCTGGAGGAACTGTTCCTGGCCCATTACGGGACAGGGACCGACGGGACATGGACCGACGGGACAGGGCCCGCCTCGGGGGCCGGCGCCCGCCATGACGAGCCCTGAGCCCCCGCCCGGCCCGGCCGGGGGCGGGGGGCGCCACCCCGGAGCGGTCGTGGCCGAGCGCACCGCCCGCAAAGCGGCCCGGTCCGGGGTGCTGTGGGGGTACGTCTTCGGCCTTACGGTGGCCTCCTCCGCCCTGGGCTACGTCACCGCGTACAAGACGGCCGGCCAACGGGCGCGCTTCGCCGCCCTCTTCCAGGGCAATGCGGGGCTGGCGGCGATCGCCGGGCCTGCCCACCAGATCCAGACCGTGGCCGGGTACACGGTGTGGAAGAGCTTCATGTTCCTCATCGTCCTCGGCGCCGTCTGGGGGCTGCTCACCGCCACCAGGCTGCTACGGGGCGAGGAGGACGCCGGACGTTGGGAAGTGCTCCTGGCCGGCCGGACGACCCGGCGGGGGGCGGCCGCTCAGGCCCTCGCCGGCCTGGGCGCCGGCCTGGTCGCCCTTTGGTCCCTGACGGCGGTGATCATCGTTGTCGTCGGCCAGATGTCGAAGGTGCACATCCAAGCCGGGCCGGCTGTGTTCTTCGCCCTGGCCCTGGTGGCCCCGGCGGCCATGTTCCTCGCCGGCGGCGCCCTGACCAGCCAGCTGGCATCGAGCCGGCGCCGGGCGGCCGGGTACGCCGCCGTGGCCTTGGGCGCCTGCTTCGCGTTGCGGCTGGTGGCCGACTCGGGCACCAGCCTGGCCTGGCTACGCTGGGCGACGCCCCTCGGCTGGGTCGAGGAGCTCCAGCCCCTCACCAGCCCCCGGCCGCTGGCGCTGCTGCCCATAGTGGTCCTCACTGCGGTGCTGGCCGGGCTGGCCGTGTACCTGGCCGGGCACCGGGACCTCGCCTCCAGCGTCTGGCCGGCGCGGTCCAGCACCAAGGCCCGCACGTGGCTCCTCTCAGGCCCGACCGGCCTGGCCGCCCGCCTGGCCGCCCCGGCCGCCGCCGCCTGGGCCATCGCCATCGCCGCCATGTCCCTGCTGGAAGGTTTCATCGCCAAGCAGGGCGGCACCGCCCTGACGACCTCGGCCAGCGTCCAACGCGCCCTGGCCCGCCTCGGGGCCAGGGGCGGGAGCGCCAAGGCCTATCTGGGGCTGGCGTTCCTGGTCCTGGCGGTCATGGTCGCCTTTGTCGCCGCCGGCCAGGTCAGCTCGGCTCGGGCCGAAGAGGCCGACGGGCGCCTCGACCATCTCCTGGTCAGGCCCGTGCGCCGGTCCGGCTGGCTGGCCGGGCGGGCCGGAGTGGGCGCCGCCCTGCTAGTGGCCAGCGGGTTGTTGGCTGGCCTTTTCGCCTGGGCCGGTGCCGCCAGCCAGAGCGCCGGGGTGGGCGTCGGCACCCTGCTCGAGGCCGGGGCCAACGTCGTCCCGCCCAGCTTGTGCTTGCTGGGCCTCGGGCTTTTCGCTCTGGGCGCCTGGCCCCGGGCCGCCGGCGCCGTCACTTACGGGCTGCTGGCCTGGTCGTTGCTGATCGAAATCGCCGCCGGGGCCGTCAGTTCGGACCACTGGGTGCTCGACACGTCGGTGTTCCACCAGATGGCGTCGGCCCCCGCCACCGCCCCCGACTGGGCCAGCGGCGCCATCCTGGTCCTGGTGGGAGCGGCCGCCACTGTCCTGGGTGCCGTGGCCCTCAACCGCCGGGACTTAGCCGGCGATTGACGGGCGGCGGCCAGTGACGGGGGCGCCGACTAGTGACGGGGGCAGCGAGCGCCGGCACCGAGGCCCCGGTCAGCCCTGGCCCATCGCCTTGGCTGAGCGTGCCCGTAGCTCGTCCTCGGGGACGTCCTCGATGTGGGTGGCCACGAACCAGCGGTGGCCGAAGGGATCCTGGAAACCGCCCGAACGGTCGCCGTAGAACTGGTCCTGGACGGGCCGGAGCTGTTTCGCCCCGGCGTCGAGCGCTCGCTGAAAAACGGCGTCGACGTCTTCCACATAGGTCAGCAGCGTCACCGGGGTCCCCCCCACCGACTCCGGGCTCAGGTTGCCCACCTCGGGGAACTCGTCGGCCAGCATCAGCACAGAGTCGCCGAACAGCAGCTCGGCGTGGCCTATGCGCCCATCGGGCGCCTCCATGCGCGCCCGCTCGACGGCCCCGAAAACCTGGCCGTAAAACTCGATGGCGGCGGCGGCGTTGCCCACGGCCAGCGACGGTACGAGCCGCGGGTAGTTGTCGGGTACCGGTTTGACCTCGGCCATCTGGCCCCCTTCCTGTGGTGACGCTGCAGCATACGGCCGCCGCGGCCGGCCCGCCCCCGCTTGTGCCGTCCCATTATTTCATCTATCGTTGAATTATGGAGGACATCGTGGTTAGGGTTAGGGACGCGGTCGTGGACCGAGGGCGCAAGACGGTCCTGCACGCCATCAGCACCGCTGTCCCCCGGGGCAGCGTGACGGGGCTCATCGGGCCCAGCGGCGGCGGCAAGACGACCCTGCTGCGGGCCATCGTGGGCGTCCAGGCCGTCCGCTCCGGTGGCGTTGAGGTGCTGGGCGAGCCGGCCGGGTCCCCCGGGCTACGCCACCGCGTCGGCTATGTCACCCAGGCGCCCAGCATCTACCCCGACCTCACGGTCAGGGAGAACGTCCGCTATTTCGCCTCCCTGTACGCCCCCACCGATGACGACGCCTCCCGGGTCATCGCCGACGTCGGTCTGAGCACGGCGGCGGACCAGCTCGTCGGGTCCCTGTCAGGCGGCCAGCACAGCCGGGCCTCCCTGGCCTGCGCCCTGCTCGGCCGGCCCGAACTACTGGTCCTTGACGAGCCGACGGTGGGCCAGGACCCGTTGCTGCGCGAGGAGCTATGGCAACGCTTCCACGAGCTGGCCCGGGCTGGCACCACCTTGCTCGTGTCCAGCCACGTGATGGACGAAGCCGCTCATTGCGACCGCCTCGTCCTGCTGCGCGAAGGTCGGATTGTCGCCGACGGCACGGTGGCGGCGGTGCGCCAGATGGCAGGCACCGACGACCTGGAGCAGGCGTTCTTGAGGCTCATCAAGCAGCGGTCGGCGCAGGCCGCCTGAGATGTCCCCCCGCATCTTGCTGAGCACGGCCCGCCGGGCGCTAACCCAGCTCCGTCACGACCGGCGCACGGTGGCCATGATCGTGGTCGTCCCGCTCGTCCTGCTGGTGCTGCTCTACTACCTGTTCGATAACCAGCCCGGGGTTTTCGACCACGTCGGCCTGATAATGCTCGGGCTCTTCCCCTTCGTCCTGATGTTCATCGTCACCAGCGTGGCCATGCTGCGGGAACGCACCTCGGGGACCCTGGAACGGCTCCTGACCACGCCCCTTCACAAGGCCGACCTCCTGTTCGGCTACGGGCTGGCCTTCGGTTCGGCGGCGGCCGTCCAGGCCGTGCTGACCGCCGGCCTGGCTTACTGGGCGCTCGACCTGCGCACCCGGGGGAGCATCGTCCTGGTGGTGGTGATCGCCGTGTGCGACGCCGTGCTCGGCATGGCCTTGGGCCTGTTCTTCAGCGCCTTCGCCCGCAGCGAGTTCCAGGCCGTCCAGTTCATGCCCGCCGTGGTGCTGCCCCAGATCCTGCTGTGCGGGCTGTTCGCTCCCCGCCCGCAGATGACAGGCTGGTTGCGTGGCCTGTCCGACGTCATGCCCCTGACGTACGCCGTACAGGGCTTGCAACAGGTGGGCATGTCCTCCAGCGCCACGGCCCTCATGTGGCGGGACCTCGGCATCGTCGTCGGAGCCACCTTGTTGTCACTGGCGCTGGCCTCGGCGACGCTGCGGCGGCGTACCACGTGACCGGCGTACCACGTGACCGGCACAGGCTGACCGGCACAGGCTGACCGGCGCGAGGAGGCTGAATGGCACGCACGGGCCGGCGCCCGGGCCGACCGGGGACCCGCCAAGCCGTGCTCGACGGCGCCCGCCGGCTCTTCGCCGAACGGGGTTATGACGGCGCTTCGGTGCGGGACATAGCCGTCGCCGCCGGGGTGGACCCCGCCCTCGTCCACCACTACTTCGGCACCAAGCAGGAGCTCTTCCTGTCCGTCCTGGGCGCGCCCGTCGACCCGGCCGAGATGGTACCGGCCGTCACCCGGGGCGGCCTGGCCGAGCTGCCCGAGCGCCTCGTGCGCACGTTCCTGTCCGTCTGGGACGACCCCGTGTCCGGGCCGGCCGCCGTCGCCCTTTTGCGCAGCAGCCACCAGAGCGACTGGACGGCGCGCCTGCTGAAGGAGTTCCTCACCACTCAGGTGCTACGGCGCGCCCTGGCCCAGGTCGAGCTGGCACCGGCGGAAGCGCCCCTGCGCACGGCGCTGGTCGTCTCGCAGATGTTGGGCCTGGCCGTGACCCGCTACGTCCTCGCTCTCGAACCGCTGGCCAGCGCCCCCGCGGCCGCGGTCGTGGCCGTCCTCGCCCCCACCGTCCGCCGCTACCTGACCGAGCCTCTGCCCGGGCTGCTCCCTACCGTGCAAGGCTCACCAGCTGCTGGTGCTGTGCCTTGAGGTACTTGATGAGCGACGACAGATCTCCTTCGGCCGGGAGCTCATCGCGCCGGACGCCGTACCCGGCGTCGAGGAGCGCTTGCACCAGCCGGACGGGCCGGGAGACGGCGGCCCCTATCGACACGCCGGCGGCGGCCACGAGCGTGCCGTCGACGAACGAGAGCGACAGCAAACCCCCGGGGGCGCGAACATCGCCGTAGTCGACGATGTCGGCCCCCGGCGAGCCCGTCCCGACCATCTGCACCAGGGCGTCGTACTGGTCCGACCATCCCCAGGGCCGTTCGTCGTAAACCGACGGGAGGCCCAGCATGGCCGCCGCCGCCACTTCCGCCTGGCGCCAGGCCGGTCGCCACGCCTCGAGCCTGACCGTCTCCTGGCCGCTGACCGCCCGCACCCGGGCCACGTCGCCGGCGGCAAAGATGTGCGGGTCCGACGTCCGGCACTGGGCGTCCACGAGGACCCCGTCCGCCACCGCCAGCCCAGCCCGGCCTGCCAGCTCATCTCTGGGCGCGATCCCTATGCCCACGACCACGACGTCCGCCTCGATGAACGCGCCGCCGGCCACCTCGACCCCCCGTACGCCGCCACCACTCGTGATTATGGCCGTCGGGGTGGTGGCGCAATGGACGGTGACGCCATGTTCTCGGTGCAGGGCGACGAGCGCCGACGCCACCGGTGCCGCGACGTTGCGCCCGAGGACCTGCGGGGCCGCCTCGACCACGCTGACCTCGTGGCCCAAGGTGCGAGCGGCGGCGGCGACCTCGAGGCCGATGACCCCGCCCCCTATTACGACCAGCCGCCTGCTCCGCGCCAACCGGGCCCGTAAGAGGCGAGCGTCCTCATGGTCCCGGAGGTACAACACGCCCTCGGCCGTGGCCCCCGGGACCTGGAGGCGACGAGGCTCGGCGCCGGTGGCGATCAACAGGCGGTCATAGGCCAGCTCGTCCCCGTTGCTGGTGGTAAGGGCCCTTGACGACGGGTCGACGGACACGACGTGAGTCCCGAGCCGGAGGTCCACGCCCGGGGCCCCCGCGGCCAGCTCGGGCCAGAGGGGCGGCGGGGCGCCACCCTGGAGGAGGACGTCCTTGGACAGCGTGGTCCGGTCGTAGGGCGGTACCGCCTCCGCCGACACCACCTGGACATGGCCGGGGAAACCCAGGCGCCGCAGCTCGACCGCCGCCGCGGCGGCGGCATGGCCGCCGCCCACCACAACAATATTTTCAGGGTAGGAAAGCTCATTTTCAGGGTAGGAAAGCTCATTCACTCCCGAGGCCGATCTCGAGGTCGCTACCTACCACCCGTAGCGGGTAAGTCCGCAGGGCGATATGAGCCGGGGCGCCTTTGGCCTTCCCGCTGCGAACATCAAAACGGCCTTGGTGCTTCGGGCACTCGATAATGTTGCCGAACACAAAACCTTCGCAGAGCCGGGCTAGTTCATGGGTGCAGATCCCGTCGGTGGCGAAAAACCCGTCCCCGGTCCGGTACAGCGCCAGCGTGAGGTCCTCGACGACGACCTCCATGACGTCATCGGCCTCCAGGTCGTCAGTACTTGCCACTCTCACCCACCGGTCGTTACCGCTCACGAAATAACCCTTTCCCGTCCATGTGGACGAGCCCCATCTGGACGTGGGACGTGGGACCAATAGTAGGGTGCGGGGGCGGTGCACCCTGAGGCCCTCCGTCCCGTCCCGGCGCCCCCGGGCACCACGGCCGCCAGCACGGACCGTCCCTGGGTGGTCGAGGCGCGGGGCCTCGACCCCGTGCCCGACGGGGACCGTCATGGCCGGCCGTCCGAGCTTTTTTGGGTCTGGCTGGCCGCCAACCTCGGCATCATCGGGGTCGTCTACGGGGCCATAATCGCCTCGCTCGGGCTCGACCTGTGGCAAGGGGTGGCCGTTGCCGTAGTGGGTTCGGTGCTTTCGTTCCTCCTCGTCGGCGTGCTCGGGGTGGCCGGCAAGCGCGCCGGCTTGCCCATGCTGGTGCTGTCGCGGGTGCCGTTCGGGCGGTGGGGCAACATCGGGCCCGCCCTCGTCAGCTGGGTGAGCCTGGTCGGCTGGGAGACAGTGACGGCCGTCGTCGCCGCCGACGCCCTGGCCGCGCTGGCCGAAAGGACGTTCCGTTTGCCGTCGTCGGCCACATTGACCTTTTTTTCGTTGGTGGCGGTGGCGTCGGTCTCGCTGGTCCTCGGGCGCCTGGGCCACGCCACGATCGTCGCCGTACAACGCCTGGTGGCCTGGATATTCGGTGCCCTCACGCTGGGCATCTGCCCCGTGCTGGCCCAGCGCGCCCACTGGTCGGTGCTGCTCAGCGCCCGCCCCGGCCCGCACCTGGCCGTGCTGAGCGGGCTCAGCATCGTGGTGGCCAGCGGCGGTATCAGTTGGGTCAACCTGAGCGCCGACTATTCGCGGTACCTGCCCCGAAGGGAGTCGAGCGCCAAGGTCGTGGGCTGGACGACTCTGGGCGCCGTGCTCTCTCTCAGCGTCCTCGTCGTGGTGGGCGTCGTGCTCGCCAGCGCCATCCCCGGCCTGGCCGGCGCGGCCAACCCGGTGGCGGCGGTCGGCTCCGTGCTGCCGTCGTGGATGGCGGCACCGTACTTATTGGTGGCCCTCGGTGGCCTCCTGTCCCAGATGGTGATGGGACTGTACTCGTCGGGCCTGGGCCTGCTCGTGCTGGGGGTGCGCGTCCGGCGCTCCCGGACGGTCCTGATCGACACATCTCTGGTGGTGCTCGTCGGGTCGCTGTTCACCATCGTGCACCACGGGTTCCTGGCCCCCTTCGTCAGTTTCGTCGAGCTGCTGGCCTGCCCGATCGCCACCTGGGCCGCCGTGTTCGTCGTCGACATGGCGGTGCGCCGTCGTCGAGGAGGACCGGCGGGCGACGGGGAAGGCGGGCCCGGGCTCCGGCTGTGGGCCGTGCTCGCCTGGCTGGCGGGGACGGCGGTGGGCCTGGCCTGCACGGCTTCGCCGTTGTTCACCGGCCCCCTCGCCCTTGGCGTCTTCGCCGGGAGCAGCCTGGGGTACTTTCTTGGTTTTTTCACCAGCGGCGCGCTGTACTTGCTGGCGGAAATGACGGTGCCCCGCCGGCCCCGGTCGGTGGCCCGCTGAACAGCCGGCTACGTCGGTGCGGGGCGGGGCGGTGACCTGATCGCCCGTTCCCGTGGCCGTTCCCGGTGGCCGTTCCTCTTGGCCGTTCCCTTGCCCGCGCTCCGTTGGCGGACCTAGTGTCGGCTTAGCAACCTACTGGTCAGCGAAGTCCGGTAAGACTCCGGCGCTGTCCCGCAACTGTTGTCCCTTTCTTCCTGCGAAAGGGCGAGCCAGGTCGCCTGGCCAGTGGGGGGCGACCAAGCGCCGTCGAGGCAACGAGCGGGTCGCAGGGGCAGCCCTGTCTCCAGGCATAAACCTCGGCCCGAGGAGGAACATGCCATGAGACGACATAGGGCCGCAGTTCGTCTAGCCATTGCCGCGGTGGTGCTGGCGACGTTCGCGCCAACAGGCGCGTCAGCGGCAGGCGCGTGGGTGGTAGGCACAGGCGCCGGGCCCAAGGTGGCGGCGGCCGCCCGCGCCACCGGCTTCCCGGTGTCGGTGACCAGCGGGGACGGCACCGTCCGCATAGCGACGCGCCCGGGCCGCATACTTTCCCTTTCCGCCAGCGCCACCCAGATGCTTTACGCCGTGGGGGCCGGGCCCCAGGTGGTCGGCGTCGATAAGTACTCCACGTACCCCCCCGACGCCCCCCGCACGAAGTTCACCGGTTACGAGACCAGCGCCGAGGATTACCTTTATCTCCGCCCCGACCTCGTCGTCCTCGCCTTCCCGACCGGGACCATGGTCAAGCAGTTGCAGCTGTTGGGCATACCGGTCCTGGTCCTGCCCCCGGCCACCGGCCTCGCCGGCGTGTACGCCCAGCTGGCCGAGCTGGCCACGGCCACCGGCCATCCCGCCGCTGCCCGCCAGGTGCAGTCCGCGCTCGAGGCCGACGTCAGCGCCGACGTACGGTCGGCCGAGCACGCCGGGCAGGGCGACTCTTATTACATCGAGGTCGACCCCACGCTGTACACGGCCACTTCAAGGACCTTTATCGGCGCCGAGTTCTCTCTCTTCGGCATGGTCAATATCGCCGACGCCGCCGGCCACGGCGTGGCCTACCCGCAGATCTCCGCCGAGTACCTCGTAAAGCAGGACCCGGACTATGTGTTCCTGGCCGACACCATCTGCTGCCAGCAAACCGCCGTGAGCTTTGCCAAGCGGCCCGGGTTCAGCGGGTTGCGTGCCGTACGGCTCCACCATGTGATCGGGGTAAATGACTCCGTGGCCTCGCAGTGGGGCCCCCACACCATCGAGACTTTTGTGCGCCTCCTGGCCCGGACGCTGCGACCGTGACATTGGCCCCCGAGCGCGACGTCGAGCAGGCCAAGACGTCCGCCTTTCCCGGTACCGAAGCCGTGGCGGGCACGGCCGAGCCCGAGCTGTTCCCGACGCGGCTGCGCGCCGTCCACCTGCTCATCGGCTTCGCCTTCCTGCTGGCGGCGGCGACGGCCAGCGTCTTGGTCGGACCGGCCGACCTGTCCCCGGGCGCCGTGCTCGAGGAGATCGCCAGCAAGCTCCCTCTGGTCCATGTCCACTCGGACCTGAGCACCACGGGGGCCACCGTGGTCTGGCAACTGCGGGTGCCCCGCCTCGTACTGGGTGGCTTGGTCGGGGCCATGCTGGCCGTAGCCGGGGCTTCTTATCAGGGGGTCTTTTGCAACCCCCTGGCTGACCCCTACCTGCTCGGCGTGGCTTCGGGCGCCGGCCTCGGGGCCACCGTCGTCGTCGTCGAAGGGCCCGCCCTCTCCCACCTGCCCATCAACGCCCTGCCGCCGGCCGCCTTCCTCGGCGCCGTGGTGGCGGTGGCGGCGACGTTCGCCCTGGGACGCTCCCGGGGCACCGAACGCGCCCCCGCCGCCCTGATCCTCTCGGGCGTGGCCGTGGCCGCCTTCTTCACCGCCGTCCAGACTTTCCTCCAGCAGCAGAACACCCAAGACATCGCCGTGGTCTACACCTGGATCCTGGGCGGCCTGGCCACCGCCGGGTGGGGACAGGTCGAGATGATATGGCCCTACATCGTGGCCGCCATAGTCGTGCTCGTGGCCTGCCGGCGGCTGCTCGACGTGCTGAGCGTAGGGGACGAGGAAGCGACGAGCGTGGGGGTGCGCGCTGGGCGGGTACGCCTCGTGGTGGTCGTCGCCGCCACCCTGGGTACGGCGGCGGCGGTATCGGTGAGCGGTCTCATCGGCTTTGTCGGCATCATCGTGCCCCACACCATCAGGCTCCTGGCCGGGCCGAGCTACCGGCGCATACTCCCTCTGGCCGTGTTGTTCGGGGCGGGCTTCCTCATCTTCGCCGACCTACTGGCCCGGACGGTCCTGTCGCCCCAGGAGATCCCCCTCGGTGTCGTGACCGCCTTCCTGGGCGCCCCGTTCTTCCTGATCGTGCTGCGCCAAGCCCGAAGGCTCAGCTGAATGCTGACCTTTCTCATCGGCGGGGCCAGGAGCGGCAAATCGGCTCTGGCCGTGCACATGGCCTCGGCCGGCGCCGCGCCGGTGACCTTCATCGCCACCGCGCAGGCCCGGGACGCCGAAATGACGGCCCGGATCTCGTCCCACCGCGCCGAACGGCCCAGTTCCTGGTCGACCATCGAAGCCCCCGTGCACCTGGGCCAAGCTCTCCGTGCCGTGGCCGACGACGCCACCGTCGTCATCGACTGCCTGACGCTGTGGGTGGCCAACCTGCTCGAGGCCGGCTTCCAGGACGGGGCCGTGGCCGGGGCCGCCGACGACATGGCGCCCTTCGCCTCGGCCCGCTCGGGCCTGGTCGTGGTGGTGTCGAACGAGGTCGGGTCGGGCCTCGTCCCCATGGCCCCCCTGTCCCGCCGTTACCGGGACTTGCTCGGCCGGGTCAACGCCGCCTTTTCTCATCACGCCGGCCAGGCTTTCCTGGTCGTGGCCGGACGGGTGGTGCCCCTCGTGCCCGCCGATGAGGGCTGGTCAATGAGTGCCGGCCGATGAGCACCGGCCCATGAGCGCCCGTTCGGACCTCCAGGCGGCGGTGGCTTTCCTCACCCCCCTGGGCCTGCGGCCCTCGGGTGCCGCGCCCGCTCCTTCGGCGGGCACGATGGCCTACTTCCCCGCCGTCGGCGCCGCCCTCGGTGCCGTCGTGGGCTGGGGCTGGCGCCTGTCCGCCCGGCGCCTGGCCCCCCTGCCCTCGGCGGCGCTGGCCGTAGCCGCCGACGCCGCCCTGACCGGCGCCCTGCACCTCGACGGCCTGGCCGACGCCGCCGACGGCCTGTTCGCCCATGCGCCGGCCCGCAGCCGCCTGGAGATAATGGCTGAACCCGGTGTCGGCACCTTCGGCACCGTCGCTCTCGGCCTGAGCCTCATCGCCCGGACCTCGGCCCTCGCCTCCTTGACCCCGTCGCCGGCCCTGCTGGGCGCCATCTACTGCACATCGCGCGCCGTGATGGTGGTCGGCAGCCGCGCCCTGCCCTACGCCCGGGACGATGGCTTGGCCCACGCCTTCCTGGCCGGCCGGCCCGGTTGGGACACGTCGCTCATGGCCAACGTGGCCGCCGGGGGCGCCGCGCTGGTGGTGGCGTCGGTCGGGCGGGGTCGGCAGGGGGCGGCGGCGGTCCTCACCGGCTGGGCCGCCGGCGCCCTCGTCCTGGGGCTGGCCCGGCGCCGGCTGGGCGGGTTCACCGGCGACGTGCTGGGGGCGGCCGGCGCCCTGTGCGAAACCGCCGCCCTGGTCGTGGCCGCGGCGGCCCCAAAGGGACCACGCCAGCACGGCCGGCGGGCGGGACAGCACCCGGACGGCAAGCTACTGAACAGGAGATGTGCCCCATGACCGATGGACCTTTTTCCACCCTGGCGGCCCGCGTGGAGGCCCCGGGCGCCGACGCCGCCCGAGCGGCGGCCGAGCTCCAGGACCGGCTGACCAAGCCCCCCGGCTCCCTCGGTCGCCTCGAGGCCCTGGGGGCCCAGCTGTCAGCCATCGCCCGGGCCTGCCCGCCCCCGGTGCCCGAGCCCGTGACCATCGCCGTGTTCGCCGGCGACCATGGCGTGGTCGAGGCCGGGGTGACGCCGTGGCCATCAGAGGTCACCGCCCAAATGGTGGCCAATTTCTGCGCCGGGGGGGCGGCCATAAATGTGCTGGCCCGCCACGTCGGCGCTGCGGTGGTGGTGGTCGACGTGGGGGTGGCCCACCCCATCCCCACCGCCTCGCCCACCCTGGTCCGGCGCAACGTGGCCCGGGGGACGGCCAACCTGGCCACCGGGCCGGCCATGACCGAAGACCAGGTCGAGGCCGCCCTCGGCGTAGGCGCCGATGTGGCCCGGGACGCGATCAGCAACGGGGCGCGGATGCTCGTCACCGGCGACATGGGGATAGGCAACACCACCCCCTCGGCCGCTCTGATCGCGGCACTGACCTCCACCAGCGCGCGTGCGGTGACGGGGCGCGGGACGGGGATCGACGACGAGATGCTGGCTACCAAGACCAAGGTGGTCGAGACGGCGCTCGGCCGGCTGCGGCCCGGGGCCAGCCCGCTCACTATCGCCGCCGAGGTCGGCGGTCTGGAGATCGCCGCCCTGGCTGGCTTCATCGTGGCCGGCGCCGCCGCCCGGGCCCCGGTGGTCATCGACGGGGTGATCTCGGTGGCGGCCGCCCTCCTGGCCTCCGCCTTCGCCCCCGCCGTGCCCCACTACCTGGTGGCCGGCCACCGCTCCAGCGAGCCCGGGGCCAGCGCCGGCCTGGCCTTCCTGGGCCTTGTCCCCGTCCTCGACCTGGAGCTGCGGCTCGGCGAGGGCAGCGGGGCGGCACTGGCCGTCCCCATCGTCCAGGCCGCGGCCAAGATCCTGGGGGAGATGGCGACGTTCGGATCGGCCGGGGTGTCCGACACCGGGCGACCGAAGAGGCGGGCGACCGAAGAGGCGGGCGAGCGGTGACGATTTAGCGCCCGCTTTCCGCGGTGGCCGGCCAGAGCGGTCGGTACCGCCTTGCGCCTGCCCGCCCGGGCGGCGACGCTGGGCACATGGCCCAGCGCGCTCAACCCGTGAGAGGGATGCGGGACATCGTCCCGCCCGAAGCCGAACTACGCCGGCAGGTGGCCAACCGCATCCTCGACGTCTACGCCGGCTACGGGTACGAGGTGATCGAGACACCCGCTTTCGAAGACCTGGACGTGCTCATGGGCAGTGACGGCGGCGACAACGAAAAACTGATATTCAAGGTGCTAAAACGCGGTGCCCGGCTCGAAGAGGCCAGTAACCGAGGGACCAGTAACCAGGGGACCAGCAACCAGGGGACCAGTAACCAGGGGACCAGTGCCCAAGCCCAGAGCGGCCAGGCCGAGCTGGCGGATGCCGGCCTGCGTTTCGACCTCACGGTGCCCCTGGCCCGCTTCGTGGCCAACCACCTCAACGATTTGCCCATGCCCTTCAAGGTCGCCCATATAGCGCCTGTCTGGCGGGCGGAACGGCCCCAGCGCGGTCGGTTCCGCGAGTTCACCCAATGCGACATCGACATCGTGGGCGAGCCCAGCATCGCCGCCGAGGTCGAACTTTGCAGCGCCACCCTGGACGTCCTGGAAAATATCGGCATCCACGGCTGCACGGTGAGGCTGAACGACCGCCGCCTCCTGCGCGCCGCCGTCGAAAGCCACCTCGGGGCGACGGCCAATGCCGCCACCGTCTATATAACCCTCGACAAACTGGACAAGATCGGCGCCGACGCCGTGGCCGCCGAGCTCGCCGGCTACGACCCGGCGGGCGTACAAGCGCTGTTGAAGTGGTTGGGAGAAAGCGACATTTCGCTCGGGCCCCGTGACGCGGCCCAGGATCTGGAGCAAACGCTGGCCACCCTGGCCCGTCTGGGGCACTCGGCCCGTTTCGACCCCACCCTGGTCCGGGGGATGGGCTATTACACGGGGCAGATATTCGAGGTCTCCCATCCCGACGTCCCCTACTCGCTGGCCGGGGGCGGCCGTTACGACGGCATGACAGCCCGCTTCGGTGCTCCCGCCCTGCCGATGTGCGGGTTCTCCATCGGCTTCGAGCGGGTTTGCGAACTGGTCGACCGGGACGCTTTCGGCGCCGGGCGGCACAAGGTGGCCATCATCTGCACCGACGAGGAAGAACTGTTGCGTTGCCTGGAAGTGGCCCGAGGCAAAAGGGCCCACGGACCGGGCACCGTCCTCAGCGTGCTGCGCCGGGCCCGCAATGCCCGTAAGCAACGGGACGACCTGCACGCGCTGGGTTACTCCGAAGTCATCGACGGCCGGGAGTTCTTTGAGGGCCCCTCTGACTGAGCGGCCGCGCCAGGCTCAGGCCGGTCCGGCCCTCTCGGCCGCGTGAGTGGTCCCGATGCGGCGGAAACCCGCCCGGCGGTAAATGCGGCCGACATCGTCGTTCTCGGCGCTGAGCACCAGGGTGCGCACGCCGACATGCTGTGCGTGGCTGGCCAGGAAGGCGGTCACGGCCCCGGCCAGGCCGCGGCGGCGGGCGACCGGTAGGGTGCCCACGCCAACGATCTCGGCCACCGCCCCGATGGGCTGGTAGCTGCCGGCGGCCAGGGCTCCCTCGGTCGGGGACTCGGCCACCGCCGTCACGGTGAGGCCGGCCCGGGCGCGGGCGTGGAGGTGCGCCACCAGCTCGGGGCCCAGTCTGGCCACGGCCTCGTCGCGCTGGCGCGGTCCCGGCCCGCCTCTCTCGCACCCGCCGAACTCGAAGGCCACGTTGGCCACCGCCCGGGCGTCGAGCAGGGCGGGCTCGCCCGCCTCGACCACGCGTAGCGTCACCCCGGGGGCCGGCAATGCGACCTCGGCGGGCACTTCGCCCGGCGCCGCCGCCATCAAGGCGTGGGTCCTGACCTCCAGGCCGGCCCGGGCGGCGGCATGGGCCAGTTCGGGGTGGACCTCGTCCACCCACTCGATGGCCAGGGCCACGCCGTAGCGCGGGCAGGCCTTGTCTAGGCGGGCTACGTCGGCCGCGGTGATCTTGCCCGGGTGGCCGAGCGCCGGCCGCGCGTAGTAGCTCCACGGCGTCCGGCTGACGAACAACGTGAACGGGCCCACCTCGACCGCGTCCGTATCGGGACGGGGCACGGCGTCGAAGTAGGCGTCAGCCAGGCCCACGGTCGCCGGAGCTGGTCGTAGGGCGCCGGCCAAGCTCAGTAGTACTTCTGCCAGTTGGCCACCGAGGGATGGTACTTGCCCGCCGGGCCCCGCCCGAACAGGCGCAGGATGCTGCCGGTCACGGCTTGCACCACGGCGGACGGGCAGCCGGGCAGGGGCCCGGTGCACGCCGACAGGGCCGGGACCCACCCGATGGTCCCCGTGGCCAGCACCCCGCCCCCGCCCGGGGCCCAGGTGTAATAGGTCATGTCTGCGTCCATGATGTGGCCCAGTTCCGGGTTGACCGGGGAATGGGAGAGGATCTCGACGTTGGGCGGGTCGGGCTCGCTCGTGTCGTAGGCGTCGTAGTCCCC
The DNA here is from genome assembly GCA_052325485.1 of Acidimicrobiales bacterium. Classification (GTDB taxonomy): domain Bacteria; phylum Actinomycetota; class Acidimicrobiia; order Acidimicrobiales; family Palsa-688; genus Fen-671. The sequence continues at coordinate 14,661 of JBKQUU010000300.1, read as the reverse complement.
CGCCTCCACGCCCCTAAGCTGCGTACCGTCGGTCGCCCCGCTGGCGGCAAAAGGCCAGGCACCGGCGTCGGTCACCACCATGGGGTCGTCGAGGCCGTAGCCCTGGTAAGTGTCGCCGACCACCTGGCTGGGGGGGTCGTCGTCGGGGGGGACGGCCCAGGTGTTGCCGGTGGCGTCGAGGGGGTCGGTGGCGTAAATGGGGTCGGCGGTCGGGTCACGGTAATCGACCTCCTCCCGGTCCGGGCCCATCGGGCTCGCCTGGAGGCGAGCGTGGCGCAGCACCGGGGAAGCCCCGAAGTAAACGACGTTGACGCCTTCGGAGCGGGCCGCCACCACTCCCTTGCGCTCGGCCAGGGTCCAGGTCTCGTCGTGGCCCAGGGTGAGCAGTACCTTGTGGTCCTTCAACAGACCGGGGTGCTGGGAAAACGTGACATCGGTCCAGTAGCTGACGTCGAGCCCGTGCTCTTCGGCCCAGTACACGAGCGGGTACTCCAGGGCCATAAAGTCGGCGGCCCCGCTCCCGTTGGCGTAGGGCCGGTCGAAGGACTCCACCAACGCCCGGTCGGCGAACTGGGGCGTGCCCCCGGGTGGGGCGCCCCCGTACATGTCGTAGCCGCCCCAAGTGTTCCAGCCCTGCCAGGTGAGCACGCTGTTCTGGACCAGATAGGTGGCATGGCTGGAGGGGGCCCAGACCGTGAGCGGGACGTAGCTCTGGTGGCCCGGGTCGGCGACCAGCTTGAAAAGGTAGTCGCCCTGCACGAACCGGGGCCCGATGACCAGGCTGATGGACGGCGCCCAGTTGTCGCAGGCCACCATGTTGGTGGCCGAGCTGAGCGTGCACGCCGGCTGCACGGTCCCTTTAAGCTCGCCCGACCTCCACACGAGGCGGGCGCCCTTGCCTGCGTAGTAGCCGGTCCGGTAGGCGCTTATGTGGTAGCGCGCCGCCCCCGTCGTCACATAGAGGGTGACCTTCTGGCCTTCCTGAGCGGCCGTCAGGTCGGCGAAGCCATTGATGGTCGGGCCGGCCCTCCCCGACAGGTGCCACGCCGTCGTCCCCGGTTTACGGTTCTCGTCGATCACCCACCGGGCCTCGATGCCGTCCGGGCCGGCAAAAGTTGCCGGGCCTGCCGGTGCCACCGTTCCCCCGGTGCGGGGGCCAGTTTTGGTCGGCGACCCCGCCGCCCCGTGGGCGGCCTTGGTGGCCACCTTCGTCGGCGCCCCGGACCGCCCGCCGGCCGCCTGCCCGCCCGTGCCCGAACAAGCCGGCACCACCAACGCCGCCACCAGAGCAGCGGCAAGGGCACGTGCCGGCGCAGGGCTCATTTGACCTTGGAGTGTATATACTCCACCATTTCGCCGGGCAGGTCGTCACCCGCACAGAGCAAACCGGCGAGCAGCTCTGGCTTTATGGTCAAGGCGAAAAGCGCCTGACGCACGCTCACATGGTGGTCGGGGCGGCGCCAGACCGTGAGCACGTCGCCGGCCCGGACGGTCCCCGGCTGGAGCACCCTCAGGTAGGCACCGGGCCGCCCGTCGTCAGTGAAGCGCCTGGCCCAGCCCTGCACCCCCATGCGGGCGGCAAAGGTCTTGCAGGGGAGCCGGGGCGAGGTCACCTGGAGCACCGTCCCGGGGCCGATGAGCCATTGCTCGCCTATCAAGGCCTCGTTCGGGTCGACGCCGGACACGGTCAGGTTCTCCCCGAAGGCGCCGTCTGGTAATACCCGGCCCAGCACCCTCTCCCAGCGGTCGAGATCCTCCCGGGCGAAGGCGTAGACGGCCTGGTCGTCGCCGCCGTGGTTCTCCCGGTCACCTATGGCGTCGCCCTCCAGGCCGCTAGCGCCTTTGGCCGGGCCGGGGGCCCTCACCTCCACGGCCCCGCTCACCGGCTGCTTGGCGAAGCCCGTGGCCCCGTCCTTGGCTGCGTTGGGCTCGAGCCGGCCGACGTTGACCGAGCGCACGTACGCCCGAGGGGGGCCGACCGGGCCGTGCTCCGGAGAGCTTTGTGACATCACGCACGATTATCTCGTACCTACGTCAACCAAACTGTGCTGGCGGCCAAACTGTGCTGGTGGAAGTGAGCACGGAGGACTTCGAGCGGCTGGTGGGCGACGCTCTCGACCAAATCCCCGAACCGCTGGGGCGGCTGATGGACAACGTCGCCGTCTTCGTCGAGGACTGGGCCACGCCTGCCCAACTGGGCGGCCAGCGCGGCACGCTCCTCGGGCTGTACAGCGGCGTCGACCTCACCCGGCGCTTTTCCTACGGAGGGGCCATGCCGGACCGCATAACCATTTTTCGTGGCCCTATCTGCCGTCTGGCCCGCACCGAAGCCGAACTGGTCCAACTCGTCCGGCATACCGTCGTGCACGAGGTCGCCCACCATTTCGGCATATCCGACAAGCGCCTCGAGGAGCTCGGGTTCGAGCCGCACCAGCACGGTTAGAGGGGCGGCCCGTTAGACGAGCGGCCGGTCGGTCGGCACCGAACCGGCGGCTGTCGGGACGTCAACGAAATTTGACCGTACCGTTACTTCGGGGCAGGGAAAGTGTAACTCCCGGTTCAAGACCGTTCCTTAGGTTTACCTTATGCCCAAGCCAAAGACACCTGGTACAGCTATGCCCCCGGGCCGGACACGCTCGGCGCGCCCCGGCCTCACCGGTCTGACGTGCGTCGGCCTGGCCGGCGCCTCTATCGTCCTGGCCACCACCAGCCCCGTGGCCGCCGCGGCCAAGGCTTCCGACGCCGCCGCCGGCCCCACCCTGGTGGTCTACTCGGCCCAGGGCTACGACTCGGCCGAGACCACCGCCTTCCAGAAGGCGACCGGCATCACGGTCAGCCTCGACGACGACAGCACGGGCCCCCTGCTCACCAAGGTGCAGGCCGAGAAAAATAACCCCAAGTGGGGTTTGTTATGGGTCGACGGTGCCACTGCCTTCGCCTCCCTCGACCAGCAGGGCATGCTCTTGAAGGGCTGGGAGCCGATGGTCGACTGGAACAGCCTGGGCCAACAAGCCGTGCCCGCGGACCACAGCTACATCCCCACCGGGCTGACCATGGCCGGCACCCTTGTCTATGACTCCAAGACCGTCACGGACCCCCCGACCACGTGGCAGCAACTGCTCGGGCCCAAGTGGAACGGGAAAGTCGGTATGAACGACCCCGCCGTGTCCGGTCCCACGTACCCCTTCGTCGCCGGGATGATGAACTACCTCGGGGGGGTAGCCCAGGGCGAGAAGTTCTTCAACGCCCTCAATAACAACGGCCTGGTCATCAACCTCACCAACGGCAACACCCTGGCCGCCCTGGAGGCCGGCATCATCAAGTTGGCCCTGGTCCAGAGCTCGGCCGGCATCGGCGCCGGGCTCAAGACCCCGGGCATCAAGGTGAGGTTCCTGGACCCCGTCACCGCCCTGCCCAGCGCCATCGGGATCGACGCCAAGGCCCCCAAGGCGGAGCAGTTGGAAGCGGAGAAGTTCGTCGAGTTCGTCATGTCGGCCCCGGGCCAGAAGATCATGCAGTCCGGCGACCCCACCGGCGACTCGCTGTACTGGCCCGTCATCAAAGGCGAGCAGCCCCTTTCGGCGCTCCCCCCGCTGTCCAAGGTCCCAGCCCAAAATATCAACCCCTATACCTGGGGCGCTCGAGAGGACACGGTCAACACCTGGTTCACCGACAACATCGTTGAATGACCCAGGCCATCGTTGAATGACCCAGGCACTCCCGGCCACACGGCCGGGACAGGGCCCAGGGACCGGCCCCGGGGGGGCCGGTCCCGCCCTAAGTAGCACACCGGGCGACGCCGGGGACGGCCCTGGCGGCGACGCCATGGGCCCGCGCTCGGGGCCGGGCACGGCCCCGGGCCGGCCCCCGGGCCCGGGCCCGCTCCGGGCGCGGGTCTCCTCGCCCTGCGACCGGGCCCGGCGCCGCGGCGGGCCTTGGCTGGTCTGGGCCATCCTCGCCGTCTTGGTGGCCATACCGGTAGGAGCCTTCTTGTTGCAGGCGTTCATGCCCCGGCTGTTCGGCCAGGGGAGCGCCTGGTTCAGCTTTTCCAGCATCACCCAGGCCCTGCAGGGCCAGGCTTTCCGGGGCCTTTTCAATTCCATCTGGGTCAGTACCGCGGTCTGCGCCCTGGACCTGGTCGTCGGGGGCGGCCTGGCCTTTTTGACCATGCGCACCGACGTCGGGGGGCGCCGGGTGTGGCCGGGGTCCATGTGGGCGCTTCTGCTCGTCCCCACCTACTTGATGGCCGAGGGCTGGCAGTACTTGCTCGAGCCGCGCGGCGTGCTCTCGCAGTTCGGCCTGTACAGCGCCTGGGCCGACCACACCTTCTTCAGCCCCGTGGGTGTCGTCTTCGTCGATTCCCTGGCCACCGCCCCCTTCGCCTTCCTGACCATGTCGGCCGCCCTGGGCGGGCTGGGGAGCCAGTTCGAGGAGGCGGTACGCGTGCACGGCGGCGGCAGGGTGGCCACCGCCCGGGTGGTGGTGCCGGTGCTGGCCCCGGCCGTCCTGGCCTCGGTCGCCCTGGTGTTCGTCGAGACCATGAGCGACTTCGGCGTCGCCTCCACCCTGGCCTTCCAGTCCCATTTCACCATGGCCACCTACGGCATCTACCAGGCCGTCGACAACAACCCGGCCCAGTTCGGGGTGGCGGGCGTGCTGAGCATCCTTCTCCTGGCCTCAGCGGCCATCCCTCTCGCCCTCCAGTCGCGTGTCACCCGGGGGCGCAGCTACGCCATCCTGAGCGGGCGCACCCGGGCCGCCACCCGCTACCGGTTGCGCCGACCAGCCAAATGGGCCCTCACGGGCCTGATCGCCCTGTTCTTCTTCCTGGCCCTGGGCGCTCCTGGCCTGGGTGCCTTCATGGGCTCGTTCGTACAGGGCCTGGGCCTGCCGGTGGGCACCCACTCCCTCACCTTGGGCGCCTACCGCGAGGTCTTCTCGGGCTCGATCGCCTATGGCCACTCGATAGCCGAGGGCGCCACCGGCCTGTCCGGCCCCGTGCTGCTGTCCACCGAGCTGGCCGCCATCACGGCCACGGTGACGGCCGTCCTCGGCCTGGCCGTGGCCCGCTTGCTCGCCGCCCGCCGGCCGGGCCGGTCCACCAAGGCCGGGGACCTGCTCCTGCTGGGTTCGATCGCCCTGCCCGGCATCGTCCTCGGCGCCGGCTACATCTTCGCCTTCAACCTGCCCATAACCAGCCGGTTCGGCCTGGACCTGTACGAGACCCTGCCCCTGCTCGTCATGGGCTACCTGGCCACCTCTGTCCCCACCCAGTCGCGCATCATGATGGGCCAGGTGGCCCAGGTGCACGGGTCCTTGATGGAGGCGGCCCGGGTGCACGGCGCCCGGGGCATGGCCGCCTGGCGCTCGGCCTACCTACCGGTGGTGTCCCGGGTGCTGGTGCTGGCCTGGTTGATCACCTTCGCCAAAACCTTCTTCGAACTGCCCATCTCCCAGCTCCTGTACCCGCCGGGCCAGGAGCCCGTCTCGGTGGCCATCGACAACTGGCTCAGCAATTACCACTACGACATCGGCACCGCCATGACGGTGGTGTCCGTGGGCGCCGTGCTGTTGGTGATCGGTCTCGTGCTGGGGGCTTTCCGGCTGTTCGCCCCGAAGGGCTGGCGCCGCATAGGAGGGTGGCGTTCGGTTGGCTGAGAGCGGGGTTGGCGCCGGCGGGCGGCCGGACGGGGGAGAAAGCGTGGCGTTTGCCGGCGCCGGCAAGTTCTTCGGGCCGAAGGCGGCCCTGTCGGAGGTCAGCCTCGACGTCGACCCGAGCTCGTTCCTGGTCCTGCTGGGCCCGTCCGGCTCGGGCAAGACGACGCTGTTGCGGTGCCTGGCCGGCATCGAGCGGCTGAGCCAGGGCACCATCTCCATCGGCGGCCGGCTGGTGGCCGGGCCCGGCGCCCACGTGCCCCCCGAGCGGCGGCGCCTGGCCATGGTCTTCCAGGACTACGCCCTGTGGCCCCACATGACGGCGCTGCGCAATGTGGCCTTTCCCGTGCGCCAGTTGGGCGTGAGGGGGCACGAGGCCCGCCGGCAGGCCGGCCGGATGCTCGAGCGGGTGGGGCTCGGGCACCTGGGCGAGCGCTACCCCAACGAGCTGTCCGGCGGTGAGCAGCAGAGAGTGGCCCTGGCCCGGGCGCTGGTGGGCGGGGTCGGCCTGCTCCTGTTCGACGAGCCGCTGTCCAACCTGGACGCCGACATGCGCGAGCAGCTGCGCCTCGCCATCTCCACCCTGGCCCGCGATAGCGGCGCCACCTCTGTCTACATCACCCACGACCAGTCCGAGGCCTTCTCCCTGGCCGACCGGGTCGGGGTCCTGCGGGAGGGCCGGATCGTGCAGGTCGGCCCGCCCGAAGAGCTTTACCTGCGGCCGGCCAGCCCCTTCGTCGCCCGTTTCACCGGCATCTGCAGCGAAATGCCGGTCACCCTGGCCGGGGCGCCCACGGGCACCCCTCCGTCCCAGTGGGCCCCGGTCCGGCTGGCGGCGAGCGCCGGTGGTGCCGTGGTCACCGCCAGCCTGCCCCGGCCGGTCCGCCCGGGCGACCAGTTGCAGATGTTCGTGCGGCCCTCAGCCGTCCACATCGTGAGCCCCGCGGGCGCCCCGGTGCTGGCCCGGGTCCGGGACGTGGCTTTTGCCGGACGGGGCTACGAGCACGCCTTGTCCGCCGACGGGCCCCTTCTTTTTACCCGGACGTTCTCCGAGCACCGCTGGGAGCGCGGCAGCACCGTGGGCGTAAAGCTGAGCCCGGAAGGTTGTCTGGTCCTGGCCCACGAGGGTAGTTTCAACCCAAGCCAAGACGCCTCCGAGGCGCCCGCCGAAGGCGGGGCCGATGGCGTCGTCGACCTCACACCCGGGGTGGCCGCCCAGGTGGCCCGCCCGGCCCGCTAGAAGGCCAGCCTGAAAGGACTGTCCCGACATGCACCCCTCCAGCGACATCACCCTCGCCGTAGCGGTCTTCCTGGCCAGTTGCGTGGAGAGCGTCGAGGCCCTCACCATCATCGTCGCCGCCGGTGTGTCTAGGGGCTGGCGCTCGGCCCTAGAAGGCGCCGCCGTCGCCCTCGGTGTGCTCATCGTGCTGGTGGCAGCGCTGGGCCCGGCCCTGGTGCACCTGGTCCCCATCGACGTGCTGAGGGCCGTCATCGGCACCCTGCTCCTGGTGTTCGGCCTGCAGTGGCTGCGCAAGGCCGTCTTACGGGCCGTGGGCCTGAAAGCCAAGCACGACGAGGACGCCATCTTCCGCCAGCACGTGGAGAGCCTCTCCGCCGGCTATGAGGGCACGGGGCCGGCGGCCGGCGGCCCGGCCCGGCGGGACGCCACCGGGTTCGTCGTCGCCTTCAAGGGGACCTTCCTGGAAGGCCTGGAAGTGGCCGTCATCGTCCTCGGCCTGGGCGGGGGCGACCACCAGCTCGGGCTGGCCAGTGCCGCCGCCGGGGCCGCCATCCTGGTGGTGGCCGGGGTGGGCGTCGTCGTCGCCCGCCAGTTGGCCGGCGTGCCCGAGAACGCCATGAAGATCGCCGTGGGCCTGATGCTGGTGTCCTTCGGCACGTTCTGGGCCGGCGAAGGCCTGGGCGTCCGCTGGCCCGGCTCCGACCTGGCCATACCCGTGCTGGTGGGCATTTACGCCGTGGTGACCTGGGTGCTCGTCCAGCTGTCACGGCCGCGCCACCCGGCCGTAGCTCCGGAACAGGCCCGTGCCGGCTGAGGCCGCCGCTCGGTCGCCCCTGGTCGTGCGGTGGCTGGTGGCCTTCGGCCGGTTCTGGTGGGGCTTCCTGGTCGGCGACACGCCCGAACTGCTGGTCGGGGTGCTCATCGGCCTGGGCCTGGTGGCCTTGCTGGTGAAGGGGCCTTCGGTCAACGCCGCCGCCGTCGCCGCCTTTCCCGTCATCGTGGCCGTGCTCCTCGGCCTGTCCGTCTACCGCGCCCGGCCCAGGCGCTGAACGCGCCGGCTCAACCAGGCAGGAAGCTGAGGCGCACCCGGCGGTGAGGGTTGTCGCTGTTGGTGTCGACGAACACCACGCTCTGCCACGTGCCCAGGGCCAGTTGACCGGCGAGGACGGGTATGACCAGGGAGGGCGAGACAAAGGCAGGGAGCAGGTGGTCGGCCCCATGGCCGAGCGAGCCGTGGCGGTGGCGGTAGCGGTCGTCCCGGGGCAGGAGCGAGCTCAGGGCTTCGAACAGGTCCTCGTCCGAGCCCGAGCCCGTCTCCATGAGGGCCAGCCCGGCCGTAGCGTGGGGCGCGAACACCGAGCACAGCCCGTCGCCCCGGCCGGTACAGAAGTGCTTCACATCGGCGGTGATGTCGAGCGCCGGACGCCCCGAGGTCTCCAGGCGCAGCTCCAAAGTGTCCATCCCTATTTTCTAGCCGCCTTCTCTGGCCGCCTTCTCTGGCCGCCTTCTCTGGCCGCCTAGTCTGGCCCCTTTTTCAGCCTGCGGCTGACCGCCGGTGGCGGCGCCGGTACGGTGGTCGCGTGCCGACCTTGCCGAGCGTGCCGACCGTCCTGGTCTCCCGCCAGAGCGATGGCGCCTACGCCGTCAAGGTGCGGGGGCCCAAGTCGGAGACGAGCCACGTCGTGTCCCTGCCCGCCGCCCTGGCCCAGAGCCTGGGCCTGGCCGACCTCCCGGGCGAAGAGCTGGTGCGGGCGTCGTTCGCCTTCCTGCTCGACCGCGAACCGGCCGGCTCCATCCTCCCCCGCTTCAGCCTCGACACGATCTCCCGCTACTTCCCGGAGTACTCGAGCGAGTTGCGCAGCTATTTGGCATGATTTCGGGCGCGTAGGTCAGCTGGGCGGGGCCCACCTGGTGCCAGCCTTCCGCCTGGTCCGTTTTCCCGGTCCGCTCCCCGGACCGGACGTGCGACTTCCACCGCACCCGGCTCTCCACGCGCCCGTGCCTGACGGGCTAAAAGACCTCCCTGGTCGTCAACCGCTCCCACGGCGAAGGGATAGCCGCTGCTCGGTAGCGGTATCGGGTGACCGGTACTGCGGCCGGGTTGAAGAGGCTGATCCCGTCCTGCTCAGGCCACCACCTGCCAGCCAGGTAGTGGGACCTCAGGAACCTCCAGGTGGCACGGCGGTGCTTGCGGCGCAGCCATTGGACGACCCGTCGCCACCTGTAGTGGGACAGGTAGCCAAAGGTCGCCCTGGGCACACCGTGCCGGAAGTACGCCGTCCAGCCCCGCGGCACCGGGTTGAGTTGGTGCAACAGGTCAGTGAGCAGGTGGTGCGTGCCCTGCGTAGTGATCGTCTTCACTTTGGCTTTGATGGAGGCAAGTGCCCTCTTCGCCGGCCAGGTGTAGACGACCACCTTGTTCGCTCCTCTTTTGGCTTGGCGCTGGGTGCGAAAACCCAACAAGTCGAAGCCCTCGTCGATGTGGACGAGCCTGGTTTGCTCCTCCGACAGGCGCAGGCCCATCGTCGAGAGCACCGTTGCCACCTCGTCTCGCAGGCCCTCGGCGTGAGCCTTGGTCCCGAGCACCATGAGCGCGAGATCGTCGGCTTATGCCGAGGACCGGATTATGCCGAGGATGGGCCAGAAAGCTAGTCAGCAGGCGGGGATCTTCTCAAAGAGTTCGGCATAATCAGAGGCCCTGCAAGAACGCGAGTAGCGGGTCGTTGGCCCTGTAGCGGCCTGGCGTTGTGTGGGGCGGCGTCGTACGCGCGAGCGCACGAGGGTGTGACAGCACGCCCGAGAGCGCTGGCGGTTGCTCGCTATCACCGTGAGCACCGCGCCAGAGTGCCCAACGCGCGGCGAAGTTGCAACTACCTCGGGAGGCGGCCCTACGCTGCGGCCAACAGGACAGCCCGCCGGCGACCCATGGTCCACGGGGCCGTGGGCACAGCTACCCGGCCAGGACGGCTCGGGGCAAGCGCGTCGAGCACGGCCGCCAGGCAGGCCACTTGGAGCCAGCCGCTGGCCGGCTCGGGCGTGCGCTCAAAGGAGCGGGCCAGCCGCCGGCTGGCCAGCAGGTGCCCGTGAGCGACTTCCACCCGCCAGGCGTAGGCCAGGGGCGCGAACTTGTGGCGTCCCTTGTCATGACCGGCACGGCGTACTTCCAAAGCGGCCCGCTTGGTGACGTCGACGGCCACGGCCCGCTTGGCGCCCTTGGTGGCCCCGTACGGGCCGCCCCGGTCGTGGGAGGTGGGTGCCGATGACCACCATCGACGGCACGGCGGCAGCCCGGCCGAGCTTGGTCCTCGCTTTGCGGTGCAGCTCGGCCAAGAGCCGGGACCATGTCCCGTTGCGCGACCAGCGCCGGAATTGGGGCCACACCCGTGCCCAGGGCCCGAACTGTGGTGGTAGACAGCGCCACTGGTCGCCGGTGCGGGCGATGTAGAGCACACCGTCGACCACGGCCCGGATGTCGTTGCCGAGCCTTCTCCCTCGTTTACCGGCGACGTTCACCAATGGTTGCACTAGCGTCCACTGCTCGTCAGTCACGTCGGTTGGGGACCCGACGTGGCCAATGCCCTCACTTCCCGAACTCACGCAAGGACTGCCGGCCTGACTAGGCAGAACTTTGAGGAAAAAGGGGCACACCCAGTTAGACGGTCGTGGCCCCCGGTCAGGACCGCGCTGAATAACCCCATTTTGAGCACTGAGAGTGGTGGTGAAAAGACTGGCGGCCGGTAGATAGACGGCGCGGCACACACTTGGCATACTGGCGGGATGCCCCGTAGCCAACCGTGGTGGCGCAGCGCCACTATTTACCAGATTTACGTCCGTAGCTGGCAGGACTCCAATGGGGACGGGGTCGGGGATCTGGCCGGTATATGCGACAACCTGGGTTACCTGCAATGGCTGGGCATCGACGCCCTGTGGCTTTCGCCCACCATGCCCTCGCCCAACGCCGACTGGGGCTACGACGTCTCTGACTACTACGGCGTGCACCCTGACCTGGGCACGCTGGCCGACCTGGACCGGCTGGTCGTCGAGGCGGCGGCACGGGATATAGGGGTCATGCTCGACCTCGTCCCCAACCACACCTCCAGCGCCCACCCCTGGTTCGTGGACGCCCGTTCCGCCAAAGGGTCGGCGCACCGCGAGTACTACGTGTGGGCACCCCCCGGGCCCGACGGCGGGCCGCCCAACAACTGGATCTGCGCCACGGGCGCCGCCGCTTGGACCTTCGACGACGAAAGTGGCCAGTATTACCTGCACAATTTCCTGCCCGCCCAGCCGGACCTCAACTGGTGGCACGAACCCGTCCACGAGGAGTTCGAAGAGATCCTGGCTTACTGGTTCGACCGCGGGGTGGCCGGCTTCCGTATCGACGTGGCTCACGGCCTGTACAAAGACGCCCTGCTCCGGGACAACCCACTGGCCGGGCCTACCGACCATCCCGTTGTACAAAGGGGCAAATTGCGCCCGGTCTACAACTCGCACCAGCCCGAGGTCCATGATATCTACCGGCGTTGGCGGCAGATAGCCGATGGTTACGAGCAGGAGCCGGCCCTGCTCGGCGAGACGTGGGAGTTTGACTACCAGCGCTTCGGGGACTATTACGGCCGGGGAGCGCCCGAACTGCACATGGGCTTCAATTTCGGTTTTGTGGAATCGGCGTTCACGGCGCCAGCACTGGCGGACGTGGTCGAGAGCACCCTGGCCGCCCTGCCTCCCGGTGCCACCCCGGTATGGACGGCGTCCAACCACGATGTGGGCCGGTTCCCCACCCGCTGGTGCGGCGACGACGCCCGGGCGGTCAAGGCGGCGCTGACCGTCCTCTCCAGCCTGCCCGGGGCCGTGGTGCTCTACTACGGCGACGAGCTGGGCATGGCCGACGTAGACGTGCCCGTCCCCATGCGGCTCGACGAGATGAGCATGGGGCGACCAGACAACCAAGCTCGCGACCGGTGCCGGACCCCGATGCTGTGGTCGCCCGAGAAAAATGCCGGCTTTACCACGCCCTCGGCCCGGCCCTGGCTCCCCCTGGGCAGCACGGCCACCAATGTCCGCGACGAGAAGGCGGCCCCCGGCTCGGTGCTCAACTTCTGGCGCCGGTTGTCAGAGCTGCGCCGGGCCGGCCGCATCGGCCATCTGGACAAGCTGGAGCGGGTGCTGCTCGACGACCAGGTCTGGGCTTACCGCGTCGGGGAGGTGACCACGGTGGCCAACCTTTCCGATCAGGCCGTCACCCGGCCACTGGTGGGCGACGAGCACCTCCGCGTACTGGTCTCCTCGGCCTCATCGGACCTCGGCCCATCGGGCCCCGGCACACCCGTCCTGGGGCCCGACGTGGGCCACCAGCTCCACCTCAGGCCCTGGGAGGCCATGGTCCTGTCCGCCCGGCCCTGAAGGGGCGGGGGGGGCTGCTCAGGCCGTCTCGTCCAGCCCCGGCCCGGGCTCGGCCGGCATGGCCAGGGCCGTGCCCAGGAGCAAGACCACGAAAAGCACGAAGGTCAGGATGTGCACCAGCGTGCAGTACTCGCAGATGTGCTTCAGCTTGATGAGCTCGGCCCACAGGAGCCACAGCACGGTGGCCACGCCGGCCACGGAGCCGGCCAGCCGGGCCCGGGCCACCCACGGCGACGCCGCCCGCCACGCCCACGGGCTGCACAGGGCCAGCATGGCCACCGCCCACACCAGGCCGCACAGGGCCACCGGGAGCAAGTGGTGGAAGAGCGACCCGAAGAAGTACGAATAGCTGCTGGTGGTCACCAGCCCGCAGTTGACCACCGAGCCGGGCTTGGTGAAAAAGCACGCTATGGCCTTGGGGTTCGAGAAGTGCAGGTACGTCAGGTAGGCCGAGTCGGCCACAGCCAGGGCGCAAATGACAAAAGTGGTCATGGGCACCCACCGCGGCGGGACCAGGCGCCCGGGGACCGGCTCCTCGGCCACCGGCGCCTGGGCCGTGCCACCGGTCCTGGCCGTGCCGGTGGCGGTGGCCGGCGTGCGGCGGGTGCCCTGCCCCACCACCCTGGCCATGGTTAGCTCGAGGCCTTCTTGGCTTTGGCCGTGGTGGAGGGTGCTTTAGCGGTCGTGGAGGGCGATTTGGCCGCGGTGGTCGGGACGGAGCTGGTCTTGGGGACCGGTGAGGTCATGGTGACGCCCTTGAGCGAGGACGGGACCTGCGAACAAACGGCCGCGGGCTGGTTGTGGGTGATCTCGCACAGGTCACCGACCAGGAACCCGGCCGAGGCCTCCAGGCCCTTTGAGGTGACGTTCTTGCCAGAGGTCATGTAGGACGCGGCCGTGGCCCACTGGTCGCCGGCGATGGGGCTGGCGTCGTACTGGTTGCCGGTCAGGACGTACTTGCCGGCCAGATAGACGAAGGGTATCGGGTTCTCGCCCGCGTCCTGTGAGGGGATGTACGGCGTGGTGTCGTACTTGGTCACCAGGGCGTTCTCCGCCGCCGTCGGGGCTTGGAGCGGCTGGTCAGTGTTGGTGTCTTGCTCGTCGCTCTCGAAAACGATGTAGGGGCTGCTGTAACTGGACCCGTAGAACGAGAACGTGGGCGAGCTGGGGTTGGTGTCCGTGGCCGACGAGGTGGTCCCCCGCAGGTCGGTGAACGTACCGAACTTCGACAAGGCCATCACCAACGCCCAGCGCTCGGCGGCACAGTAGGGGCAGTACTCGGCCCCGACGAAGACGATGGCGGGTTTGCCGTCGACATTGTAAGCAGGGTTCTTGGCTGGCAACGCCTGAGGGGGCAAGCCGTACTCCAGGGCCTCCTGCCCCGCCGTCCGCCACTTCTGGGGTGCGGCCGCCGCCACCAGCCTGTCGACGGGCACGTTCTCGACCTGGGCTATGAGGTTGGCGGGAAGGACGAACGCCCCCGAGGCGATCTTGCCGTTGGTGGTGGTGGTCGTGCTCCCGCCCCCGGTCAGGCTGACGGTGATTATCACGGCGACCACCACTACGACGGCGCCGATCACGGCGATGGCCGTGTAAATGTTGCGTTGCCGGCGCTGCTGCAGGCTCTGGCGGGCCGACGCCCGGGGCACGGGCCGTCCCCCCCGCGTGGTGGAATACGTGGCCGGCCGGCCCGCGGTCGGGCGCTTGGGTACCGGTGGTCGCGAACTTCCCGGCCGGGGCGGGACCTTCCCCGCCTTGCCGCCGCCGCGCCCCTGCGATGAACCTGCCATTTGTGGCCTTTCTCCCTAGCCAGGGACCGTCCGGAACCATCTCCAGCGTAATGCCTAAACACAAGAGGCTAGGGCTCAAGGGCGACAGGACCGCCCTGACATGGGCAAAGTCTCAGCGGGCCCTCAGCGCCGGTTCAGGTCCGGGACCCGACCAAGGCGGCCAGGAGCGGGCCAGCGACCTCGTGGCCGCAGGGACCAGCGGCGTCACCCCCGCCGGCGGCGTCACCCTCGAGCAGCGAGCGGCGATGTTGATGGCACAGCCCGAGCGGGTCGTCGGCCGCCACCTCGGCGCCGCAATGGGCCGACCACGTCGGCCCGGTCTGCGCCCAGCACCGCCAGTCCCGTGACCGGGCCGGGTCCCAGTGCGCCTGGTTGGCGAAACCGCCCGACCAGCCGCCGGGCCCGGGGTCTTCGCCCAGGCCGGCTTCGATCTGGGAGACCAGCCGGGCGCCGCCGGCACCCCCCCGCGGGCGGCGGGGCCGGCGGGTGGGCCCGGGGGGGAAGGCGGTGGCAGCGAGACGGTTCATCTAATGCGAGGATTCGGCACAACGCTCCTAGAGTTGAGGGCCGAGT
>JBKQUU010000299.1:0-5532 GCA_052325485.1 Acidimicrobiales bacterium | reverse complement strand
CCCCCTCATTGCCGATGACGCCGCCGCTCGCCTGCACCGTTATGCCAACGGGCTGCCCCGAGCGCTCAACAATGCCGCCACCGCCGCGTTGATGGCCGCCGCCGCCGACGGCAAGGGGCTCGTCGACGACACCTGCGCCAAGAAGGCGGTCGCCGAACTGACCCGCACCTGAAGACTGCCGTCACCTACGGCGCCGGCTCCCTGCGCACTCGGGGCCGGCGCCGTTGCGCGTCAGCACTCAGTCATGCCGGACTGTCCTCACCCAAAGTTCCCGGACCATTGTCATCTAATTTTGCCGGCAACACCCCGCGCGCGCGGACTTGGTCGTGAGCGTCTCGGTCATCCCGGCTCTGGTAGCCCACTGTGGTTGGTCGCCCTGCATGTGCGCATCCAGCGGTTACAGGCCGTGGGGATCTTCTCGTTCGGGGCCCGAAGATAACCGGTTCGCTCTCGACCTCGACGATCACGTGACCGCCATCGTCGAGCCCCGCCCCGGCTCTTCAAGCGGGAAGGCGCGTGGTCAGCCTGGCAGAACTGTTCGAAGCTGACCGCAGGCCCGGCCTCCCCGTGCCGCTCGCAACGCCAGCACGCCAGGTTTTGTCCATTTATCGACCCGCTGGCGCCGTTTTTGTCTAGGTGCCAACCGTATGCGGATGAAAGTCGGGCCAAATTCCCGCCCTGCGTCGATAGATGGACAAATCGATGTGGCTCGACGTGGCTCAACGCGGGTCCAGGAGCAGGGGCGTTCAGTCACCGGCCTCCCCCATACCCCGGTAAACGGACATGATCTCTTCGATCATCTGCTGGCGGCTGTCATAACGGCTCTCGTCGTAACAGCCGAGCGGGTGCTCGAGCACGTTGAAGAGGCATTTGTTGCAGTAGCTGCACGGCCGGGCCGGCCGGTCCGCCCCGGCCTCGAACTGCCTCACCAGGTCGTTGTTGGCCACGAAGGGCCGGCCGATTGTCACCGCGTCGCAGGCACCATCGTTTATGGCGGCGCGGATGACCGAGGCTGTCTGGAAGCCGCCCGTGCACAGGACGGGGACCGTCACGGCCGCCTTGACGGCCGCCGAGTCGGGAAGGTTGGCCCCCTCAGGAGCCTCCACCCCTCGGCTCCGCCAGTACCAGCCGAACAGGTCCCGGAACGGCCGTGCCCGGAAGAGGAAGTAGTTGCGGTGGGTGTACTTGCCGGCGTTGATCATGAGGTTGTAGGTCTTGGCTGCCTCCCCGGGCGCGAACTGGCCCGCGGGGTTGCGCGGGTGAGGAAAACCGCTTCCCGTGGACACGTGGATCGCGTCAACTCCGGCGTCAACCAGCCAACGGCACACTTGTGTCGAATCCTTGACGGTATTCCCCTTGGCCGCCCACGGCGGCATCACATTGGCGTGCTCGGTGACGCTGATCTTGACCTGGAGATGAAAGTCGGGCCCGACCTCGTGCCGGATGGCACGCACAACCTCGAGGAGCAAGCGGGCCCGGTTCTCGAGCCGGCCGCCGTAGTCGTCGTCGCGGTCGTTGATGGCCGAACTCAGGAACTGCGTGAACAGGTAGCCGTTGGCCGCGTGCAACTCCACCCCGTCGAGCCCCGCCTCCCTCGCTCGGTACGCCCCACGAGCGAACAACCCTACCGTCCGGTCGATATCTTTCACTGTCATCTTCTGGGACGGAAAGCCGTGTATAGGTTCGGGCCGGTCAGTCGAGCTAAGAGCAGTGGAGAAGTCGAGGCCGACAATCTCCCGCTGACGGCCGGCGTGGGCCAGCTGGAGGATATACGAGCAATCGTACTCATGGACACGCTTGGCCAGCTGGCGCCAAAACGGGATGCGGTCGTCACTATCGATATATGCGTTGTTGGGGAGGTTCGCGCCGCGAGGTTCGACGGGGGCGAGGGCGGAAATGATGGCGCCGGCGCCATTGCGGGCGAATTTCAGCTCCCAGTTCACCCGTGGGGCGGTCCCCGAACCGTCGTAGTTGTCGAAGCGACCGGTGAGGCTCGACCTCACGATGCGGTTCTTGATGGTGAGGGCCCTGAACCGGAGCGGCGTGAAAATGATGTCTTCGCCGGGCATTCGCGTACCTACCGGGACCGGGCCGGTTGGCCGGCGGCGCGTAGCCGCCGCGCACTTCGGCCCAGCAAAGTGACTTTCGAGCTGTCCGCCAACGCACGGCGGGCACGCGCCTCGTCCATCCACTCGGGGTGGGGAGGGACAGGCGGCAGGTGGGGACCGAGAGCGAGGTCGTCGAAAGAGCGGCCTATCGCTCTGTCCGCCGCCAGGTAGCCGTGGTTCTCGATGACCGCCGCCTCCTCCGGGCTGTGCCCGTCCAGGTCCACGCGTGCCCGGGAAATGTAATGGTCCACGAAATCGTCGGAATAGGCCGGGCCGGTGCGGGCGTCGCCACAAGGCGGGGCCACCCCGGTCCCCCACCGCGCGCCCCGGACGCGCTGTCCGGAAATCTCCGACGCCAACCACCGCCGGCGGACGTTGGTCGCCTGGTCGAGCAATATCACGAACGGCCGCAGTGCCGGCCAAGCCCGAGTCGTACCTTGTACACCGGCATAGCTCGGAGCGCAGTCCGAGACGAAAAGGACGGCATGGTCGTCCCACACCGGCTCCAGGCCGAGGTTGTCGTACAGGCCTCCGTCGCCCAGGTCGATCCGCGCTGCTCGGGCTCGGCGGTCGGCCCCCTGGTAGGAACCGCACCGGAGGTCCCCAGCCAGGCCCTTCACCCGGAAAGGGGCGAAGGCATAAGGGACGCAACACGACGCGGCCACCGCCGACGCCAGGGACCACCCCGAAGGGAGGGGGCTGAGAAAGCCGGCTTTGGAGCTGCCCAACCGTTGGGCCCCGGTATCGAAGGTCCACTGGTCCCCGAACTGGAGGTCGGTGGCGCAGAACACGAACCGTGGCCGGCGAGGCAGGTCCCGCAGGGCCAGGCGCGCCATATCGCCTCCGCCCGTGGCAGCCAGGGCGGCAGCTAGAGCGTGGTCGCGCCAGGACGTGGCCCATCGCCGGCGGGAAAGCATGGCGGGGGCGCGCAGGTTGCGCGTCGCCATCTCCCGGACGGGGCCGGCGACACCGGCTTCCCACCCGGGCACGGCGCCTGCCACCGGGGGCCACATGCCGTTCGCCACGGCCAGGTGACGGGCAAGGTGGGCGGCAAAGATGCTCCCGCCCGACACGGCCGTGACCGTACCCACCGCCCCGAGCAGCCCGAGCTCGTTGAGCCGCCGGGCGGCGCCCAGGTGGAAAAGGGCGGCCCGGTAGCCGCCGCCCGAAAGGCAGAGAGCCACCCCATGGCGCGGACCGGGCTTCGCCTGTCCCTCGCCGGCCCGGTCTAGGGGCACCTCCGCGTGCGCCATTAGCGGAGGATAACGAGGCTGCAAGTGATCCCGTTGGTTTTGGCCGTCACCCGAGCGCTGGCTCTCTGGTGCCGCGGCCTGGTGGCCCCAACAGCGCTCGGGCTGTGGTGCCGTACAGTGGCGCATGCAGCCGCCTTCGCCACCACCACTACGACGACTGTCGGCGCCGATCGGGGAGATCGACGACGGCTACGACGTCGTCGTGGTCGGCTCCGGCTACGGAGGTGCAGTCGCGGCCTCCAGGCTGTCTCGGGCCGGGCGCTCGGTGTGCGTCCTCGAACGGGGCAAAGAGCTGCACCCGGGCGAGTACCCGGCCACGGGCCTGGCGGCGGCCAGGGAGTTACAGCTGGACCTGCCAGGGGGTCACGTCGGTCCCCGTACCGGCCTCTACGACCTGCGCGTAGGGGAGGGCATCAGTGTGTTCGTGGGCTGCGGCCTGGGCGGCACGTCCCTGGTGAACGCCAACGTCGCTCTTCAGGCAGACCGGAGGGTCTTCGACGACCCCTGCTGGCCGGCCCAGCTCCGCGACGACCTCGACAAAGGCCTGGACGACGGGTACGGGAAGGCGTTCGGGATGTTGCGGCCCAACCCGGTCCCCGAACGGCTCGCTAACTTTCCCAAGCTGGCATCGCTTTCCGGCGCCGCTCGCTCGTTGGGCACCATAACCCGGCGCCCCGGCATCAACGTCACTTTCGAGGAGGGCTACAACGAGGCCGGGGTATGGCAACCCGGTTGCACCTCCTGCGGGAACTGCGTCACAGGCTGCAACTACGGGGCCAAGAACACGACGCTGATGAACTACCTGCCCGACGCCGTCAACCACGGTTCCCGGGTTTTCACCTGCGCCCTGGTCAGGTGGGTGGAGGCCGCCCCCGGTGGTTGGCGGGTCCACTTCGACCTCTTGGACGACGCCCACGGGCGCGTGGTGGGCGGCTCGTCGGTGCAGGCCGGCGTCGTCGTCCTGGGGGCGGGAACGCTCGGCAGCACCGAGATCCTGCTCCGCTCCCGAGCCCGCGGGTTGGCGCTCTCCCCCCGGCTGGGCGAGCGCTTCTCCGGCAACGGCGACGTCCTCGCCTTCAGTTACAACGGGGACGCCGAGGTCAACGGCGTCGGCTGGGCCGGCCGGTACCCGGACGACCGGCAGGCGCCCGTCGGCCCCACCATCACCGGCTTGATCGACCTCCGTCCCGGCGCCGAGCTCGACCAGGGGATCATCATCGAAGAGGGCGTGATCCCCGGGGCACTCGGGCCCGCCGCGCCCGAGTTCTTTGCCGCGGCCGCCGCCGTCCTTCAGCGGGACGAGGACCACACCCCGCCCCACCGCCTGGAGCGAGCGGCCCGCGAGGTCGAGAGCCTCGCTTGGGGCCCCCACCACGGGGCTCTTCGCCATACGCTGACTTACCTGGTCATGGCCCACGACGACGCGGGCGGCCGCCTGGTGCTGGAAGAGGACCGGCTGCGCATCCGGTGGCCGGGCGTCGGCGAACAGGCCGTGTTCGGCCGGATCGAGGACGTGGTGCGAAAAGCGACCGCAGCGCTCGGAGGGACCTACCTGAAGGACCCTGTATGGACGAAGCTGTTGAAGCACGAGCTGGTCAGCGTCCACCCGCTCGGCGGCTGCGCGATGGGGCCTACGGCCGAGACCGGCGTGGTGGACCACCGGGGCCAGGTGTTCACCGGCGAGGGACCGGGCGAGGTCCACGGCGGGCTGTACGTGGCCGACGGGTCGGTCGTCCCGCGCTCCCTGGGGGTCAACCCGTTGCTCACGATATGCGCCCTCGCGGAGCGGGCGTGCGCCCTGCTGGCCGAGGCCCGCGGCTGGCACATCGACTATGGCTCGGGGCAGGCGCGAGGATGTTGATCGTCGTCAGCGACCTGCATTTCTCCGACGGGACGGCCGGGATCCACTACCTGTCGGAGGAAGTGGTCCGGCGGGAGCTGACGGCATTGGCGTCCCGGGCGCGCTACGCCTGCGCCCGGGACGTCAAACTCGTGCTGCTGGGCGACATCTACGACATGCTGCGGACCGAGGCGTGGTTCGAGATCCCGCCGGAAAGCCGCCCCTGGGGAGCCTCTCCCTCGGAGGAGGCGGCCAACCACGTCTTCGGGTTGATCATGGCCCAGAACGGGCCGGTCTTCGACCTGCTGTCGGGCTCGCTGGCCAGCTCCTG
>JBKQUU010000298.1:0-11000 GCA_052325485.1 Acidimicrobiales bacterium | reverse complement strand
GCCTTCGCCGAGGAGCTGCGGCCCGACGCCGTGACCGCCACCGGCCGCAGTGACTTCCCCAACCAGATAAACAACTCCCTGTGCTTCCCGGGCTTCTTCAAAGGCGCCCTGGCCGCCCGGTGCTCCTATGTGACCCCGGCCATGAAAACGGCGGCGACGCGCGCCATCGCCGGATCGGTCAGCGAGGAGGAACTGGCGCTAGGCGTCATCGTGCCGTCCATGTTCCAGCCCCGGGTGCACGAGCAGGTGGCGGCGGCGGTGGCCGAAGCCTGGTCGGCCGAGCACCCGCCGGCCCCGTCCCCTCTGATGCCCAGTCAAGCCCCGACTTCATGAGGCGATCACCACAGGGACCACGCACTCCTGCAGGGAAGTCCCGCCATGCACGTAACGGCCTTCGGGCCCCTGGCCCCAACTTGGGTTCTCCCTGAAACCGTGGTCCGCCATGAGCACGACCGGCACCGACGAAGGCAAGGCCACCAGCGACGCCAGCACCCGTTGGCCTATCGTGCGGGTGGCGTCGTCAAGCAGCACGGCCAGCTCTACCGAGCTGTGGTGAAGGCGCTCGTCGAGGACCGGGGCCACGGCCACCATCACGGGCGAGCTCGAGGCCCACAGCTGGCGCAGTTGTCCGGCTCGGTAGTCGCGATCGGCACCTTTCAGCACGGCGACCTCGTAGCCCAGGTGCCCAAACGGGGCCGTCCCTCCCCTCCCCTCGCTGCCGGCGTCGTCGTCCTCGGCCAAAAGGTGCGCAGAAGTGGCCGAGCCGCCCGGTACGGGCCGGCCTAAGGCAAGAGCGGCAACAGCTTCGGCGGTGCGGGTGGGCGCGGGCACGACGGCCCAATGCCACTCCAGCTGGCGCTCGGGAAGGGCACGGGCCAGCTCGGCGGCGACAAGCCTGCCGGCGTCGGCTCGCATGGCGTCGACCAACACCACAGCCACTCGTCCATGAGAGGCAAGTAATGGGTCGATCAGCGCTCGGCCGATGTCCGAGACGAGCAGGCAGCCGGGGAAACCAGCCTCGGCGTAGCCGGAAAACGCGGCGTCGGCCGCCGTCAGCAGCTTGTGGGCACCGGACCGGAAGACCTCGACCGCATCTGGGCCCAGCACGGAGCGGCCGGCGGTGGCCAGTGAGGCCCGGCTGACCAGCTCGGCCACCGGAGCTATGTGACCGGGGTAGAGGTCCCCGACGAGCTCGGCGCACGTGGCTCCGGCCAGGCGGCGCTCGGTGGCGGCGAGGTGGCCGGAGGCCTCGAGCAGGTACCCGAGCGCCATCACCTCGTCGGGCCCGACCAGGAAGTGGCCCGAGGAGATCTGGGCGACGCCCGCCTGGGGAGGTTGTTGCTTTTCGACCCGGCTGACCGCCTGCCAGTCGGCCGGGAGGCGGCGCACGATCTGTTCGGCCGCCAGCGCCAGGGGGAAGCGCAGCAGTCGTTGCGAAGTGAGCACGGAGTAAACCTCAGGCAACGTGGCCGACGAAAGGGCGAGGGCGGCCTCAACTTGACCACCGAGCACTGTGCCCGGCCCGCAGCGAACGTCGAGGTCGGCTAGTTCGCCCAGCGCACCAAGGTCAGCGCCGGCCGCTTCGGCCGCTTGGGCTAGGTGCGGTCCTTCGGCCAGGCGGCGCGGGACCCACGTGGGCGCGCCGGGGCGCCCGGCCCACCACGCGGCCAGCCAGAAGGCGTCGGCTGGCTGCTGGCTGGGCAGAGCGGCGGCCAGCTCGGGGAAGCGGGCCCTGAGGAACGCAACCGTCGGAGAGCCGCTCGGCGGGGCCGGCCGTCCGGGCGCGCCCGGGGCGCGGGCCACGCCCGTAGATGGTACCGGCCCACCAGCCAGTGCCGCCGCCGTACCCGGTGGCGCGGCAGCTCGTGGCTCTGAGGAGTCGACCACCTCGACGAACCCCGTCAAAGGCATCGAGGCGTCAGGGTCCACCCACGCGGCCAGGAGCTCGACGAGGCGCCGCTTCGGGTAGCGCCGGCCTATCAGGTCCTCGCGCAACGCGGCCAGGTCACGGGTGACGATCAGCTGACCGCCGGAGAGGACGTCCCTAAGTACTGTTTGCAGCTCCTGGCCCACCAAGCTCGCTACGGCCAGGGGGTCTGCCCTCTCCGGGACTGAGGCCACCTCGACCAGGCGGCGCAGGTCTTGGGCCAGCTGTTCCCGGCCAAGCGCCTCCAACTGGGAAGCAGCGTCGTCCAGTTGTGGCGAGACCGTGGGGCTCGACAGCTCGGCCAAGTGCTCGCTGAGCCCCCTCGCCGCCACCTCCAGCACGGTCCCGGCATCGAGATGGGGCACAGGGTCTCCCAGGGCGAAGCCGCAGGCGCACCTCGGCTTCCACGACAGCTCGTTCTCGGCCCTGCGGGTGCAGGGCGCCGGGGCGGCCGCGGCCAGCATCCGGTCGACTTTCACCCGGTCGTCGGGCACGGACAGGGCGCCGGCTCCTGAGATGGCCGCTAAAGCCCGGTAGACGGCACTGTCCCGGACCTGGCCCAGGGCCGCGGGCGTGACCGCCCCGTGGTACTGGTCGTGGGCCTGCTGGTAGGCGGCGACATATGCGCTGCGGAACTCGCGGTGGGCGCTGCTCAGCTCGCCCAGGCGGTCCTCGGCCACCAGGCGCAGTAGGTCGGGGAACATGTCCAGGACGCCAGAACGCAGGGAGCGCAGACGCTCTTCTGGCTCAGGCAGCACGAGCTCGGGGCTCGTCAGGTACGAAGCGGCCTCCTCGACCCGGCGCATGTCGTCACGGAGGAACCTCGCCAGCGCACCCAGGCGGCGCCCGGCGGCGACCAGCTCGCCCGCATCGCCGGCCTCCGCCCCCACGAGCGCCCGCAGGCCCTGAGCCGGAGAGCCTATGTCCGCGCAGGCGTCGAGCACGGCCTGGAGCGTGCGCAGGTCGGCGCGAACGGCCGAGCTATCGGTCCCGGCCAGCGCGGGGACTTCTTCCAGCTGCGCCAGGCCGGCGCGGACCTGGCCGATGTCCTCTCGGCAGGCCTGCAGCCATACCTGGGCGCACTCCCAGGCGTCGCGCTGGGTGCTGGAGGTCCAGGGGTCGAACGGCCCAGGCCCGGCGATCACGGCCGACAACGCCGCCACCGCCTCCCGCAGGGCGGTTTCGACAAGCTCTCCCGGCCCGAGCCGGTCCGCTCCGGTCAGGGCCAGGAAAACCTCGGCCACCTTCTTGCGCCCTCGCCACAGCTCCACCAGACCGGCTTGAGCACAGGCGTTGAGCACGAGCAAGGCCTCGGGTTCGGTCAAGCCAAGCGGGCCGTCCCCCAGCGCGGCGACCACGTCGAGAGCGGGGATAGGCCCGCCGTCGCCCACCAGGTGGAGGGCTTCGGCCACGGCCGGGCTGCGAGCCGGGTCGGGGGCCAGGACCATCCCGTCCTTGCGCACCCGGGCCAAGCCCAGGGGGACGAGGTAACCCTCGGCCAGAGCGCGCAACCCACCCCGCTCCAGGCCCGCACCGCTCAACCGACCGGCGGCGATGACCTCACCGACCAGCTGGCGCAGGTAGCGTTGGCCGACCAGCTCGCCGCGGGGAGCGAGGCGGGCGTGCCCAGGGTGGAGGCGGGAAAGCAGGGGGCCCACCAAGGCCGGGAGCTGGCGGTCGAACGAGAGCCCGGCCAGTGACGGCAGGTCAGGTTCCTCCGAGGCAGGGCCCTCACCGGCCACCACGGTGCCCGAGAAGTACAGCCGGCGCAGGATCTCCCGGGCCCGAGCACCGTCGGCCTCGCCGGAACGGTCGAGCAGCTCCACCAGATCCGAGCGCCCCTCTGACAGGGCCCGCTCCTTTACCAGGCGGCGGCTGTGGAGATCGGTCAAGGCCTCGACCTCGTCGAGCGAGGGCGTGGCCGGGGCCCAGATGGCGACCCGCTCCGTCGGGCCGGCCAGCGCCCGCGCCCGGGGGGCAAGATCCTCGCCGTCCGCCAGCTCCGGCTCGGCCACGATGAGGGCACCTTCAGCGCCGCACCCCCGTGCCTGGGAGACGAGCTTTTCGACCTCGGGCGGCGTCATGTCGGTGGCCCGGGCCAACCCCACCGTGACAAAACGCAGGGTGTTGTGCCAGAGCAGCTCGCGGCGGGCGAAGCCGACCTTCCCCATCAGGTCGAGGGGCAGGTTGGGCGTAGAGCCGAGCTCGATGAGAGTCGCCACCATGCGCCGGTCGGCCTGGTTGAGCTCGGCTCGCACCGACGTCACCCGAGCCTCAAGAGCCACAGCAGCATCGGCGGCGACTTCGACGGAGTACGTGGTCGGCACCCCCGGTTTGGCGACCACGTAGGCCCCCCGGGCGACCAGCGGGCGCAGGACGACGTCCTCGAGGTAGGCGACATTGGCGCCGGGCTCCAGGTTGCTGACCTTGGCCAGCAGCATGCCAGCCAGCTCGGCGGCGCTACGGGGCCGCTCCAGGGGCGAGGCGGCGAGCAGGCAGAGCAGCTTCACGGCCCGTAAGGCAATAGCGCGGTCGGCTTCGTCGAACATCTCGGCCGCGGCCCGCTCGTAGTACGGCACTACGGCGTCAGCCAGGCGAGCGGACTCGCGCCGCTCGCGGAGCCGGTCGCTGAAATGGTCGTAGATGCGGTCAGGAGTGACGAGGGCATTGCCGGGCCGTCCGAGGTCCGCCCGGACCTGGCGGTAGACGAAGTCGACGACGCCCCGGTTCTGCGACAACAGGAACTTGAGGCCTTCGAGCAAGTCGAGGGTCCCTGGATGGAGAGGGTAGCAACAGGCCAGGCGCCGGGGGTCGACCGGGGCGCCCGGGAAAGAGGCGGCCAGTTCTTTCCCAACTTGGTCCACCCAGCGCTCTGCTCCCGGTTCGAGGCGCACCAGGCGCCCGCGCACCAGGTCCTCCACGTGGCGCATGGACAGGTGCAGGCCCTGGTAACGGTCCCGGATACGGGCCAGCTCCCGCTCGCTCACGTTGGCTACTTCCTCGATGCTCTCCTGGAGCGCCGCCAGCACGAGGACGGGCCGGGCCCGTGACCATTCGCCGAGGAACTGCAAGAAGCGCAGATCCTCGGTCAGCTCGGGGCCCCGCTTGGCCCGGAGCCACTCGCTCGCCTCGTCCAAGAGGAGCACGAGGCCGTCCTGGCCGTTCTCCCGGGCGGCGGCGAGCACGGCGTCCCAGGACTCGAGCCTGTCGGGGCCCCCGGCGGGCTCCTTCAGGCCGAGGGCTCGCCACGCCCGGGCCCGCACGACGTCTTCCAGCGCCGCCTCTGCCCGGTAGTCGACGAGCGGCACCGGCACGGGCAGCGAACGCCTGGCGGCCACGGCGGACCGTCGTAAGCTCGCCACCCAGCTGCTCGGGGCTTCTGCGGTCCCGGTCAGCAGCTCGCCCACGGCGGAAAGGAAGTGGGACTTGCCCGACCCGAACGGGCCGATCACAAAAAAGCCGGCCCCGGAGGGACCGTAAGCCGCCGCCAGCACGTCTTCCAACGCCGACGCCACGTCCCCGGTGAGGACAAGTTCGGCCACCCGCCCACCCGGGCCGTCGAGGCGGACAACCGTCTCGACCTCGGCCACTGTTAGGAGCTCACCGATGCTGGGGAGCGGTGTGCCCGTGCTGGACGAGCCCGCGGTCACCATCGAGCGGGAAGCCTAACTGGCGTCGGGGAGAGGCAGCTTGCGCAGCTCCCCGTGGAACGCTCCCGCCCTCGCCCCGGCCCGGGGCAGGAGTTCTTCGAGCGTGCGGCGCAACTCGGCCAAAGCCTCCCGCTTGTGCTGGAGGTTGACGTAGTTCCGAAAGACGATGACGTTCGTCGGGTCGTCAGCGAGGCACTGGGCGAGCAGGGCGGCGGCTTCGTCAGTGCGGGCCGCCTTCAGCAAGGAAAAGGCGTACATGCGCCTGGAGTAGGCGTCGCCTTTTGCCGCCAGCGTCTTAGCCCACATCTCGGCCGCCTGGCCCAGGTCCCCCTGGCCGGCGCGCAGCCGGGCCAGCACGCCCTGGAGCTGGGTGTTGCCCCGGGCCGTCGTCTTCAAGAGGACTTCGACCTCGCGGGAGCGGGCCTCGGGTGGCAGCGCCATCACCCGTGCCTCAACCAGGCGGGCGTAGGCAAAGTCGTCGTGTGGCGCCACCTCATGGGCGCGCAAGTACAGCTCCTCGGCGTCCCCCGACCGGCCATCGCGTCTGGCGATGTCGCCGAGGACGACCCAGCCTCCCGAGTCGTTGGGTTGACGCTCAACGGCCTTGGCCGCCGCCCCAATGGCCCCTTCGACGTCGCGCAGGCGCAGCCGGCACCGAGCCAGCTGCACGAGGGACCATGTCCCTCTGTCCCCGAGGGCGTCGGCGTCCTGATAGCACCGGGCCGCCTCGGCAAAGCGCTCCCCCTTGTAGTAAACGTCACCGCGGAGACGGGCGGTGAAACCCGTAGTGCCGGCGACGGCATCGGCCCGGTCGAGGCACTGCGCCGCCTCCGTGCGCCGGCCCCGGCGCAGCTGGACCTCGGCCAGGTGGGCAAGGGCCAAGGCGTGCGCAGGCTGGCGCCCCAGCACGCCTTCGAGGGCGATAACGGCTTTGTCCAGTTCCCCGGCGCGCTTGAGCTTGAGCGCGTCTTCCAGTTCGTCGTAGCCCGGCACTTTGCCTGACGCTACCAATCCCAGCTCGCCAGCTGGCCCGTACGTGCCGGCTATTGAGGGCCCGAAACCGGTACATGGCCTCTGGTACCGGCCCATCCCGGACCGGCCTTACCCCGCTAGGTTCGGGGGCATGGAAACCTGGGACGCCATCAGAGCACGGCGCAATGTCCGTGCCTACCAAGACCGGCCGATCTCCAAGGCGGACCTCCAGCGCATCTTGGAGGCGGGGTGGCGCGCCCCTTCCGCGTCCAATCGCCAACGCTGGGACTTTGTCGTCACCACGGACCGCTCACAGCTCCAAAAGCTGTCCACCGTGTGGAGCTACGCCGGTCACATCGCCGGCTCGGCAGCAACGGTCACGCTCGTACTACCCGAGCCGGAGAACGACCGCTCCCGGGGCCTCGACCAGTACGACCTCGGCCAAGCAACGATGCTCATGATGCTGGCCGCCGCGGACCTCGGGATCGGGAGTGGGCACGCCTCTATCGAGGACCAGGCCGCTTGCCGGCAGATCCTGGGTATCCCTGACAGCTTCGTCCCCGCCTACCTCTTGGCGCTGGGCTACCCGGCCGCAGGTCCTCTCAAGCCGATCGAGCACCCAAAGCGGCGACCTTTCGGAGAGGTGGTGCACGAGGGGCACTGGTAGCGCGAACGACGGTCGTCGCTCCAGCCCTACCTACCCGGCGTCACCGCCGGCAGCGCGCTGTCCCCCCGCCAAGCAGCGGCGGGCCCCAGTCGTCGGGAGTCGCTCGAGCGGTTGCTGGCCGAGTTCGAACGCCTGGACGCCGGCATGCCCGAGGAAGGCTTCGGCGTGCGGCCCGCCCGGTCCCGGGAACTGCTCGGCCTCAGGTGACCAGGCTCATAGCAGCCGGCTTAATCCGACCCGTATCGTCGGGCTCATTGTGCACGAAAAGACCGCGGCGCCTTAGCCGCCCCGATGGTCGCTGCGCCGTCCTTACCAGGGGCCGAGCTCGACCTCGTAGGGCACAGGCCCGCGTCCCGCCAGCCAGACGATCAGGTCTCTCGAGTGCTCGGGCCGTCGCACCCTCTCCGGCACTGTAGCCAGGAGCATGGGCAGCTCCCAGGCCACGTACTCTGCGGGCCAGTCCGACGGCTCGTACCCTAAGCCGATGTCGACATGGTGCATCTCGACCTCACGTAGCCTGCGCACAGGACTCTCAGTGGTGGGCCACCGGTCATCGCCCCGGAACTCGGGGTGCGGCCAGTTCAGCGACGCGCTCTTTGCCCAAGCCAACTCCAGCCGTTCTTGGGCGCCGGTCAGGTCGTCGAGGACTTTGCGTGCCGGGCGGGCCGCGCCGCGGGAGATGTCCGTGTCCCGTTGGGCCCGACCGCCCGGGTAGCGGGCCACGTCCTCGCCGCGCAGTGCCGCCTCGAGCCGCCGCGTGTGGCCGTCGGCGTTCCGGGCGAGGTGGGTCAGCACATGACCGACCGTCCACTCGGGCAGCCGGGTCGGCGAGAGCACGTCCTCATCGGTAAGTTTTGCGACGGTACCGAGCATCCGGGCGTGGGCAGCCCGGCATAACTCGACGGCTATCTGAGGGTTCTCGTCAAGGCCATCTGGCATAGCGACGGGAGTCTAGATGGGCCGCACCTTCTCGCGCCCGGACATACAGCTGGCGTTGAACACAGGTCCGGCCTCGGCGCCCGAAATTCCCGAAGCTCCCACGTCCTGCTCCAGATGAACCCGTGCCCGCCGGTTCAGGTGCCCCGGTGCTTGCCGATAGGGCAACAGAGACTGTTCGCGGTTGGGGCAGCCCACCAAAGGCTCGATCCATGGAGGGAAATGTGAGCATCAGCGCAACCGACCCGTTCTGGAGCGCCCTGGCGTCCTACGACCTCGGCACCACGCCGACCTTCGGAGCCACGACGGAGGCCGAGGCCAACCCGGCGTCAACCACCTCTTCGAGCGTCGTCCCAGGATCGAGTGCTACACCCAGTTCCGGGACTACGGCGTCGACCTCGTCCGCGACGGGCTCGTCTACAAGCGCCAGTAGCGCGATCGCCGATCTTTTGGACGCCGGGCCCTCGGGCGTTGCGGTGGCGGTGAGAGCAGCCGTCGACAACAGCATCCTGGACGCAATGCTTTGAAGCCTGGCGGCTTCAGGGGCCCAGCCTCAGCGAGGTGAGCGTGGCGGGAAACCAAGACCGCTCCCCGCCCCGAACGCCCTCCCGGTCGAGCGGCCCACTCGGTTAGGTTGGTCGGTGAGCTAGCCGGTTGGCAACGGCTCGACCAGGTGGCGAGGCAGGGAGGATGTCATGATCGGCGAGAAAGTCGAGCACTTCCAAGGCAAGGACAAGGACCTGGGGACCGTGCAGTCCCACGTCGAGGAGTACCTAAAGAACGATGGCTTTAAGGTCCAAACCTCCTCGGCGAGCGCCCAAGGTGTGGTCATCCAGGCCAAAAAGGGCGGCTTCTTGCGTGGCGTGGTGGACGCCGACCGTGCGTTGACGGTCACGATCTCGGGGAGCCCTGCGGACTTCACGGTCCGCGTCGGTATCGGCAAATGGCTCGAGCACCTTGGTGTGGCAGTGATCGAGACGCTGCTCATCTCGGACCTGTTCCTTCCCATCGACGTAGCCGAGAGTGCCTGGAACTTCGAGGTGGAGGACAAGCTCGTCAAAGATGTGAAGGCGTTCGTCGGCTAACGGCAGCCCCCACTCGGTGCATGCCATCGCCCCGTCAGCTGTCAGCGGGATCGGCCATGCCTGGGGGCGGACCGTCCTGATGGCCGAGGACCGGCTCGAAGGCGGCGACGTAGCGATCGAAGCGGGCCTTCCATGGCTCGCCCTCGGTGCCGACTTGCAGCCGGTCCAGGCAGGACTCCCAGCCAGCCGCATTGCGAGCGGCGCGGTTGGCGCTCAGCTCCTCGGTCAGGACGAAGGTCGTCCCTCCGCCCGGAACGGCCGACAGCTCGAAGGAGATCGTGTCATCGGACCAGGTAAAGCTCACCCGGTGCGGCGGGCCCCACTCCAGGACGGTGCCAGGGATCGGGCCGATGTCGTGTCCGTCGAAGTGGTGGACCAGGCTGGCGCCGACCCTCCACTCATCGATCTCGATGCGGGTCGGGAACCACGAACGCATCTCGCCCACGTCGGTCACAGCGCGCCACACCGTCTCCATCGGTTGAGGCAAATGGCGCTCACGGGAGAAAGTGTGCCGCATTTTTCGGTCACCATCCGCACGCCAGCTCCCAGTAAGTGATACGAAGATGGCGAACTCAGTCCTCGTGCACGGCGCGCACCCCGAACACCGGGAAGCTGCCGGCCCTCTGGTTTAGCTCATCGACGGTCGAGCTCTTGCCTAGTCCCTCGAAGAACCTGCCCACCTCGAAGGCCCATCTCTCCAGATAGGCCTGGAGCACGGGCGCCTTGTCCGTATCGGGGAGTTCAACCGCCTCGAAGCGTTCGGTGCGGCGCCCGAGCCGCAGCTCTCCATGCCCGGCGGCCCGCAAGTTGCGCACCCACTCGGTGTTGCCGCGGGGGGCGACCAGGTAGCGCTGGTCACCGGACTTAAGGACGTTCACAACCGTGCTGCGCGTCACGCCACTTCTTCGGCCGGGGACACGCAGTTCCCGGGCGCCCCAGGGCCCGACCCCTATCCGGACCAACGCCCGTAGCAGGCGGGCGGTGACGCGATCGGCTCGGGTGGGCTGGTCATAGCGGGGGGCATTGTCCTCGGAGCTCGTCGGGCTCATGCTTACCTCCTTCATAATGAGAGCGATGCTCTCGATCTAGATCAATGCTCTCAGATTAGGCCGACGTTGTCAAGAGCGCCGCTCTCTAATGTGAGCTATGATCCAATACGTGCCGATCAAGCCAGCTCAGGGCATACGTGCCCGGGCCCGGGCCGCCTTGACCGACGAGATCAAGCAGGTGGCCAAGCGTCAGATCGCCGAGGGGGGCGCGGCCGGCATCTCGTTGCGGGCGATCGCCCGAGAGCTCGGCCTGGTCTCGTCGGCGATGTACCGCTATTACGCCAGCCGGGACGAGCTCCTGACCACGCTGATCGTCGATGCCTACCACGACGTGGCCGCGGCGGCAGAACAGGCCGTGCGCGAACCTGGCGAGTTCGTCGCCCGCTGGGTGGCGATGGCGTGCGGCATCCGCGACTGGGCTAGGGCCCATCCCCACGACTACGCCCTGATCTACGGGAGCCCCGTGCCTGGTTACCGGGCACCCGTCGAAACCGTGCCGGCGGCCGCTCGCGTCGCTCTGGTACCGCTGGGCCTTCTCGAAGAGGGAAGCCGCTCCGGCCAAGTCCGGCCCAGTCCCGGTGCCCGCCTTCCCACAGTCCTCCAAGACGACCTCAGTGCCCTGGGAGCCGAGCTCGGGCTGACCGCCCCTCACGACGTACTGGCTCGGGGGCTGGCCGCCTGGTCTCAGCTCCTGGGGTCCGTCAGCCTCGAGCT
>JBKQUU010000297.1:0-3952 GCA_052325485.1 Acidimicrobiales bacterium | reverse complement strand
CTCGGGTGCCCCGGACGCTCGTAGAGCGACCGCCGCATAATTGGGGCTCGTGCAGCTTTCAAAGTCGATAACTACAAATTCGCGGGTGAGCGCGTAAATCGGCGTTATGTACTTTCAGCTCCGAGCATAATGACTCAGTCCTGGCACGCATAATAGCCTAGTCGATTAGCGGCTGCCGGCTGTCAACACCGGCAACGAACATTTATTTGCTGGCTATAGGACAGCCCACGCCGAACAGGTGCCGAACAGTGCATCCCTCTCCACTGGGCGGTGCGCTCCGACGATGATTTGCGCGATGCCCTCACCTTCGCGGACGGTGGGCGTCCGCATGGCGGGAGCCCGGGATGTCCGGGAGGCACCGGTAGCCGGAACGGTGATGCCGTTGCTGTGCTTACTCCGCTCGGTACGGTCGAGGGAGCGGTCTCGTCTCCGTTGCTGCGGGCAAGGACCTCGATGGTGTCTCACCCGAGGGAGGTCCCCCTGCGCTACAGGTTGACGCCCGGCAGCGGTCGCCCGGCCGCAAGGTCGGCCCAGGGCTGAGGTTGTTGCCATTGGCCTGGCGTACGGGGCCTGGCGGCACGGTCCCGTTCGGCTCGAAGCACCTGGTCGAACACGGCGCCGGCTTGCCGGGCGAGCTCGGCCCACTCGGTGGGCCCGGGGCGGTCGCTGCTGGCTTGGAGCACCCGGTCGGCGATGGCGATCTGGCGTCGGGCCAGGTCGGTTTGGGGGCTCCATCCCGTCCAGGGCGATATAGCGCCGTCGTCCTGGTCGAGGGCGGCTTCGATGTCGAGGGCGTGGGCCTTGGCCCTCGGCGGGGGCGTACTGGGCCGCCACCGCTTCGGCCGGCCGTCGCTTGA
Source organism: Acidimicrobiales bacterium (assembly GCA_052325485.1). GTDB lineage: Bacteria > Actinomycetota > Acidimicrobiia > Acidimicrobiales > Palsa-688 > Fen-671. The sequence continues at coordinate 3,095 of JBKQUU010000297.1, read as the reverse complement.
GCACCAGCAGACGATCTTGGCGGGGCCCAACTGTGCCGACCGCAGTCACGTCGGTTACAGCCTTGTCCGAAATCTCCAGCCGTGAGAGTTCCACGCGCCGTCGACCCGCGTGCGACGGTGCCATCTCGGGCTCCGCCGCCTCCGGCGCTACCACCAACGGCAATACCGGAGATGGCTCGGCCACACGCGGTGACCCGACGCTCAGGCCGTCCACTCGGCCCAACACATAAACCGATAGGCCAAACCTCCCGGTCGGGCCCTTCTCCCGCTCCAGCACGAGCAGGCCGTGCCGGCGCAGCGTCCGCAGTGCACCCGCCGCGGTCCGCGGGTCGACGCCCAGTAGCTGTGCGACCTGACGAGCCGAGGTCCGGGCCACCAGGCGCCCCTCCTCGGCGACAGCGTCCAACGCCACCTCCTCCAAGGCCACCCACGCCAACGGGCGGAGCCGCCGTCGCAGCGGCCGGCTCGCCGTCGTGACGATAATCGCCCCGGCGGGACCGTTCTCGGCGCCGGGCGGTAGCTTCATACCGCGACGGGCTCCGGGTCCCGGACCACGCCGGCGAGGTCGAGGTGCAAGGTGTAGGAACGAACTTCGAAACGGTCACGTCCGCAGTCGGTCTCCTCGACCAGCACGCCCACCCCGCGCAACAGCCGGACGCGCCGCCCCACGGTGTCCTTGGAAACACCGAGGCGGCGAGCAATATCCCGGTAACTGACGGCAACTACCGTGCCGTGGGCAGTGTCGGTGGCGCGGGCGGCCAGGTCTAACAGCACCAGCAGGGTGTCGGAGCCAAACCGGTACCCCAACGCGAGCGCCCGGCCGTCCAAGCGCAGCTCTGCGCCCGCAACGGCTGCAGGCCTAGCTGGCACGGTCTGCCCCGATCGGCTCCGCCAGCCCGGCCAGGCGCATCAGCGCGGCCTTGGGCACTCGCAGGAGGCGGCCGAACTCTACTACCGGTACGCCCCGCTGCCCACTGGTGGCGCGCCACATCCGGGCCAGCTCGTACACCTGGTTGCGCCCGACACGGAGGATCTGAGCCGTCTCCTCCATGGTCAGGAAGTCCGGGGCGTCCTCCAGGCCCAGTCCGCTGTTCTCTCTAGAGCTACCATTGACGCAATCTCGCATTGCTCCTAGTATGGCTCCCGGTTGGACAGCGTTACAACGGTGTGATCACATCGGGCTGTCAGCCAGTTGCGACAGGAGGCCGAATGCCAAAGCGAAGACCGGCACAGGAGGAGCCGACGTGGGCCCCGAACCAGGTCGTCGCGGCCAACCTGGCACGTCTGCGCCAAAGGCGAGGGCTTACCCAATCTGAAGCGGCCCGCCAGCTCTCCGTCGTCGCCGGCAAGGAATGGACCGAGGCCATGGTCGCCCACGCCGAGCGGTCCGTCACCGGCAACCGGGTCCGAGAGTTCACGGCCGACGACCTCGTCACCCTCGCCCGGGCTTTCGACGTCCCCGTCTTGTACTTCCTCACCCCACCACCGTCGGGCGTGTTCGTCCAGGTACCCGGTTCTCAGATCACGACCTTGACGATGCTTGAAGCCGTCCTTGGCCGTCTCGACAACCTCGCCGAGTGGGAGGCATTGCTGGACGAGTGGAACTTCGCGGACGACGACGAGTTGCCGTTCCCCCTTGACGACGAGCGGCGCCTCGAACTGCGCGCTGTCGCCCGAGAGGTGGCGCTGGTCCGGGCCCAGCATGTCATTCGCCGCCACTTCAAAGGCAGCCTCATGGACCTCCGGGACACTCTCCGCTCCCTGGCAGATCTGGTGCTAGATGTCGAGCAGCACGAGACCTTGGCCGAGCTGGACGAAGACGACTACGTCCGGCGGGTCGGAGCCATGCGCGCTGACATAGAGAAGGGCCGTCGGATGGCCAAGACAGCGGAAGAGCTCGATGCCGAGACGCTCGCGTTGCACGAGAGTGACCGGCCGACTCAGGAGGGGAGCAAGTGAGAGGCCACATCGCCAAGAAGGGTGAGCGCTACTACGCAGTGATATACGGAGGCGTCGACCCGGGCACCGGCAAGCCGAGGCACCGCTGGCATGCCGCTGGCCCTACTCGAAGGGAGGCTGAGCGGCTACTTGCGGACCTCGTCAAGAAGAGCCACGACGGCGACTACCGCGCTCCCGACCGGGTCACGCTCGGCCAGTACCTCTTGGAGCGGTGGTTGCCGACCAAGAAGGCCCAGCTCCGCGCCAGCACCTTCGAGTCCTACCGTTGCAACATCGTCAACCACGTCGTACCGGGGATTGGCGCAGTGCCGCTGCAACGCCTCACGCCCGAGCACCTTGACGCCTTCTACGCAGATCTTCTGGCGTCCGACCGCCAAACCAGCGCCGGCGGGGGTCTCAGCGTCAAGACAGTGCGGAATATCCATACGGTGCTGCGAAAGGCCCTGGCGGACGCAGCACGCAAGGGGACTGTTCCCAGGAACGTTGCCGTTCTCGCCGATCCTCCCCGGCTCAGTTCCGCTCGGCGCCCCGAGATGAAAGTCTGGGACGCCAAGCAGATCGGGCAGTTCCTTCGCGAGATCGCCGGCCACCGCTTGTACCCCGCGTTCTTCCTCCTTGCGAACACGGGGATGCGCCGAGGAGAAGTGCTCGGGCTTCGGTGGAAAGACGTCGACTTAGAGCGGGCAACTCTCTCGGTGTCGCGCTCGCTTGTTCTCGTCGCGTACCAACCCCAACTGTCGGATGTCAAGACCAATAATGGGCGCAGGACGATCGACCTCGAGCCGAAGACGCGGTGCGATCGGCACCGGCACGCCCGGAAACCGAGATGATCCTTCGCCTCTCCCTCGCGCGCGAGGCGGAACGCCTACGGCGTTAGTTTTCGCCAGTACGCCAGGTCCTACGCCATCGGCGGTTCCCCGCGGATACCGCCGAAGGGAACGGCCGGAAGCGGGCGGCCGATTGTGGTAACGTCGAGTAACCACAATGAACCGCCGACGCTTTCAGAGTTTGGCGTCAGCGCAAGAGGGAAAGTGCCGGCGCCGTAGGACGCGATTTAACGGCCACCTGGCCCGGACGGGTTTGGATACCAGATAGGCCGCCGGAACGCTCTGCTGGGCCAGCGGCGGGGCCGGTTT
>JBKQUU010000296.1:0-6247 GCA_052325485.1 Acidimicrobiales bacterium | reverse complement strand
ACCCCGGCCGTCGACTGGCTCCTCGGTCGCCCGGACGTCGACCCCGGTCGCATTGCCCTCATGGGGATGAGCCTCGGCGGCCTGCTCGCGCCTCGGGCCGCCGCCACCGAGCACCGTGTGGCCGCCCTGATCGCCTACGACGGCCTCTACTCGTTCGCCGACGCGGCGCACCGCATGGTCGGGCCCGAGATCATGAAGCTCATCGGCGACGGTCTCGACGCAAGCGATACGAAGGCAAACGCCCTCCTCGAAGAGATCATGAGCTCCAGGACCAGTACTTTCGGCCCGGCCTTCTCGTGGGGTATGTGGGTCTTCGGAAAAGACAGCCCCGCTGACGTCCTGCGCGCCTTCGCCCCCTACACCCTGGACGGCTACGCCCCGCTGGTCACCTGTCCGACGCTCGTCCTCGACGGCGAGGATGACCCCTGTGACTCGTCCCGGCTCTACGAGGCCCTCCGCTGCCAGAAGACCTACCACCTCTTCCCTTCGGCCGAAGGAGGTGGCCAGCACTGCCAAGAGGGGGTGATGTCCAGGCTGCACCAAGTGGTCTTCGACTGGCTGGGCACCGTCCTGGCCACGGCCGAGACGACCCCACGGTCTATGGCATGACCGAAGTGACGCTGGCGTTGTCCGGTGGCGGTACCGGGACCGTCGTACCTAGGGAGGGAGAGGCAGCATGAGATCCCCACTGCCCGGGCCGCTCAAGCTCCCCTGGGAGCTCAAGGAGAACCTGACTGCCAAGTCCGGGGTAGACGAGCTCCCGGACGGACGGACAAAGTACTGGGTCGACGAGGTCCTCAAAGGCATCACGCCGAAGATGTTCGTGTGGTGGTTCAGCGGCGGCCTCGTAGGTGAGATGGACATCGACGGTCGTCCCGTGGCGCGGTACAGGGTCTGGCATCCCTTTGACCACGTAAAGGCGCGTGCGCTGATGAACCGGCCCTACGAAGCCAAGGAGGGCGCGATCGCCGAGCTTGAGGAGTACTTCGGGCGTAACCCCGAGTACTACACCAACCCGGCGGTGAGCGTCGACCACATTGACGAGGAGACCGTCACGACCACGTGGTTTGAAAACGGCATCGCCGTTGGGCACCTTGACCACGAATTGGAGGCCGTCCCCGGAGGTATGCGGCTCGGGCATGTCATGTACGTCCCCGGTGAGCCCACAGAGGTGGCCAAGCTACTGGTGCCCCGGGTGTGGCCGCGGGCCATGGGAGAGGCGTGGCTCAAGCACGGCATTGAGGAGATGGGCAACTTCGAGAACTTTTTGCCGCAGCTCTACGAACGCGAAGGCGGCAATAAGGCCGCGTGATGGACGACGCCGTAACTGACCGATCACTGTTGGGCCAGATCGTGTGGGCCATCCGGCCCCTTTCCCCTGTCTGGGCCATCCGGCCCAGACAGGGGATCGCCCCCAGTTCGGCACAGCACGCGCTTGAGCATACCTACATGCACGGAGCTGGCTCCGCAGCCAACCCGACCAAGCTTTGACGCGCGTCTATACCTGAGGGTAGGGGTGAAGTTCTACCCCTGGCTTGACGCATTTGTCCCCAGCGTGGTGCAGCATCATCTCTATGAGCGAAACTTCTTGGCAGGGCCCGTTTGGCACTGCTCTCTCGACTTCAGGACTTCTGGCCATGGCGACCCGCGTCTCGGTTCCTTGCAACCGAGATCGTCGATCGTCTAAGAAGCGCGGTGGACAGTGCCTAGCTCCGTGATCGAGATCCAGGGCTTGCGCATGTCCTACGGGCAGACCGAGGTGCTGGCCGGGTTGGACCTGGAAGTGCAACCAGGTGAAGTGTTCGCGTTCCTCGGGCCGAACGGCGCCGGCAAAACGACAACGGTGGAGATACTGGAGGGCTACCGGCGCCGGACCGCAGGCGAGGTCTCAGTCCTAGGAGTCGACCCCGCCACGGCCGGTGGCGACTGGCGGGCCCGCATCGGTGTCGTGCTGCAGGAGTGCCGACCTGAGCCCGAGCTGACCGTCGAGGAATGCGTGTCGCTCTATGCGGGCTACTACCCGAGGTCGCGTTCGGTCCGCGAGACGCTCGGCCTTGTCGGGCTCGGCGACCGTCTTGCATCGAGATGTGGCCAACTTTCCGGCGGGCAACGCAGGCGGCTCGACGTCGCCCTCGCGCTCATCGGAGACCCAGAGCTCCTGTTCCTCGACGAACCGACCACGGGCTTTGACCCCTCGGCGCGCCATGCCGCGTGGGACGTGATCTCGGGGCTCCGTGACCTCGGGAAGACGATCTTCTTGACCACCCATTACATGGAGGAAGCGCAACGCCTGGCCGATCGGATCGCGGTCATAACCAAGGGCCGCGTTGTCGCCGAGGGGACCGCCGCCAGCATCGGCGAGCGGGCCACGAAGGCCTCCACGGTCCGCTTCTCGTTGCCGCCGCTCATTTCCGTCGGGGATCTACCGCCTGCGGTTGCTTCAGCGGTGGTCGCCGGCACCGACGGCAAGGTCGAAGCGAAGGTGAACAGCCCACTGGCATTTGTCGGGGCCCTTGCGGCTTGGGCCAGTGAACGCAGCGTCGACCTCCCCGACTTGGAGGTCACCCGGCCGACCCTCGAGGACGTCTACCTCGAACTGACGGAGGCACAGCCGTGACCGTTGCCACGCCCACCCTCGAGGTTCACCGCTCAGCCTTCATCGGGCTCGTGACCCACCAGCTCCGCGCCGACCTGCGCTGCTTTTCCCGCAACAAGGAGAGCGTGTTCTGGACACTCGCCCTGCCGGTCATGTTCCTTGCGATATTCGGCTCAGTGTTCCAGCACCAAAACGTCGCCGTGCCGGGCGGGAGGATCGACGAGCCGGTGTACTACGTGCCCGGCATCATCACCTACGGTCTCATAGCAGCGACGTTCTCGAACATTGTCACCTCGGTTGTCCGCTACCGAGAGGCTGGCATCTACAAGCGCCGGCGTGCGACGCCCGTCCCGGCTGGCGCGGTCATAGCCGCCCGCTCGCTCGTTGCCGGCCTGTCCGCCCTGGCGATCACCGCTGTCTTGCTCGCCATTGGTTGGGCCGCCTTCGGGGCGCATATCTCCGGTCGAACGGGCCTAGTTTTCGTCCTCGACATCATGGTGGGGGCCGTGGTCTTCTGCTGCCTAGGCTTCGCGGTTGCCTCGGTCGTCAAGAACGCGGACGCGGCCCTACCTATCGTTCTGGCCATCACCCTGCCGCTCTGCTTCATATCCGGTGTTTTCATCCCGGCCCTGGAACTGCCTCACTGGCTCATCGATGTCGGCAAGGTCTTCCCTGTGCATGCGCTAACGGACGCCCTCCTTAGTGCGTATAACCCGCACACTGTCGGGAGTGGGCTGAACTGGGCCGACCTCGCGGTCCTCGTCGCCTGGGGAGTGGCCGGGCTCGTCACAGCAACTAGCCGCTTCAGCTGGCTCCCACGAAGCAGCTGAAAACAACCCAAGGCCCTGGCCTTGCGCCGGCAAGCGGTTAACAGGCCCTTGGGTGCTCCACAAGGAGCGGCTCTTCCGAGCCTACAGGGCGTCTCGGCGCCCAGTCCTGTAGAGCTGGCCCCCGCCGGCCATCCCCACCAGCCTCTGACGCCGCCCCCACGTATACCCGGAGGTACAGATGAAGTTCCACCGTTGGGCTGACGCATTTGCTCCACAGGCTGGTGCAGCATCATCTCTATCACTTGGGACCGAGGTACTGACGGTGCGGGAGCGTGGCTGTTGGCTCGGTGGGGGCACCGACGTCCGCTCACTGATCGTCGTCGCGCCCTTGGTTGCGGCGCTCACGGCCCTGGCCGTAACTCCATCTGCCCTGTGACCGCCCGGCACCGTGGACCGTAAAGACCGGGCCAACCGTTTTGGCCGCCGTTGCCGCCGTACCATCGAAAAGGTGGCCGCCGATCGCAACAGGTTCCCGGGGCCGGCGCACCTCGCTCGGCTGGCTGGCCGGGTAGGACTGGGCGCGTTCACCGTCTTTGTGGTCATCGGGGTTGCCTCGGACCTGCGGCACCCAGCCCTGGCGGCTACCGGTGCCGCGGTGGGGCTCCTGGCCGGGGCGCCGTTGTTCCTCGCCCGCCCTCGCTTCCCCCTCGCTTTTGCGGCCGTGGCCACCTCTGGGGCGGTGGTACTCGGCGACGGCCAATCTTTCAACGTTGTGTGGTTCGCCGTCCTAGTGCTCAGCGCGTGGTGCGTCCTGTTCGCGGGGGTACGGGCCGGCCTAACCTATGGCGCCGCGGCCGTGGCGCTCTTTCTGGGCGAATGGGCCCTGGACATGCAACGGAACGCTGGCTGGGGGCCCTGGACGGCCGCCGTCGTCGTCATCGTCTTGATCACAGCGCTCGTCAGTCACGAGTTCGCGCTGGTCGAGCAGTTGCGGGCTGCCCAAGCCGACCTGGCCGAGCGGTCCCGCGCCGAGGAGCGCAGCCGCATCGCCCGTGAACTCCACGACGTGATCGCCCACAGCTTGACCGTGTCCCTGCTGCACATCACGAGCGCCCGGCTTGCCGTCGAGCACGACCCCGCCGACGCCAGCCGGGCACTAGCCGAGGCCGAACGGCTCGGGCGCCAGAGCCTGACCGAGGTGCGGGCCACGATGGGCTTGTTATGCTCAGGGGCCTCTGATGGGACCGGCGCGCCCGTACCCGGCGCCGGCCAACTGGCCGAGCTTGTCCAACACATCCGCGACGCCGGAGCGGACGTCTCCCTGGTCATCGACGGGGACCTCGCGGGGGTGCCCGCTACGACCGGCTCCACCGTCTGCCGCATCGTGCAGGAAGCGCTCACCAACGCGACAAGGCACGCAGCCAATTGCGCGGTGGGAGTCCGCGTCGTGGCACGCAGCGGGTGGGCCGAAGTGGACGTTGACAGCGCCGGCCCACCGACCGACGGGTCGGGCCTGGGCCTGGCAAGTATGAGAGAACGAGCCCAGGCTGTGGGGGGCACCTGCACCGCTGGGCCCGGGGGGCGTGGCTGGGTGGTACACGCCTCGCTGCCGTTCCAGCCCGGGCTGGCCGCCCGGTGATCCGCGTCTTGCTCGTTGACGACCAGGAACTGGCGCGCGCCGGCTTGCGCGGTATCCTCCGCGAGCAGTTCGGTTTCGACGTGGTGGGCGAGTGCGCGGACGGGACCGAAGTTTTTAGCGCGGTTAACAAACTCTCTCCCGACATCGTGCTCATGGACGTCCGCATGCCCCGCCTGGACGGTGTCGCGGCTACCCGCCAACTGCTCGCCGAGCGGCCATCGATCCCGGTTCTGGCCCTGACGACGTTCGATGACGACGAGGCGCTCGCCGGCATGCTGCGGGCGGGGGCCACCGGCTTCGTCCTGAAGGGAATCGCCGGAGAGGAGCTTCACCGAGCGGTGCGCCTTGTCGCCGAAGGCGGCGCCTGGCTCGATCCGGCCGTGACGAGCCGAGTCCTCGCAGTCTACCGCGCCGCGCCCGATGGCCCTTCTGGTCAGCCACGCGCGCTGCACCTGCTAACCAGCCGTGAGCGCGAGGTCCTCGGCCTGATCGGGCAGGGCCACACCAATACCGAGATCGCGGAGCGCCTTTTCGTCGGCGAGGGCACGGTCAAGACTCACGTCAATCATCTGTTCACCAAACTGAACCTACGCGACCGTGCCGCCGCCATCATCTTTGCCTACGACAACGAATCATTGACCGCGACGGATAAAGGCCCCGTCTGTCCGGGATGCGCCGTCGACGGGACGCGAGGCCACCTGAAGAGTGGCCTGACTTCCAAGAGGTGCAAGGACGCTCGCCAGCGGCGGAGGCTCGCTGGCCGACACAACCGCCTGACAATGTCATAGGTTCAATTCACGGCACGGCTGCATATTGTTCCGTATGGCGCCGAGTTGAGGAGTCCCCCGGGGACCGGCCCACACGCCATAGCGACGGGATTGGGCGATACAAACGCTCACGCTGGGTGAGGGTGGCCGGTCGGCCTGGCCAGGGGTGCACCAGCCAGGCATGTCCGGTGGGGTTAGCGGGCGGCGCCGGCGATGAAGGCGGCCACGACATATGTTGCGTGGCGGTCGAGGGACACCCTGGCCCCCTATGGGGCAGTCAGATATTGGAACTGTAGGAGTAGCTGTGGATGGGGGGTCCGGGGGGAAGGGTGGATAACTGTGGATTCGGTGGATGACTGCGTCGGGCGTGGAGTGGTCTCATATCGGGAGAGGTCGCTCGTGCCAGACCTCGCGGGTTTGTTCGCTGTGTCGCACCCAGCGGTAGCGTTTGTGAGCGGCCTGGGGGCTGCAGCCC
>JBKQUU010000295.1:0-7418 GCA_052325485.1 Acidimicrobiales bacterium | reverse complement strand
GATGGCGGCCACGACCTCGGGCATGGTCACGGCCGACCCGCCCAGGTTGTAGACGGCGGCGCCTTGGGCGGGGCGCCGGGCGGCGTCGATGAAAGCCCGGGCCACGGCGGGCCCGTACTGCATCAGGGTGCTCCCACCGAAGGAGATGTTGTAAGGCTCGCCCCGCGCCGCCGCCGCCATGGCCAGGGTGGGCGACGACGTAACGCCCTGGTCGCGCCCGCCCCCGTAGACGATGAGGGGCCGCAGGCCGATGCTGGCCACCTGGCTCTCCTGCCAGTAGATGCGGGCCGTGCCCTCGTTGGCGATCTTGTAGACGCCGTAGATGCTGGTGGGCGTCAGGGTCTCGCCGGCGGGGTCGTAGACCGCCGCCGAGCTGGCATAGGCGATGGGCGTGGCCAGGCCGTGACGGCGGGCCGCCTCGAACAGGTTGACGGTGCCGGCCACGTTGACCTCGGCCCCCCGGGGCGGGTCGGCCCGGCAGAAGGGCACCTGCAGGGCGGCCAGGTGGACCAGGTGGGTGACGGCGTGCTCGTCGAGCACACGCTCGACCGCGGAAAGGTCGCGGATGTCGACGGCGACGGTACGGGCGGGCCTGACGCCGTCGCCCCCGATGAGGCGCAGCCGTTCGTTGGCCGTGTCGCGGTCGAGGGCCACCACCTCGGCCCCCTCTTGGACCAGGGCCAGCACGGTCCAAGCTCCGATGCACCCCGAAGCCCCGGTGACGAGCCAGGTCTCCTTGCTCATGCTTTTCTCCTCGCTCATAAGGGGTCACTGACGAGCGGGAAACGCCACCCGCCCCCGGCATTGTCCCCCGGCCGGGACACCGCCGCCACCGAGAGGTGCTCGTCGAATATGACCCGGCGGCCGTCCCGGCGGGGCGGGCGGCGCTCGTCGAGGGCCCGCAGCACCCGCTCGGGCTTGGCCGGCAGCTCGGTCACCCACACGCCCACGGCGTCATGGATGGCGGCGACCACGGCCGGGCCCTGGGCGTTGTTGGCCATCTCCCCCACGGCCTTGGCCCCGAACGGGCCGACGGGGTCGGGGTCCTCCAGTGCGACGTTGCGCAGCTCGGGCAGGTCGACCATGGCCGGGGCGGCGTAGGCCCCGAACTCCGGGCCCCGGTGGGCGATGTCGGGGTAGTACGGGTACGACTCCTCCAGCAGGGCCAGGCCGAGGCCCATGATGGCGCCGCCCTGGATCTGGCCGTCGACCAAAGTGGGGTTGATGGCCCGGCCCACGTCGTAAGCCTGGACCAGCCGCTCGACGACCACCTCGCCCGTCTCGTCGTCGACCGCCACCTCGGCCACGCAGGCGGCATAGGAGATGGCCGCGTGCGGCTCGCACTCGCCGGTCACTTTGTCCGGCTCGACGTGGGGGAACATCCACGCCCCCGAGCCCACGATCATCTCCCCGTAGGTCCACGACGCCGTGGCCGTCACCTCGCCCACGCTGACCTTGCGCTCGGGCGCCCCGTGCACGGAGACGTCGCCGTCGGCGACCTCGAGGTCCTCGGGGTCGACCTCCAGCATGCGCGACGCCAGTTCCAGCAGGCGCTGGCGCGCCCGGTAGGCGGCCACGGCGATGGCGTTGCCGTCTATGAAGGTGCCCCGGGAGGCGAAAGTGCCGAAGCTGACCGGGGAGGAGTCGGTGTCGTTGTTGTTCATGGTGACCCAGTCGTGGGGGACGCCGATCATGTCAGCGGCGATCTGGGTGTGCACCGTCTTGGACCCCTGGCCCAAGTCGACGGTCCCCGAGAACACGTCGACGTGGCCGTCGGGCTGGATCTTTATCCAGGCTTGGGACGGGTCACCGCCCTGGTTCATCCCTGTCGGGTACTCGATGGCGGCGATGCCCCGCCCCCGGTGCACGGCCATCAGTGGCCTCCTTCCAGAGCGGGCCGGCCGTCCCGCCAGGCCAGCAGGTGCGTCCCCGGCTCCCGCTGCTGTTCGACGAGGTGGGCAGGTAGCAGGTCCCCCTCCCGTTTGGCGTTGGTCATGGCCGCCAGCTCCGCCGGCAGCTGCTCACCGGTGGCCCGGGCAGCGGCCAGAAGAGTGCTGACCGTCGACGGGTTGGCGTAGGCCACCCGGGAGGGGGAGGTGTCGGCCACGCGGTTGGCATTTTTCAGGCGCAGCTCCCACGGGCTCATACCCAGGACTTCGGCCACCCGGTTCATGTGGGTCTCGACGGCGAAGGACGCCGATGTGACCCCGAAGCCCCGCATGGCCGCGCTGGGCACGTGGTTGGTCTTGACCACAAAGGTGTTGAAGGCGCAGGCGGGGACGGAATAGGCCCCGGCCAGGTGGAAGGTGTGCTTGGAACAGGCGTAGGCGGAGGTGCGCATGTAGGCCCCGGCGTCGTGCAGGGTCAGCGTCCGCCGCCCCAGGATCCACCCGTCCCGGGTCAGGGCGTCGGCGATCTCGATGTGCCAGGCGGCCCGGGTCGACGAGCACAACATCTCTTCTTCGCGCGTCCAACGCCACTTGACCGGGCGGCGGGCCTTCATGGCCAGCACGGCGGTGACGGGCTCGGTGACGGTGTCGAGCTTGCCCCCGAAGCCGCCGCCCACGGTGCCGCCCACGAACTTGAGCTGGCCCGTGGGCAGGCACAGGTGCCGGCCGGTGATCTCCATGGAGTAGTACAGGGCCTGGCTGGTGGAGTAGATCGTCACCCGGCCGTCGTGGCCGACCACCGATATGGCCGAAGCGGGCTCGGCTGGCGCCTGCTCGATGGCGGCCGGGCGGTAGGTGCCCTCGACGATCACGTCGGCCCGGGCGAACGCCCCGGCCACGTCGCCCTTGCGCACCTGACGCTGAGGCTGGTCCGGGTAGTAGAAGTAGACGTTGCCGTCCGGGGCCACCTGGGCCTGGCCGGGCTCCCAGGCCTGGCGCACGTCGAGGAACGCCGGGCGCTCCTCGAAGGCGACCTCGATGGCCTGGACAGCGGCCAGCGCCTCGCCCTCGGACTCGGCCGCCACCACGGCGATGAGCTGGCCGACGTAGCGCACCTCGTGCTCGGCCAGCAGCGGTTCGTCGGCGGCGATCCCCCATACCTCCTGGTGACCGACCACGTTCTTGGGCACGTCGGCGTGGGTGATCACGGCGTGGACGCCGGGCATCTTCTCGGCCGCCTCCGTACCCAGGCGCAGGATGCGGGCGGAGGGCACCGGGGAGCGCAGGGCCTTGGCCCACAGCATCCCCGGCAGCTTGACGTCGTCGACGAAGCGGGAGGCGCCGGTGACGTGGGCCACCCCGTCGTAGCGAGGGATGCTGGCCCCGACCGCCTTCATGGCTCCACCCCGCGCACCTCGAGCGTGGTCGGGGCCATGTAGCCGAGGCGTTCGCCCCGGGAGGCGGCCACCACGGCATCGAGGATCTTCACATAGCCGGTGCAGCGGCAGTAGTGGCCGCCCAGGGCCTCGACCACTTCCTCCCGCTCGACCGGGCCCCCCTTGCGCGTGATCAGGGCAGTGGCGGCGAGCAGCATCCCCGGGGTGCAAAAACCGCACTGGGCGGCGTAGTGCTCGGTGAAAGCCACCTGTACGTCGGACAGGTGCGAGGGCTCTCCCAGCGCCTCGACGGTCGTGATGACGGCGCCCTCCAGGCCCCCCAGGAGGCTCAGGCACGAGCGCCGGGGCTCGCCGTCGACTAGTACCGTGCAGGCGCCGCAGCTGCCGTGCTGGCAACCGGCCTTGGCCCCGACCAGGCCAAGCTCCTCGCGCAGCACGTACAGCAACGTGGTCAGCGGGCCGGCCCCGCTGGTGTGCTCTCTGCCGTTGACCACGAACTTCATCTGAGCTGCTCCAGCGCTCGGGCCACCAGGACGGGCAGGACGCGCCGGCGGTACCAAGCCGAGGCCAGGGGGTCGTCCTCGGGGCGGACGTCGCCGAGCACCTGGGCCGCCGCCTCCCGGGGGCTCGCCCCACCGGCCAGGGCCCGGGCCACCGACGGGCAGGCCACGGCGGGCGCCCGTTCGGCCAGGGCGCCCACCGCCACGTGGACGCCATCGGCGCGCCGGGCCACCGCCACGGTGAGCACGGGATGGGTATGGGAATGCCGGCGGCGCTGCTGGACGAAGGCACCGGCTAGGGGCCGGTCGACCTCGATGGAGAGGACCAGGCGGCCCCACGGGGCGACGATGAAGTCCTCGACCGGCTCGACCCGTTCGCCGCCGGCGCCGGCCGTGCGCACCCGGGCGCCCATAGCCACCAGGGCGGCCTGCAGGTCGCCGCCGATCATAAGGTTGCCGCCTACGGTGGCCTGGCCGCGGATCTCGTAGTCCGGGATGCGCGCCGCCGATGCCAGGGGCTCGGGCGCCACCTCCGCCACCGCGGCCAGGCGAGCGGTGGCGCCGATCTCGAGGATGCCCCGGTCCACGGTGCCCCGGCCCACGATGGCGGCGAGACCGGCGGCGTGGAGCATGAGGACGACCTTCGGCCACAGCACGCCATGGGTGAGCAGTGGCGTCACCACCGTCCCGCCGCCGATAACGGTGACACCCTGCCCGTCACCGAAAAACTCGACCGCTTCGGCCGGCGACGTGGCCACCAGGACCTGGGGCCCAGCCACCACGGGCCCAGTCACCCCAGGCGAAGTCACGGGCCCAGGCACAGCGGGCGCAGACATGTCGACCTGGCCGCCGGGTCAGGACCGGCCGCGGAAGACGTCGACCACGCGTCCGGTCAGGTCCTCGGACGTGGACGCGGCGAACTGGGCTTCCTCGTCCCGCAGCGCGGCGGCGCGTTCATCGGCCAGGCTCTTTTCCCGGGCTTCGGGGGTCGTCCACTTATCGATGGTCACGTAGGCGTCGGGCCCCACGTTGACCAGCGTCGAAGACAGGAACCCGGGCTGAGCGGACAGGAAGGGGAGCACGGCGTTGCGCCGCCAGGCCAGGTAGCCGTCGCTCTGACCGACTTTTAGTACGACGTTCTCGACGACCACCACGGCCGGTACGTACTGGGGGGCCGGCGCCGGCGGCCGGCTGGAGACCAGGGTGGGGCCGATGGCCCACTCGTCCGTGCCCACGTCGGTGAACACGACCTGTACGTTTTCCCGGGGCGGCCCGGCGATCTCGGACACCGCGTCCACGATGGCCCGGCCCAGGCACTCCTTCATAAGCGTGGTGCGGCCACGGAACATCTCCACCCGGACGATCGGCATGTTGGTATTTCCTCTCTTCGGCCCGGCACGTCCCGGGCCCTCAGGTCTCTCTGGCGGCCGCAGAAGCCCTCCGAGGAGGGCCTCTGCGGGCCGTGACATTGGGTGCTACTTGAACACTGCGTTTACTTGAGCACTGCGTTCACTTGAGCACTGCGTTTACTTGAACGTGGTGTTTTCTTGGGGAACTGCGTTACTTGGTAGGTACTGGGCCTACATCGGGGGGTTGGCGACAGGGGTGAGCAGAGGCTGTGCCATGTACTTGGCGACGGCCGCCGGGTCCTGGAAAATAGTCCAGCCTACGGCCTGGTCCATGTTGGCCTTGGTCACGAACACCGAGTAGGAGTAGTAAAGCTTCCCACCGGAGATCTTGTGGTTGATGTAGGCGTCGATCAAACGGACGGAGTTGATGCCCTCGAGAGCCGGGGAGCACGTGTCGGAAGCCTTCAGCCAACCGGCAGCTATGCCGGCCAGACCGTAGGGAGCGCCGTTCTGGGACACCTCGACCACGTTGGTCTTGTGGGCCGCGACCAGCGCCGTGTGCACGCCCACGGCCATGTCCTCGTTCTCAACGAAAATGGCGGCCAGGTTGGGGTACTTGCCAATTATGTCCTGAGCGGCGGTGTAGGCATCGGGGCGCAGCCAGTGGCCGGTCTCGGTGTCCACGTACTGGATCTTGCCGCTGTCGCAGCTCAGCGTGGGCAGGCCGGCGGTGACGTTGCCCGAGCAGCCCAAGCCCTGGAGGAACCCGGTGCGGTAACCTTCGGCGTCGCCGCGTCCCAGTTGCCCGGTGATGACGGCGACCTGACCGGTGACGTGGCTCTTAAGCCAGGCACCGACAGGGAAGGAATAAGGGCTCAGGTTTACCTGCTCGAACCCGACGACGTCCTTCATGTTGAGGTACTGGTGGGAATAGCCGTACATCAAGAAGATGGGGATGTTCGCCCGGGAGGCGGCGGCGATGGTGGCGTCCTCAGTGGAAAGGCCCACGGAGTAACCGTCGATGGCCACCACACCTTCGGCGATGGCGTCCTTGACGTTGGCCAGCTCGACCGAGGGGCTGATGTTGGGGTTGGGGTACGCCTTGACGGTATAGCCGAGCTTGGTTGCCGCCGCTTCAGCGCCCTTAAGGCCGTACTGGTAATAGAGGTCCGGGCCGGACAGGAGGAACGCGATGGTCCCCTTGCCGCTCGCCGATGCCGGCGTGGCACCGGTGAGGGCCAGCCCGACCGTCGCCACGATGGTACCACTGGCGATGATCGTACGAACTAGTCGTGATTTCATGCTCTAACCTTCCTCTTTCTTATTCAACGGATAAAGCTGGTACTGCACTTTGGAACTCATTGCAGCCCTTATCATCCCCCCTTTTCTCAACGCTGCACCCGCGTCACCATCACCGCGAGGATGATGATGATGCCAAGAGCCATTTGCTGGTAGTTGCTGGAGAAACCTATGAACAGGATGGAGTTCTGGACCAGGCCCCACAGGGCGACGCCTTGCAGGGACCGGAAGGCCCCGCCGCGCCCACCGAACAGCGCCGTCCCCCCTATCACGGCGCAGGCGATCGACTGCAGTTCGAAGTTCTGGGCCAGGTTGAACGAGGCCTCGTTGATCTGGCCCGACAGCACCATGCCGGTGACCCCGACCAAGGCGCCCATCATGGTGTAGAGGTAGATCTTGGTGCGTTTGACCGGGATCCCCGACAGGTAGGCGGCTTGCTCGTTGCCCCCGATGGCATAGGCGCGCCGGCCTAGCGGGGCCCAGCGCAGGAAGGCGTAGGTGAGCAGGATGACTATCACGAAGGGCCAGGTGACCGAGGGCAGCCCGAAGAAGGGGAAGCCCCCGGGCATGTAACCCCCGAACGCGCTGTAGAGGCCCTTCATATTGTTCACCGGCGCCCCCCCGGTGAGCTGGGTGTCCAGGCCGAACAGGAAGATGGACATCCCGAGCGTGATGATGAAGGGGTGGGCCCGGCCCTGCGCCGCCAGCACGCCGTTGACGAAGCCCACGGCCGTGGCGGCGAAGATGCCGGCCAGGACGGCCACCCCGAGGGGGGCGTTGTGCTCGAGCAGTAGCCCCGTGATGATGCTGGCGAAAGAGATGTTGTAGCCCACCGACAGGTCCAGGCCCCCGGAGATGAGCAGGATGCACTGGCCCATCGTGACGATGCCGAGGGGGGCGGCCTGGCTGAGGATGTTCTCGAAATTGAACACGCTGAGAAAGCGCGAAGAACTGAACGAGGTGGCGATGATGATCAGCACCATG
>JBKQUU010000294.1:0-8612 GCA_052325485.1 Acidimicrobiales bacterium | reverse complement strand
ACTGTCTGTCCCTCGGCCGCCTCCGCCACATGCGCCGGCGACGCCGCCCATTGACGCCAGACGCCCCGGAGCAGCCGTCACCAAGCACACCCGGCACGACGGGGCGCGCTCTGGACCTGGCCGGGTTCAGCGTCGAGCTGGGGCGGTCTGCTGGTCTTTCCTACGTGGGCCACGTCATCGCCCTGCACGCGGCGGTGATCGCCATTTGTCACCGCCACGGAGATCCATCAGGGCCACGGGGCGGGCACCTAGTAGGCGGAGCACTCCATCACCTGACCCACCCAAGCTCGTGAGCCGACCTGCGCCATAGCCATCGGAACGGGGGAGCCCCATGTCCTCGTGACCCGCGGGAGGCCATCGTCCCCGGGGAAAGCGAGGACTGGGGTGCGCTACTCGCCCGCCAGGCTCCGCATGCAGCTGGCCGATCGGGGGACCTGGGACCGAGGTCGGCGTGAGGACGGAACTGGGCGTCAGCGCCCCCGGAGCGGGCCCGAGGTCGAACGGGTTCACGCCCACCCCGGGGGCACTCAGGGGGACGTAGGTCCCACCTGCCGCTTCGGCCCAGCGGCCGTACTCGTCCTCAAGGTCGACCACCGCCACCTCGATGCGGGGCGGAGCGATCTGGTCCTTGCGCTACTTAGCGCTTAAAATCCGACTTAATGTTCGGCTCTTGCATTCGTTTGTCGGCTATGTCATTCTTGGGGTAATGGGGGAGATGCATGCGAGGGAGACGACTGCAACGCTCCCCGACTGTGAGCGTGCGGCCGAGCGCCCGTGGTGGCGCGATGCGGTTGTGTACCAGGTCTACGTTCGGAGCTTCGCCGACGCCAACGGCGACGGCACGGGGGATCTGGCGGGAGTCCGGGCGCACCTGGCGTACCTGGCCGAGCTCGGTGTTGACGCCCTTTGGTTCAACCCGTGGTACCCCTCGCCGCTGGCCGACGCCGGCTACGACATCGTTGACTACCGCTCGATCGATCCCGCTTTCGGGACCCTGTGGGAAGCGGAGCAGCTGATCGTCGAAGCCCGCGCCCTCGGGATGCGCACGATCGTCGACATCGTTCCGAACCACGTCTCAAGCCAGCACCCGTGGTTCAAGGAGGCGCTGGTTGCGCCCGCTGGTTCAGCCGCTCGTCAGCGTTTCTGGTTCCGGCCCGGCAAAGGCGCCGAGGGCGAGCTGCCGCCGAACCAGTGGCAGTCGATCTTCGGCGGCTCGGCTTGGACGCGCGTCGCCGACGGCGAGTGGTACCTGCACCTGTTTGCGCCTGAGCAGCCCGATCTCAATTGGGAGCGTCTGGAAGTCTGGGAGGAGCACGAGGACATCCTGCGCTTCTGGTTTGACCGCGGCGTCGCCGGCGTGCGCATTGACTCGGCGGCTCTGCTGCTCAAAGATCCCGAACTCTCAGAGGAGCTTCCGGATGCCGCCTCCGGTGAGCATCCGTTCACCGACCGCGACGAGTTGCACGACGTCTACCGACGCTGGCGCGCGGTGGCCGACAGCTACGCAGAACCGCGTGTGCTCGTCGGCGAGGTCTGGCTGGCCGACGCCGAACGACTTGCGCGTTATCTGCGCCCCGACGAGCTCCACACCGCGTTCAACTTTGAGTTCCTAGCGTGCCCGTGGGAGCCCGGTCCGATGCGGAACTCGATTAAGTCGGCGCTCGCGTCTCACGCACCTGTCGACGCGCCAGCCACCTGGGTGCTCTCCAATCACGATGTCACACGTCCGGTCACGCGCTACGGGCGTGCCGACACCGGCTTCGCGTTTGAGACCAAGCGCGAAGGGACACCGACGGACCTTGTTCGCGGCAAGCGCCGCGCCGGCGCTGCCGCGCTCCTGGCGATGGCGCTACCTGGTTCGATGTACATCTACCAGGGCGAAGAGCTCGGGCTGCCAGAGGTGGAGAATATCCCGCCCGAGAAGCGTCAGGATCCGATGTGGCTCCGCTCCGGAGGCGTAGATCCCGGCCGCGACGGCTGCCGAGTGGCGCTCCCGTGGTCCGGTACGAGGCCGCCGTACGGCTTCAGCCCGAACCCGAGCGTGCGGCTCTGGCTTGATCATCAGCCCGATGACTGGGCACCTCTTTCGGTCGAGGCGCAGAGCGCGGACCCGGGCTCGATGCTCAGCCTCTACCGAGCGGGGTTGCGTACCCGCCGCCAGGCGCCGTGGGGTGCCGGGGCCCAGCTGAGCTGGCTGGACTACGGCGATGACGTCATCGCTTTCACGCGGGGAGAGGGCTTCCTCTGCATCGTCAACTTCGGCCCTCAGCCGCTTGAGCTCCCTACGGGCGCAGACGTCCTGGTGGGGAGTGCAGAGCTTGCCGGCGGCACGTTGCCGCAGGACACCACGGTCTGGCTCGTCCAGGCCCCAGACCGGGCTGCGTCCGGCCCGGAACCTACTCGGACGCAACACAGTTCCCAGTGAGCGAGAGGAGAAGGTAATGAGGTTCAAAACCAGGGCGAGGGCGTCCATCCGGATGGGTGGTGCGGTCATCGCCGGCGCGAGCATGGTAGCTGTTGCTACCGGCTCGGTTTCAACGGCCGCCGCCAGCGTGCCGACAGTCAATATCAGCGTCGCTTCGTTGATCCCGGGCAGCACCGCGGCTGCTACAGCGGCGTTCAATAGTCAGGTCACGCAGTTCGAGAAGGCCAACCCGGGCATCGAGGTCACGTCTGTCCAGTACCAGTGGCTCGGTTCGACGTTCGCGGCGAAGTTGGCGGCGGGGACCTTGCCGACCGTGTTCACCGTCCCGTTCACCGATGGTCGTGCCCTCGGTGACAACGGGCAGCTCGCCGACCTGACGACCTACGCCGAAGCGCTGCCCTACTTCAACAAGTTCAACCCGTCCGTCATCGCCGAAGGCATCGACGCCAAGCACCAGGTTATCGCCATCCCGACGGCGTCCTATGCCCAGGCACTGAGCTACAACCGCCACCTCTTCAGCGAGGCGGGGCTCAACCCTAACGACCCGCCCACGACCTGGGCGCAGCTCGAGGCTGACGCCAAGCAGATCTCGGAAAAGACCGGGATGGCCGGGTACGCGGAGATGGGAGCGAACGACAACACCGCCGGCTGGATCCTGACCACGCTCGACTACGCCCTTGGTGGCCGTATGGAGTCGGGCATCGGCTCCACGGCGAAGGCGACGTTTGACAACCCGCAGGCGGTCGAGGCGTTGGACATCCTGAAGACGATGCGCTGGACCGACAACTCTATGGGCTCCGACTTCGACTGGGGTTGGAGCGACATCAACCAGGCGTTTGCCGCCGGTCAGGTCGGCATGTTCATCAGCGGGTCTGACGTGTACACCAATATGGTTCAGTCCTACAACATCAACCCAAGCATCTACGGCCTGGCGCCGATCCCGCTGTCGAACGCCAGGTTCGCCGGCGTCCTCGGTGGCGGCACGCTCGCTGCGGTGAGCCCCAAGTCGACTCCGGCCCAGGTTGCGGCGGCGGTGAAGTGGATCGACTACTACTACATCCAGCGGTACGTGAACGAGCAGCAGGCGATCCGTTATTCCAAGACACAGGCCGCCGACAAGCAGCCGGTCGGCACGCCTGAGGTCCCGATCTTCAACCAGGCGCAAGAGAACCTATACAACAGCTGGATCAAGCCCTACATCAATGTCCCGCTCAGTCAAATGGCGCCCTTCACCACGGCCATCTTCCACGAGAAGATCATCCCCGAGCCAGAGGCGGCCACCCAGGCCGTGTACGGCGACCTTGATTCGGTTGTCGAGGCTGTCCTGACCGAGCAGAACGCGGACCCGTCGAGCCTGCTCACCGCGGCCAATTCCGTAGGCCAGCAGTCAATTTCGGGCTCGTAAGACTCCTGGCTTGATCGGGCCCGGGTGGTCATGCTTGTATGGCGCGAACACCCGGACCCCCGGCCGCGGGCCCAGACGACGCCATGGCAACGATCAACACCACTAAAGCGAAGCTGGAGCAGACAGAGCCCGCGCCCGTAACGCGGGCTCTGTCTGTGGTGGTCGGACGCGGGCGCTTTCGGCGTACGCCGCTGGCTTGGGTCCGGCGCGGCGGGATATCCAAACTGTTGTTCCTGCTGCCGTTGCTCATCGTGTTCGGCGCCTTCTCCTGGTACCCGATCGTGCGCCTGGTGCTTATGTCGTTCCAGCACACGAACTTGGTGCAGCCGCCGACCTGGGTCGGGTTCCAGAACTTCAGCGAGGTGGTCCACGACCCGTTGTTCCCTATCGCAGTCAAGAACACCGCCGAGTTCGCCGGGCTGGCGCTGATCTTTGGCTATCCGGTCCCGCTGGTGGCCGCCGTGCTGATCAGTGAAGTCCGCAAGCGGCGCGGTCTTTATAGCGCGCTGGCTTACCTGCCCGTCGTTATCCCGCCGGTTGTCGCGGTCCTGCTTTGGAAGTTCTTCTACGATGCCGGACCGACCGGCGTCTTCAACACGATGCTGCACTGGATCTCGATCGGGCCGCAGCAGTGGATCCAGTCCGAGCACTCCGCGATGCCATCACTGGTGCTGGAGTCGACCTGGGCGAACGCTGGCGGCACCGTGATCATCTATCTGGCGGCGTTGACGGGCGTGAACTCGGAGCTGTACGAGGCGGCCGCGACCGACGGCGCCGGGCTCTGGAAGAAGATCAGGCACGTCACCCTTCCGCAGCTGCGCACCATCCTGCTCGTCACGATGATCTTGCAGATCATTGGTACCGCGCAGGTCTTCCTGGAGCCGTACTTGTTCACTTCGGGCGGTCCGGACAACGCCACGATGACGGTCCTGCTGCTGATCTACAACTACGCCTTCGGTAACTCGCTCGGCGGCAGCTACGGAGAGGCCGCGGCGCTCAGTCTGATGCTGGTGGCGTTCTTAGCGATCTTCTCATTGGTCTACCTGCGGGCCACGCGCTCCTGGAGCAGCCAATGAGCGCCCTGCAATTCCGGCGCCAGCGCGGCCGACGGTCCCAGGAGACCCCGCCGGGCATCGTGTCCCATACTGAGTGGAACCGGCGCAGTGTCAAGTACGGGCTCGGAACGGCGCAGACAGTCCTGCTTGTCCTGCTCGTCGTTGGTGGGCTCGGGCCGATCTTGTGGCTGGCCAAGAGCGCGATCACGCCGACCCAGGACACACTTATCCAGCCGATGGCGATCTTCCCGCACGGGTTCGCCTGGAGCAACCTCTGGGACGCGTGGACGCAGGTGGACATCGGCCGCTATCTGGGGAACACGATCGTCATCGCCTTCGGCTCATGGATCTGTCAGATCATTGTTTCCACCACCGGGGCATACGCCCTCTCGGTACTTCGGCCCAAGTGGGGCAGGCTGATCATGGCGGCGCTGCTGACGACACTGTTCGTTCCCACGGTGGTGTTGCTGGTACCGCTTTACATAGAGATCGTGCACCCGCCGTTAATCGGCGGCACGTATGTGGACACTTACTGGGCGATCTGGCTGCCCGAGGCCGCGAGCGCGTTCAACGTGGTGCTAATGAAGCGCTTCTTTGACAACCTCCCGCGCGAGATCTTCGAGGCGGCGCGCATCGACGGCTGCGGTCGGGTGCGCCTGTTCGTATCGATCGTGCTGCCGATGTCTAAGCCGATCCTCGGCGTCGTGTCCATCTTTGCCGTGCTCGCCTCGTGGAAGGACTTCCTCTGGCCACTGCTCGTCCTGACTGACGCGAGCAAGCAGCCGCTATCGGTTCGCCTGCCGGCGATCCAGGGTCAGACGGAACTCGGGGTGTTCCTCGCCGCGATGCTGATCGCCTGTCTCGTCCCGATCATCGGCTTCCTTTTCCTCCAACGCTGGTTCCTGCGCGGGACCGGGCTCAGCGGAGCATTGAAAGGGTGATCGACCCATGGCAGCTATCTGTTCTGACGGCGTGCCAAAGGTCTGCGATGCTGCGACTTGTCGAGAAATTCCAGCGACGAAGGGCAGACGTGTACGAAATCTGGCATAGACTTGCGAGGCAATGATGCACGGCCTCACAGAGGTTGCAGAAAAGGTAGGGGTAAGCGAAGCGACGGTTAGTCGCGTCCTCAACGGCCGCCCTGGCGTTGCCGCTGCTACCCGCACCGCGGTCCTCACCGCGCTCGACGTCCTCGGTTACGAACGTCCCACCAAATTGCGGGGCAAGCGTGCCCGGCTGGTTGGCCTGGTCCTCCCCGAGCTGGGGAACCCCATCTTCCCGGCCCTAGCCGAGGTAGTCGGCGGCGCTCTGGCCCAACTGCGCTTCACGCCGGTGCTGTGCGCGAGCGGTCCCAACGGCCTGTCAGAAGCCGACTACGTCAACATGCTGCTGGACCAGCATGCTTCGGGCGTAATCTTCGCCGGCGGCAATTTCGCCGAGGCCGACTCGTCCCACGGCCACTACCACCTGTTGCGCGAGCGGGCATTGCCGGTTGTCCTGGTCAACGCCTCCAGTGACGACCTGGCGTTCGCCCAGGTGTCGACCGACGACGCCGTCGCCACTGAGCAGGCGTTCAACCACCTTCGGACTCTGGGCCATGAAGAGATTGGGATGATCCTCGGTCCCGAGGACCACATGCCGAGCCGCCTCCGTCTTGCTGCGTTCGAGACGCTCACCCGCCGCGCGCGTACCGTAGACGACCCGTCGCGCGTCGAGCACGTCCCGTTTTCCCTCGAATCCGGGCACGCCGCTGGGAGTCGCCTGGTGGCCCGGGGCATGACGGGAATTATCTGCGCGAGCGACCCCTTGGCCCTGGGAGCCGTCCGGGCTGTACGTAGGCTCGGGCTGCGTGTCCCCGAGGATGTTTCCATCGTAGGTTACGACGACTCTGCGCTCATGATGTGCACCGATCCTCCGCTCACGACCATCCGCCAACCCATCGAATCGATGGGCCGGGCCGCTGTGAAGCTGCTGGCCAGCCAAATCGACGGGACCGTGGCCACCACTGAGAGGCTACTGTTCGAGCCAGAGTTGGTCGTCCGGGGTTCAACGGCTCCCCCGACAGCGCGGGCCGGCTCGACTTCCAGCACCTGACCCCGGCGGCCGGCCGCCGAGGCCGTAGCCACAGTGCGTTAGACGCAGTCCGCTAAACCCAGTTTGTACCGTTACCTCGTTAGCTGGTTCCTCGCGTGGCCGATCGCATCTGAGGCACTCGGCTAGAGAAGTTGTTGCGTCAGGCCGTCATTATCGACCCTAGGCTCGGAGGACCTGTACGCCGTCCGAATAAAGAGCCAGGGCGCGCAGGTCTTTTAGGTCGGCGCTCAAGACGGTGCCGTCTGGCTCGGCGGTGACAACCACGATGGCATCGACCGCCGAGCCCTGACGGGCTCTCGAACGCAGCTCGGCCGCACGACGAGCCAGCCGGTCGGGCAGTAGCTCACGAACGTCGCACGTTTTTAGGAACCGGTTGGTGTTGGCATCGAAACGGGGGCGGCCCGTCACAGACTCGACCAGTACGACCGACGGGACGAGCGGTGGCCACAGCCCGTCCCGCTTTAGCACTGCGATCATCGCGGCTGCGTCTTGGGCCCTTCTCGCGAGACGCGAAACCCCACCGGAGTCAAGGACGAGCACGGAGGTCAGCTCGCCCGGGCCCGCTGAGAGCCACTTCGGATGCGACGGGACAGCGTTTCGGCCCGGGCCACGGCCGTGGCCGAGGGCTGACCGACTTCGGTCACGAGCTCGTCGAGGTAACGGTCAGCCTCGCTGAGCAGCTCTCGGCGACGGAGCTCCGACCGGACAGCCTCCTGTAACAGCTCTGAAGCGGCGAGATGATGGTCCTTGACGGCCTGGTAGAGATCCTCCGGTAGGTACACCTGCATGCGTGGCATACGCCTAAGTATACACCCCTATCTGCGGTCGGCGCAGGGGCTCGAAGCGCGATAGGTGCGGCCATCCCGCGCGTCCGCCTCGTTGCTCCCGCAGGCCATCGTCTCCCATCGAGGGAGCCAAATGGAGAGCCACGCAAGGCGAACACCAGCGGACGGCTGCGAACGCCTACGAACAAGAACCCATTATCTACAGGACGTTTTGAACGTCTGCGAACGTCGGCGAACGAGTTTCGCAGACTCCGCAGGTTCTCGGTTCGAATCCGAGGGGGCGCACCCCCCCCTGACCAGCGGTTTTCCTCAGCAGTCGCCTCCTCGCAGTAGCCTTTGGGCAACAGTTGGGCAACGTGAGGGAGGCAGGCCATGAAGGGGAGCCTGCAAGAGCTGGGTGAGGGGCACTGGCGACTGCGGGTGTTCGCTGGACGCGAAGACGGCAAGCTCCGCCAGGTGAGCCACAACTTCAAAGGCACCAAACGTCAAGCTCAGTCGGCCCTAGCCAAGCTGGTGGTTGACGTGGAGCGCCAGCAAGTGGCGACTGGCCCGGTGGGCACCCTGGGAGAGCTGGTCGACCGGTGGCTCGACGACATCGCCCCGCACCGCTCCGCCTACACGGTGCGGGAGTACCGTCGCATCGTTACCAAGACGATCAAGCCGGCGATCGGCGGCCTGCGTATTGACAAAATCACGGGACAGCACCTGGACGCCCTTTACGGGAGCCTGCACCGGAAAGGCCTGGCGAGCTCAACGGTGCACCAGCACCACTCCGTAATCCATGCTTCGCTGAGCCGAGCTGTCAAGTGGGGCCTGCTGCCCTCCAACGCGGCCGATCGTGCGACACC
>JBKQUU010000293.1:0-33447 GCA_052325485.1 Acidimicrobiales bacterium | reverse complement strand
GGTGGCCGGGCTCCTCGGCAAGGACTACAGCTCCTCCCAAATGAGCTACGACCTCCGCCGTCTCCGCCTGCACGGCCTTATCCAGCGAACGGCCCCGGCCAATTCCTACACGCTCACCCCAGAGGGCATACGCGTCGCGGTCTTTTACACCAAGCTCCACAGCCGACTGCTCGGCCCGTTGCTCCAAGCCGACAAGCCGCCGGCGCCCACAGAGCTCCGCCACGCCCTCGCCACCGTCGAGCGTCTCATCGGCGACTACGTGGCGCACGCGCGTCTCGGAGCGGGCCGCTTGAAACTTGTCACAAGATCCAGAAGCCTCCACACTAAGAAGTTCTAGCTGGGGGGCGCAGTCAGATGGGCCAACGCCAGCAGCAACGGCGTAGGCCGAGTACTGGACGAGACCTGGACTTCAACAGGGCCACGGCGTCAGCCCTTGCTCGAAAGCGCGGTGGGCCCACCCAGGGGCTCGGGAGACGCCCTGAGATAGGCTGGGGACGAATGGCAGAGAGTTCTCGGCCGGGCTCGCGGTCGCTGGTCGATCGCTATTCGGCCCTCATCATCTCGGTGGCCGCGGCCATGTGGGCCGCCGACGCCTTCTTCCGGCCCCGCCTTGTCAACCCCAGGGACTGGGACCTTTCTTCGAGCGAGATCGTGCTTGGCGAGACGCTGCTGATCAGCCTCTGCTTCCTCCCGGTGGCAGCCAGGGTGGTCCGCGAGCTGCGCCGCGCCTCGTGGCGGGCCTGGCTGGCCCTGGTGGCGATCGCGGCCGGCCCCCAGGCCTTCGCCACGGTCCTGTTCACCCAGTCACTGACCTACGCCTTCGGTCCTTCCTTGACCCACGCCGCAAGTATCGGGATCCAGTCGGAGGTATACCTGCTCTACCTCCTGCAGCCGGTGTTCGGGACGACCATGGCCTGGCTGTTCCTTCGCGAGCGGCGCCCCGCGACGTTCTGGCCCCTCGCCGCCCTAGCCCTCTGCGGAGCCGCCCTCATCGTCTTCTCGTTCAACACCGCGATGCCGCGTGCCCAGCTCCTGGCCGCCGTCTACGTCCTGGGCGCGGTCGTGCTGTGGGCGGCCGGCACCGTGCTCGGCCGTTACGCGCTGAGCGGCATCTCCTTCACCACCACCTCGGCGATGCGCTTTACTCTTGCCCTGCCCATCCTGCTCGGCCTGATGCTGCACGACCAGGGCGTCGCCGGGTTCTCCCGTTACACCCTGGGCGAGCTGCCTAGCTTCTTGGGCATCGCCCTGGTGCCCGGCCTCGTCGCCATGGTCCTCTACTACCGGGCCTTGCGCAGCACTCCGGCCTCGATCTCCAGCTTTGCGGAGCTGGGGTACCCCACGGCACTGTTCCTGATCTACTCGCTCCCTGCCCCGGTCGGGTTCGGCTCGCCGCTGCAGCCCCTGGAGGTGCTGGGGGCAGTGGTGCTTGTCGGCGCGGTCACCGGCCTCAACGTCCTCAACCGGCGAGAGGGGGTGACGGTGGCCTTGGCTGATGCCGGCACCTAATCCATGGCTTCTACTTCGAGACAACATAGGTCGAGGGCCAGTTCGTAGTTGCGGAGATGCGACCGGTCCCACAGGACGACCAACCGAACTCCATCTCATGAAGACGTGGAAGGCCTTGACCTGGCCAGGGTCGGGAACAAGCGGAGCCATATCGCCCCGATATGCGTGGCCGAAGAACGCTTGAGTTTCAACAGGAATCCGCCCATACAGACAGTTGTTGTCCCGTGCCTCGCGTCCTCCCGATGTACCTGCTCCTGCGGGTGAGATCTGGGCGCTGGTGTCGGGCCTGCCACGGCGCCAACGAGAGGTCGTCGTAATGCGCCACATCGCCGGCCTAGGAGAAGCCGAGATCGCCGAGGCGCTGGACATTGTTCCCGTAGCACCGTGTCCAGCACGCTCCGCAGTGCCCATGACCGCCTTGGCCAGGCCATAGAGGAGGGCGCCCATGAAGAGCGAGGGCACGTTTCCTGAGCTCCAAGAGATGTCCGAACGGCTGCTCAGCCAGGAGCTCTGGTCCCTGCCGTCCGTGGGCGACCTCCAACTTCGCAACAGGCGCCGGCGCCGCCTGGCGCTCGGTTCACTAACAGCATCCCTAGTTGTGGCAGCCGCGGCCCTAGGGGCCTTGCTGGCCGTTACCGCCGGTGTCACGCCGGCCCCGCACTGGGCCCTGGCCGGCGAGATCAGTCCTTCTTGGGCCCAAGTCCCGGGCCGGGGCCCGCTGTCCGGCTTCTCGCTGACCTGCCCGAGCACCACCACCTGCTACGCCGAAGGCGCCAGTTCGGTCGGAGGATCGGTCGAGGTCACCCGGGTCGGGGCAAGACCTGGCACCCCGCCCCAACCAAGGGCGGGACGCCGATCAGCAACGTGGCGTGCTCGAGCGTTACCGATTGCGCCTTCTGCGAGGTGGGCGCCACCGGCAAGCCCGTGTTCTTCGAGACCGCCGACGGCGGCAGGACCTGGGCATCGCGCCCGGGGCCGGCCAAGCTGTCCCATGGCTTCGGTCTCATCAAGACCCCCTCTGGTCCCGAGCGCTCCATAGGCCAGGTAAACCTGTCGTGCCCGAGGGCCTCGACTTGCACCGTGGTGGCGTCCAGTTTCGGCCAGCTCAGCGCCAGCGGCGCCTTTGTTACCAAGGACGGGGGGCGTACTTGGTCGGCCTCTCGCATGCCTATCACGCCCGACTAGGTTGAGTGCTTCCCCGATGCCCGGTGCGTATCGACCGGGGAGGCGAGCGCCAGCTACAGCACGGATAACGGCCTCGAGTGGTCGCCGGCCAGTGCGCCTCCGGTGCCGGTCGGCGGTCTCGCCTCGCTTTCGTGCAGTAGCTCGGAGACCTGCATGGCCGTGTCGAACCTCGGCGGCTCGGCGGGCGCCGTCCTCCTCGTCTCGGGCAACGGGGGCGAGCCCTGGTCGTCGGTCCAGGCCCACGGGTTGCCGGCGGCCGAGGAGTTCATTGGCCTGGCATGCCCGAGGGCGTCGGAGTGCTGGATGTCGGGCGATGCCCCGGTCCGCCTTCGCGCCGGCCTGACCGTCGTCGGGGACACCGGGGGGGCCGTAGTGGTGTCGAGTGCCAACGGCGGGCGGACCTGGCAGAACACAGGGCTGCCGAAAGGCATCAGCGGCATCGGCGCTCTCTCGTGCCCCAGCCCCAGTACGTGCTTTGCGATGGCGTTCAACGGGCCAGCAGTATCCTCGTCTGGCCGACTGGCAATACACCCGTCACTTGCGCTGTTGGCCTACACGGGGCCTCGTCGCTGAGGCGTACTCGTATTTTTTTGCCGCGATCGTCTGGCCCGGGCCCAAGCTCTCGTCGGATGGCACCCGGCACCGCCTTGGCCCGCAGCAGGCCTCACCCCAACTGCAGGCGGTCCAGGGTCTCGCTCACCAGGTTGGGATAGACAAGCTCTTTGCAGATGACAAGGCTTGTAACGACCGTCTGAGCCCTGAGCTCGACGGCTTGTGCCGAACGCGCAACAGCGCCCAAGTCCTGCCCGGAGGTGGCATAACGCACCAGGGTGGAGTGAAGGATGGACGGTTGGCCGGCTTGGAGCCCGGCCTCTGAGAGGAGCTCCTTAGCCCGTGCCCGTACCAGGCCCACCTCGGGGACTGGGTCTGCTATGGCGATGACCGCCGCCGTGCTGACCTGCAAACTGGTGAAACGGACCACGAAGGGCTGGAGGCCGGCCGCGAGCTCGCGCAGGCTGGCCGACCATTTTCGGCCCCAGCTCTCCCAGATGAGGTCTTTTGGGGTGCCGTAGTCCTGCCGAACAGACAGGATCGTGGCCACGCTCAAGTGGAGCGATGGAGCCGGACAGCGAAGGGCCCCCCAGCTGGGCCGGTGGAGCCTCTCCTGTACGTCGGCCAGGTCCTCCCGGCACTGGGCGTCAAGCTCAGCGTGGAGGTTGTAGGCAAGGCACGGCTTCGACCAAAGAGGGTCCTGTTCCGAAGCCCCAAGGGGACGCACTGGTGCCCTTCTTAGCGGACCGAGGCGACCGGCCCGAGAATTTGGCCACGGCGGCCTGAAAGCCTGGTGACAGTGGCGCCACCGCTATAGACAACGTGCCAACGCCGAGGGGAAAGCGCTCCCTCGTTTACAGAGGAGACACCCCAAAACGCTCTGGACATAACTAGCCGGTGATGAGCTCGTCTGGCGCCGTGGTCTCCAGGTAGCGGCTGCCCCATATTGCGCGCCCAGAACGCTCCTGAAGGCCGCGTACTGGAGGGAGGGTGCGCGCCTCCGGAACACGCGAGTAGCACTGTATGCTGTTTTGCATGCAGTCTACGAGTGTGCGGATTGATAGCGGGACGCATGAGGAGCTGAAGCGGCTGGCGGACGAGCTCGGGACTACGGTCGGTCGCACCGTCGGCCTTGCGGTTCGCGCTCTCCGCCAAGACCGTGTTGGGGAGCAGCTGGCTCAGCCGGTGCGCGTCGACGAGACGGCCTGGCTCGATGCTGACCTCGGGTGACGTTGTCGACCTCGGCCCGCCCCAGGGTCGAGAAGCTGGCTTTCGTCACCCTGTGGTAGTCGTATCGGCACAGCGCATCCTCAGCGCTGGACCCTCCGTGGTCTACGTGGTGCCGCTGACCTCGACCATCCGCGGGTTCTACTCGGAGATCACGATCGACCCTGACACGCACAACGGTCTCACCGTAAGGTCTGCCGCCCAGTGCCAGCACCTTCGGGCAGTATCAACCAGGCGGATCGTCTCGGCTCGCGGCAACGTCGGGCCAGCGACGCTCGCCCAGATGCGCGAGACGGTCGCGATCATGCTGGACATCCCGGTTTGACCTCGACGACCGCCTTTGTACAGGCCGCCTGGGCACGGGCCATGGGCGCACCGCTTCAATACCGACCGGGTCGGGGCCCTCGGCACTGTGACTGCACTGTAACTAGAGCGAGCGCGCCCAGAGGTGGCGCTCGGAGCGGAGCTGGGCCTGCCAGTCGACAACCAGCTTCGGTGTGAGGGCGGTCACATTCACGGCGCCGAGGTAGGGGAGCACCCACGACCCGACGGCGCCGCGGTATTGCTCCCAGGTCGTGGGGCGAACCCTCTCGCGCTGCCTGACCCTACGGAGAGGAATGCATGCGCCTGTCGCACCGAGGAGGGGCCCCATGGCCGATCCTGACCGCCGGAGCACGTTGTTGGGTTCTTACGAGAACGCTGCGGTGATCGTGTCAGGAATAGGCGCTGACGAGCTCGGCCACCCGACACCGTGCCCCAAGTACGACGTGGCCGCACTGATCGACCACCTCGTCGAAGCGGGCCACCGGGCGGCCGCTCTCGGCCGCGGGCAGGCACCCGCGCCCGGAGACGAGCCCCCTCACGTGGAGCTCTCGGACGCGCCCGGTCAGCTACGTAGCGCTGCGGAAGAGGCGGCACAAGCATGGGGCGACAATGCCAGTTTGGCGTTGAGGTACACAATGCCGTGGGGCGAGGAGTACACGGGAGCCACCCTGGTGGACATGTACCTGGCAGAGCTGGCCGCACACGCCTGGGACTTGGCCAGGGCCACCGGACAGATCGACAAGTTGGACCCTTCCCTCGCCTTGCCGGCGCTCGAGGGGGCACGGGCCATGATCAAACCTCAGTACCGCAACCTGGTCGAGCCAGGAGCCCCTTTCGGGGCGGAGGTCTACCCACCTCCCGCTGCTGACGACTGGGAACGCCTCGCTGCCTTCATGGGACGCGACCCACGGACAACGCTCGGTCTATAAGGGGCGAGCGGGGCGCCGGGCCCTCGATCGACTTGGCGTCCTGAGCTTCGGTAATAGCCGGAGGTAGCGATGGGTCACTCCCGAACGCCCGCGCAGGACACCGCGGGGGAGGGGTTCCCGGCCGGTCCGCTCGAACTGCTCGCGTACCGGCCCTCCGAACGGCTACACAACGTCTGGGGAGGGGCCACAGGTGCCCGGGTACGGCTGGAGCGGCTCGGTCCCCAGCACACCCTCGACGATTTCTACTGCGGCAACACCGACCTCGATGCTTGGCTGAAGCGCCATGCCCTGGCCGCCCGACAGATGGGCTCGGCCCGGACGTTCGTGCTCATAGAGGGTGACCGTGTCGTCGGCTACTTCAGCCTGACCATGGGAGCGGTCCTACGGGCCCAAGCTCCGGGCAAGCTGGAGCGCGGCCTGCCGTCCTATCCAGTGGGCACGGTCCTGCTCGCCCGCCTGGCCGTCCACAGCGCCTCCCAGGGACAGGGCCTCGGCGCCCTGTTGCTAGCCGAGGCGTTGAAGGCGGTGACCGCCGGTGAGCGTGCCGCCGCCCGGCTGGTCGTGGTCGACGCCATCGAAGACGCGGCACGGTTCTATCCGTCACCGGTTCATCGCCGTCCCAGAGCACCGTTCCAGCCTCTAGCGGCGCATGAAGGACGTGCGCATGAGCCTTGAGGCGTCGGACGGTAGCTGACAGTGGTGGACGGCCGGGGGCAGGTGCCCCGGCTCGCAGGAAGTCAGTGCCGCCCCGCCGGCCGCCCCGTTGGCGTGGCTAGGGTGCGGTGATGGAAATTGCGCCCTACGGATCGTGGAAGTCGCCCATCACACTCGACGCCCTGGTCGAGCAGACCGTTGTTCTCGGCTTTCCCCTGGCCACGTCGCGTTTCACTTACTGGTCAGAACTCCGCCCCGCCGAGGGTGGCCGTGTCGTACTCGTGCGACAGCCAAACGACGGAGGCGGCCTTGGCGAGGATGTCTATGGTGCCAGTTTCAACGCCCGGACCCTGGCCCACGAGTACGGCGGGCTGGCCTACACGGTGCACACAGACGACACCGTGTACTTCTCCAACTTCGCCGATCAGCGTCTCTACCGGACAAGCGCGGACATGGCCGAGCCCCAGCCGATCACGGCTGAGCCCCCAAGCGCGCGCTCCGTGCGCTACGCCGCGCCGACGCTGACCCCAGACGGGCGCAACATCGTCACTGTACGTGAGCAGCACCCGGTGCCGGACGATCCCGCCCGAGTGGTGAACGACCTCGTTGTGCTACCGACCGACGGCTCAGGCGAACCGACGGTGCTGGCCGACGGGCACGATTTCTTCGGCCAGCCGGCGCTCTCGCCGGACGGGTCGAGGGTCGCCTGGTGCTGCTGGGACCATCCCAATATGCCCTGGGACGGCACCGGCTTGTGGGAGGCCGACCTCGACGGCGACATGTCGCCGGGCCCGCTCCGGCTCGTGGCGGGTGGGTTGAACGAGTCGGTGGTTCAACCAAGGTACAGCCCCGACGGCAGGCTCCACTTCGTATCGGACCGGACCGGCTGGTGGAACCTCTACGCTGCCGGTCAATACGGAGCGGCCAACCTCGCCCCGATGGAATCCGACCTCGGTGAGCCCGACTGGGTTTTCGGGGTGTCCTCGTACGCGTTCCTGGCGGACGGGCGGGTGCTGGCCTCGTGGAAAGAAGGAGGTCTCTCGCTCCTCGGGATCCTCGTGCCCGGGAGCGGGAAGTTCGTCAGGGTCGACACAGACCTTACGAGCTTCCGCAACTTACGTACGGCGCCAGACGGCAGTTTCGTGGTGGCACTGGCCGGCTCCTCGAGCACGCCGGAGTCCGTCGTACGGATCGCGCCCCGCCAGGACGAGAGCGCTGAAATCGAGGTACTGAAGCGGAGCCGCGAGAAAATGGTCGAGCCCAAGTACCTCTCTCTTCCTGAGCCCTTGGAGTTCCCCACAGAGGACGGGCTCACCGCGTACGCGCTGTACTACCCACCGAAGAACGCCGACTTCGAAGCCCCCGCCGGTGAGCTCCCGCCTCTCATCGTGCGCAGTCACGGCGGCCCTACATCGGCCACGAGCTCGGTCCTCAACTACGAGGCCCAGTTCTGGACAAGCCGGGGTTTCGCCGTCGTAGACGTCAATTACGGCGGCAGCACCGGCTATGGTCGTGCCTACCGGGAGCGGCTCAGGGGAAGCTGGGGCGTGGTCGACCTCGATGACTGTGTGAACGCCGCTCTTTTCCTATCGAGCTCCGGTCGTGCCGATAAGCGGCGCCTGGTCATACACGGTGGGAGCGCCGGCGGGTACACGACGCTGTGCGCCCTGACGTTCCGGGACGTCTTCGCCGCCGGCGCCAGCTACTTCGGCGTGGCGGACGCGGGCGCATTGGCCAGAGAAACGCACAAGTTCGAGTCCCGTTACCTCGACTCGATGATCGGGCCCTGGCCGCAGGCGCGAGCGACATATGAGGAGCGCTCGCCGATTTTTCACACTGATCAGCTCCGCACGCCGATGATCCTGTTCCAGGGCCTGGAAGACAAAGTGGTGCCGCCGGCCCAAGCCGAGACGATGGCCGCCGCCCTGGCGGAAAAGGGAGTGCCCTACGCCTATGTCGCCTACGAGGGAGAGCAGCACGGGTTCCGAGTGGCGCGGAACATACGCCGGACGAGCGAAGCAGAGCTGTACTTCTATGGCCGCGTGCTCGGTTTCACCCCCGCGGACGACCTCCAGCCCGTGACTATCGAGAACGAAGCGGCGCTCGTCCGGCGGTAGTGGGCACCCAGTTGCGCGCCCTAAGCCCGGGCGGTGCCGCCCGGGCTTAGCTGGCATGGCCGAGGGGACCACCGCTACTTGTACCCGTGGCCTACTCCGGTGGTGATCAGGCTGGGCAGGCTGTGGTGCATCAGGGAGCCCCAGGCGTTGGAGCACACGTCGTAACACTCGTGTTCAGGGAAGAGGCCTAGGTGGGCGAAGCGGACCTCGGTGCGGTCCCCCTTGCGCTCGATCTCGAAGGTGATCGTGGTACCGGTCCATTCGGACTGGTCCTCGACGAAACTCATGAGGTTGTCGAGGACGAGCCACACGACCTTCTCGTTGGGGACCAGCTCGACGACGCGGAGCTTGCAGGTGTGGGTGTCAGGTACCCGGTAGGTGAACTCGTCACCGACGGCTGTGTTGTCGCCTCCCACGTTGGGCCCCCACCATTCACGGACGTTGTTGACGGCCTCGAACACTTCTTCGGGGGATTGGTCGACAACGAATGACGTGGTGTAGTCGTTCATCGGTCTCTCCTTCTCAGGCGGCCTGGACGAAGGCGGCGTACTGGTGCTCGAGGCCCTTGGCCACGCTGGAGCGCCAGCTGTCGGCGAGGGCCTCCGAAGTGGCGTCGGGGAAGATGTCTTCGTCTCCGGCGTCGACGCCGTCGAAGATGGACCGGGCCACCGACTGCGGTGTGACCTTGGGGATGTCGAAGCCCCGGGTCATGTCGGTGTCGGTCGGACCGGTGAGGACAGCGTGGACGCTTATCCCGCGGCCGGCGAGGATGGCCCGCAGCGACTGCGTCAGGTTGAAGGCCGCCGCCTTGGACACGGCATAAGCCGGGGTCATCGGCAGCGGGGCCATCGCCATCATCGACGTGTTGTTGACGATGACGCCCCGCGATTCGGTGAGCTGGGGCAGGAAGGCCTGGATGACCTCGTAGGGCCCGAACAGGTTGACGGCCAGGTGCTGCTCCAAGATGGACCGGTCGCTCAGGTTGTCGTAGATGGCGATGCCAGCGTTGTTGACCAGCACGTCGAGGCTTTGGACCTGGTCCGCCACGCTGCGGATCTGGTCGGTGTCAGTGACGTCGAGGACGACGGGAGTGACTCGCTCGTCCAGATGGGCGATGGGCTGGCGGGAGCCGGCGTAGACCCGCTTGGCCCCCCTTCTCAGGGCCTCGTCGACAAGGGCCCGGCCGATCCCTCGGTTGGCACCCGTTATCAGAACTGTCTTGCCTTCGATTGTCATGACTGTTGCCTCCTCGGCTGGTCTGTGGTTAGGCGTTGGCGGACGGCGTGCATCCACCTGTACAACTGGCCGAGCCGGAAAAAGTCGTCGCGGTCCGGGCGAGAAATTTCCGGGACGGGTCAGCCCGCGAAAACGGGCGGCAGCCCGAACACGGCGAACAGCCCCGGGTCGAGAAAAGCATGGATGGCGACGATGCGCTCGTCGGCGCACTCAAGCACGTGGATACCGAACGCCTCCAGTTCTCCTGACTCACGGTTCGGCCGGTAGACGGCGAGCGCGGGGCAACCATTGGCGGCAACTGTGACCACCCGGTCGCGACCCCCTTCGCTCTGCATGGCGGCCAGGAAGCGACCGATGTCGTCGACGCCCCGCAACCAAAGCTCGAACGGCGGCATGGTCAAAGTGGCGTCCTCGTGAAGCAGTGAGACCAGTGCACCAACGTCGTAACGTTCGAACGCCTCGACGTACCGACCGAGGAGCTCGAGGTCGAGCTCACGCGGGTGAGCCGGCGCGGCGTCGAGATCGGCCTGGTCCATAGCGGCGCGGGCTCGGCGAAGAGCGCTATTCACGGCGTCGGTACTAGTCCCAAGGAGCTCGGCGACTTCTTCGGCTTTCCAACGAAGAACGTCGCGCAGTATGAGCACTGCCCTCTGGCGAGGCTGCAGGTCCTGCATGGCGGCGATAAACGCCAGCCGGACCGACTCCCGCTCCACGACGGCATCGGCGGGGTCAACCTCGGTCGACGCGATCAGGCTGTCCGGGACGGGCTGCACCCAAGTTGCTTCGGGCCGGGGCGCGCCCAGTGCCAGCTCATGGGACGCGTACCCCTGCCGGCCGGCGGCGGGGGCAACCGACGTCGGCAACGCCCGCCGGTCCCGGCCCTTCAACATGTCCAGGCAAACATTGGTGGCGATCCGGTAGAGCCAGGGACGCAGGCCGCCGCGGTCGTCGAGACGGGACAACCCGCGCCAAGCACGGATGAACGTCTCCTGCACCGCGTCCTCGGCGTCGTGAGGCGAGGCCAGCATCCTGTAGCAGTAAGCGGTGAGTTGCCGGCGGAACGGCTCGAGTTCCTCGAAGGCGGCCGCCTCGGGTGATAGGGCCGGGCTCACCGTCTTGTTCTACACCGCCTTGTTCTGCACCAGCGGCCCACGGGGGTCATTGGTGCACGTCCTCTTCGTGGCCAACATGGTGCGCGGGCTCAAGTTGGAACGTGGCGTGGGCGAGGCCGAAATGTTCTGCCAGGCACGCCTGAAGGGCATCGAGCACCTGCGGCGCGTGGCCGGTGTCGAAGCAATGGTCCTCCACGACGACATGGGCAGCCAACGTGGCCGAGCCAGAGGTAACCGTCCAGGCGTGAAGGTCATGGACATCAAGCACGTGCGGCACCTCGACGAGGTGAGCGCGAACGTAGCTGAGGTCGAGGTCGTCGGGGGCCGCCTGGAGGAGGATCTTGCCCGCGTCACGGAGCAGGCCCCACGCCGTCCGGGCCATAAGGGCGGCCACGAGGAGCGACGCCACGGGGTCAGCTCGGTCCCAACCGGTCAGCACGATCACAAGCCCAGCCATCGCCGTCCCGATGAAGGCGTAAAGGTCGGTCAGGACGTGCACGTACGCACCCCGGACGTTGAGGCTGCGGTGGTCGGCCTTGGCCAGGGCCCAAGCAGCGAAGACGTTGATCACCGCTCCGACCAGCGCGACCGCCAGGACGAGGCCCCCAAGGACATGCTTTGGAGCGATCAGGCGCTGAACGGCCTCGACGGCGATCAGGACGGCGATCGCCACCAGGGTTACCCCGTTCACTGCCGCTGAGAGGATCTCCGTCCGTTTCAAGCCGTACGTCCACTTCCCCCGGGCGGGCGTGACGGCCAGACGTACGGCCCATGTGCTCATGGCGAGGGCGGCGACATCGGTCAACATGTGCCCGGCATCGGCGAAGAGGGCCAAGGAACTGCCTAGGACTGCGGCGACGACCTCACCGATCACGAAGGCACTGATCAGTGCCAATGCCACAACCAGGTAGCGGATGTCGGCATCAGGCGTGGGCAGATGGGACCGGCCGTGCTCTCCGTTACCGCGTGGTTCCCGATGATCAGGCACGGGACCAGTGTTCCAGAGCGTCCGCTCCAGGCGACGAACTAACCGCTCAAAGCCCTTCGGCTACCGGGTCAATGGTCACAGAGGCGGAGGCTAACCTGAGCCCGTGCGCTCGCTACCGGAGTTCCTGGTGGTCGCCCTGCTCGTCACGCTCACGCCCGGCCCGGCCACGGCGACCATCGTGCGGGTGGCGGCCCGCGACGGACGGCGCGCCGCCTTGAGCGCCATCTTCGGGAACAGCATCGGCGTCCTGCTGTGGGGGGGCCTGTCCGCCGTGGGGGTCTCGTCTCTGGTCCTGGCGTCCGAGGTCGCTTATACCGTCCTCCGGGTGGGCGGTGCCGGGGTGCTCATAATCCTGGGCCTACGGTCGTTATTGCGCCGAGGGCCCCACGAAGACCGGCCGACCGTCGTCCGTAGGGTGGCCGGTTGGCGCTCCGGGCTGGCCACCAGCGTCTCCAACCCCAAACTGGCGGTGTTCTTCGTGGCCGTCTTCCCCCAGTTCCTGCGACCGCACGCTGACCCGTTGCCGTACGCGTTGGCCATGGCGGCCGCCATCGTCGCTTTTGACGTGGTCTGGTACTCGACGCTGGCCGTCGCCGTCCACCGTGCCCGCTCCTTGCTCCAGCCCCGGTTCCAGCGGAGGATGGAGAGGTTCACCGGTGCGGTGCTCGTAGCTCTGGGCTTACGCCTGGCGGCCCAGGCCCGCTGACCGCCGGGACCGGTGGCTGGGCCAGTACGGGGCTGGGGCGGCGCGGCGGGGGCCGTCTGTACTCGTGAACAGCTGGTGAACAGCTAAACGGCGGGGCGCTGTACGACCGAAGACTTGAGGGTGGCCAAGACATCGGCGATGCACCCAGGCTGTTCGTGCCACGGCAAGTGGCCGGCCCTGGGGACCACGACGAGCTCGCCCCGAGGCAGGAGCGCGCTCATTTGCTCGCCGACGCTGGCCGGCATCGGGCTCAGCTCGCCGATCACCGTCATGACGGGCACTTCTAACTTCTCCAGCCGGTGGGCGAAGTTGGCGTCAGCGAGCTGTCCCAGTACGGACTCGAAGGTCGCCGAGGAACACCGGGCCGACAGGCGCAGGTCGGCGGGCAGCGGCGGTGCCGTCGACGGGTCGGCGAAGTAAGCGGGCCAAAGCAGTGCCAACGACTCCAGCGCCTCCGCGTCGGTCACCTCTTGTCCGGGCGGCCGCCGGTCGATCTCGGCCAGCCGTTCCAGGCTCTCCGGGCCCAAGCGCCGGCGTAGTTCAGCGCCGAAGGCCAGGGCGCCCCCGTCCCCGGTGGGACCGAGCCCGTCGACGGCTACGACGGCCAGCACGCGTTCGGGGTGCGTAAGCGCCAACTGCAGCGCCAGATGAGCCCCCCAGGAGTGCCCGAGCAGCACGGCTTTATCGACCACCACGGCTTCGAGCACGGCCACAGCGTCAGCCACGTGCCGGTCGACGTCGAACGGACCTTCGACCGCGGAAGGGGCCAGCCCGCGCTGCTGGTAGCGGACCGTACGCCAGTCGCGCGTCTCGCCGTCGAGGAGCTCGGTGTAGTCGGAAAGCCCCGGGCCACCATGGAGCAGGAGCAACTCAGGCCCGTCGCCGCTCACCGAACCGCAGATGGCCCCGGCATCGGTGTCAACGGTGAACCCGCCGTCCGACATGGAAGAATGATAGGCCTGCGGGGCCAGCTAGAGGCGGCCCGTAAAGCGGCCGGGTCAGCCGGCGCGCACGACCAGGTTGTAGGTGGTCCTGGCCGCGATATCGGGGCTGGTGGCCGTGACGGTGACCGGACCGGCCACGTCGCCGGCTCGCAGTGCCGGCGCCAGAGCGACACCGTCGGCGTCGGTCGTGACCATGACCTTGGTCGATTTACCGGGAAAATAGGCGTGGCCGGAGGTGACCGTGAAAAAGACGCGGGCCCGGTCGAGCGGGCCTCCCATGTGCCCGTTGGTGTCGGTGAGCAACGCCTCTAGGGGCATGGTAAAGAGGTCGCCGGCCAGGACAGACTGGTGGCTACCGGAAAACGCTCCTAGCTTTACGGGCTCGGTGTTCCTGAACTGCCACGTGATCTCAGGGCGCCCGGGCTGGTGCACCGAGACGACGTAGTTGCCGGGTGTGAGCGGTGCCCGAGGCACCAG
The DNA here is from genome assembly GCA_052325485.1 of Acidimicrobiales bacterium. Classification (GTDB taxonomy): domain Bacteria; phylum Actinomycetota; class Acidimicrobiia; order Acidimicrobiales; family Palsa-688; genus Fen-671. The sequence goes on along the minus strand of JBKQUU010000293.1, from coordinate 19,487 downwards.
GAAAACGGCGTTGTCGCCTTTCAGGATGTCGAGGCCCGTCGAGCCGAAGACGCCGTCGGAGGGCACGAAGGTGTGGCTGTCGACTATGCAAAGCCCACCGTTGGCATTGGTCTCGATCACGCCGCCGGGGCGGGCCAGCCGGGCCGTGAGCCCGACGGGCGGCGGCGAGGGCAACAGCATCACCAGCGGCAGGCCCACGGCCTCGGTGAGGTCCTGCCAGCCGCATGTTTGCAACGGGTCCGGGCTCTCGCCCCGGAACAGGGACAAATTGGTCGGGGCACCGGGCCCGGGGAACAGGACGGGGGCCTTGGGCATCGCCTCGGCGTAGTCGAGGCCACTGATGACGTCGAGACCGGCGTCACCGGTGCCAGTGCTATAGGCGAAGGCCACCAATTTGAGCTGGGGCCGGAGAATGCCCACGGCATGGAACGGGGCGCTCAACCAGCCGTCTATGAAATCCCGGGGCGAGAAGCCGACTTCGCCGTAGAACAGGTTGCTGGAAGCCGCCTCCTTGGCGCCGGCGGCCGTGTAGTAAGGGCTCGCGGGGTTCTCGGTGTGCAAGCTGGCGTATGCGCCGCTCAAATAGCTGGCCGGAGTTTTGGCCAAGTACACGAGATGACTGCGGATCCCCTGGTCCCAGGCGCTCACGTTCGCGACGGGCGCCAGCCCGGCGGCCAGGCGGTAATAGTTGACCTCCCCGAGCCAATCGCCGCTCACCACGTGCCCGGCGCCACTGAGCTGAGCGCTGGCGACAGGCACCGGGCTCAAGCCCAGCCCGGCGAGAACGGCCACCAGTGGCAGGCCCAACAAAGCCTTGAGCTTTGGCCGGCGCAGCCGGTCTGTTCGTCGCGTCATTTCGGTCCCAAGCGAACGTACCATTTCGCCGCCAGCGCGGGCTTTCATGCGGGTTGGCACCGGCCTTGGCCGCGCCTTGTTCACACGGCCCAGCGCAAGGCTCCGGGCAGGCAGTTGGGCACGTCCGCCGGCGCGGCCCAGCGGATACAGACGATGTCAGCCGTGCGGAAACTGGCCAGGCGCCTGGCCCAGCAGTCGAGCACGGCGCGGCCGTCCCGGCCCTGGAAGAAGGTAGTGAGGGGCCCTTCTTGGACATAGGCGTCGGCCCCCTCGACGACTTCGGTCAGGTCCGGCTTCAGCGTGACCTCGTAGCTCATGGCACCGCCTTTCATGCCCTAGTCCCGTACCGTACCGACCGTAAGCCGGCGTGCCTGTGGGCATCAAGAGGGGCAACCCTGTGTATTTTGCCGGGATCTCAGGGCGTGCTCACCAGGACCTCGACGGTGGCTGGGGGGACCGGCGCGGCCGGGCGGACGGGGGGCCGGCTCGGCCACCAGATCCGGTCGCCCAGGTCCAGGTTGAGCGCCGTGACCAGGATGGAACGCACCACGAGCGTGTCGAGCAGGACGCCGAAGGCCACCGCGAAACCGATCTGGGCGAAGGCCGTCACCGGCAACGTGCCCAGCACGGCGAACGTCCCGGCCAGGACGAGGCCGGCGGAGGTGATCACGCCGCCGGTAGCGGCCAGAGCGGTCAGGGCGCCGTTGCGGGTGCCCTGGGTGTGGGTCTCCTCGCGTACCCGGGTCATCAGGAAGATGTTGTAATCGATGCCCAGGGCCACCAGGAACACGAACACGAACAGTGGCAAGGCGCTGTCCGAGGCACCGACGCCGAAGACGTGGGCGAAGACCTGAGCGCTCACCCCCAGGGCGGCGGCAAAGGACAGCCCCACCGTGGCGACCAGCACGAGCGGGGCGAGCAGGGCCCGCAACAGCAGGGCCAGGATGGCGAACACCACCACCAGGATGACCGGGATGATGATGTCCCGGTCGTGGCGGGCGGCGTTCTCGACGTCCAGGTTGACGGCGCTGTCCCCGCCCACCTTCGCGTCGGCTCCGGGGATGGGGTGAACGGCGTCGCGGACGCGTTCGACGGTGGCGTAGGCCGGGGCGCTGTCAGGGTTGTACGACATAGTGCCCTGCAGGTAGACCAAGCCGTTCTTGGCCACCGGGGGCGCGACGGCGACGATACCGGGGGTGGCCGCGAGGGCGGCCTGGACCTGGCCGGTCTTATCGGCGTTGGCGATGACCACGACCGGGCTGCCGGCGCCGGCGGGGAAGTGGCGGGCCAGGACTTCCTCCCCGGTCACGGAGGGGACCTGGGTCGTGAACGATTGCTTCTCGGTCAGGCCGTCGGCGTGGAGGCCGACGATGCCGACGGCCAGCGCCCCCAGGGCCACGACGGTGCCCACCCAAACCCGGCGGGGGTGGCGGCTAATGCCGGAGCCGACGCGCGCCCACACGCCCGCCGCCGTCGGCTCGGGCGAGCCCAACGTCGGCCGGGTGGGCCAGAAGATCCAGCGGCCGGCGATCACGAGCAGCGCCGGTAGGAGGGTGAGCATGGCGGCCAGGGCCACGACCACGCCGATAGCGGCGACGGGGCCCAGCCCCTTGGTGGAGTTGGTCTCGGCGGCGAGAAGGCAGAGCAGGCCGGCGATGACCGTGCTAGCACTGGCGACGATGGCCGGCCCGGCCCGGCGCAAGGCCACCGCCATGGCCTCGTGGCGGTCGGCGTGGCGGCGCAGTTCCTCCCGGTACCGGGCCACCAGCAGGAGGGCGTAGTCGGTACCCGCGCCGAAAACGAGCACGGTCAGTATCCCGGCGCTTTCGGCGTTGACCACCAGGCCGGCGTGCGTGGCGAAGAGGTAGATGATGGCCTCCGCGGTCGTCAGGGCGATGCCGGCGGAGAGCACGGGCAGGAACCAGAGCACCGGGCTCCGATAGGTGAGCAGGAGGATGAATATGACCACGCCGGCAGCGGCGTACAAGAGGGTGCCGTCTATGCCCTTGAAGGCGTTAGACGAGTCAGCGGCGTTCCCCGCCGGCCCGGTCACGTCCACGGTCAGGCCCGGCGAGCCGGCGGCGATGCGCTTGAGCTTGTCGACGGCGGCGGCGGCATGGTCCCATCCGTTGGGCCCGAGGTCCAGGGGCACGACTACCTGGGCGGCCTGGCCGTCCCGGGACCAGGACGGGCCGACGACCGGGCCTCCCAGGGGTTCGGCCCGGGCGAAGGCGCGGGCGTCCTGGGCTATGGCGGCGCGGTCGGCCACACTGAGCGCCGGGAGGCGCTGGAACACGACGATGGCGGAGAAGGTGTTGGGGGCCAGGAAGGCTCCCTCTTCGTTGAGGACCTTGGTCGACTCGGCGCTACCGGGCAGGTAGGCCGTGGAGTCATTTTTTTCGGCCCCCATAAGCTTGCCTGCCAACGAGAACGAGGTGGCCAGGACGACCAGCCAGAACAGGGCGACAACGTACTTCCCGCGCCGACCGACGAGCGCGGGCATAACACGCGTACCTAGCAATCGCATACCAACAGCATCGCGTAGGTCCGTCCGGCCTTCCATAGGGGAGCTCCCTTAGGTTTCCCTGACCGGGCCCGGGCCCCGCGGGCCCAGGCGCTCCGTGGGTTGACGGCACCCGTCGCTTAGGAAATGCTTTTTGTCCTATGCATGCCGGGGCCGCCTTGAACCGGGGCCCGGGCGGGGTGCGAAGGCGATGGCGCCCACAGGCGTTGGTGGTGGTCCTGGCCAGCGCGGCCGCCATCCTCCCGTAGATCTGCGCCCTAGTGACCGACGACCCTAGGGGAGGGGTAGGCATCACCCTGGCCGGTTACGGACGGGACGACCAGGGAGTGGTGCAACATTACGAACTGGTGGGCTCGAGCGGGGCCGAGGTCGACGGAGCCGGGGCCTGGCCCATGCTCCACCATGACCATTACCTCAGCTACCTCAGCGGCAATGCCCAAGAGACGGTGCCGTCCGGCTGAGCCTCGGGCCCTGGCCGTCTATTGTTATTGTCCTCGGCCAGAGTGCCGCCCTGCTGCGAATAGTTAGGAGCTCACGATGCTGAAGTTAAGACAGTGGAGCGTCAGGATCGGCATCGCCGGCCTGGCGGCGTCCAGCCTGGTCGCGGGCCTCAACGCGTCGGTGAGTGGCGCCACCACCACGACGACCACACCGTCCACGACGGCGGTCCCTACCGTCAAAAACCTGCTCAACAATGGCAACTTTGCCCTTCCCTTCGGCTTCAGCGCTTACGGGTACCGGCCGCCCGGCTTCTACACGTACAACAAGGAGAAGGTTTCCTTCATCCCAGGTTGGACGGTGGGCGCGGTTACCGACCCCGACCTGAAGAACAGCGCTGGCCCCCCCGATTACGAGGGCGGAGTGCAGGTCTATAGCCGGGGCTATGTCGTGTCACCTCCGGGCACCAACCAGGAGGTAATGATGGACTACTACGGCCCCGGCAGCATCAGCCAGGCCGTCACTACCATCCCTGGCTTGAGTTACGAGCTGTCGTGGTTCGGTGCCGGTTATCCCGGGGAGCCAACGGGCAAGACCTTCAATGTCATGTGGGACGACAAGCTCGTGGCCGCGCCGGTGTACAGCAACGCCGGCACCAGCACCGCCGATGTCCAGTGGAAGCTCGACCACGTGGTTGTCCTGGCCAGTTCGACCAGCTCGCTGTTGACGTTCGCCTACGACCCCCCGTGCCAGGGGAACGTCTGCGGCGACACCGTGTACGGGACGATGGTCAGTGAGGTCACACTGAACGCCGACGCCCAGCTGTACCTGCCCCCCAGCATCACGCTCGCGCCTACAGGCAAGCTCTTGGCCGTGGTCCGCAGTACCAACGGCACGGCGTTCACCGACCCCAATGTAACGGTGACGCTGGTCGGCTCGTGGCAGAACAAGGTGGCGTCGTACGCGCCACCAGTCGTGGTCACCAAGCAGCTGGCGGTGGCCTCGGTGGTCAATAGCGTGGCCTCCCTCCAGCTCCAGGGTGTCCCGGTCCCGGGGGCAGGAAAGACCCTCACCATAACCGCCACCGCCACCATGACCGGCCCGGGCTTCGTCACCCAGGTAAAGACGCTCAAGATCCATATTTCCTAGCCGTCTGGTCTGCTGGGCCACGCTCGGCCCGACGGCGGTACCGCCGGCCGAGCGTGGCCCGCGCTTGTCGAGGCGCGCATGTGCCTGCACGCTTATTGATTACGCCCGCGGCTTGAACGCCACGGTCCCCGAGCCGGTCACGATCAGGGCCTGAGCAACCGCGGGAGCGTTGTTAGCCTCGTTGCATTTCCCGTTGGTTAAGAGCGAGCCCTGTTCGGCCACGGTCTCAGTGGCAACCAAGCTGCCCGTGATACCCGCGTAAGCGCCGGTGCCGCTGACAATGGTGACAGGGCCTTTGGCTACGCCTCGGAACGAGCAACTGGCCGCGTAGAAGGTGCCGAAGTTCGGAGAGCTGGTGACGGCTTTAAGCTTGGAAGCGTCGAGGCTGATCGTGCCCTTGCTCAAGTGCCAGGTCCCGCCCTTACCACTGCCGTGATCGGAGAACGCGCCGGTAATGATCACGGTGTTGGGGGTGGCCGGGTTGAGGGCAGTGTTCACAAGGTAAACCTGAATGGTGCCGCTCGCTGGCAGTGGCGCTGTCGGACCAGCGGAGGCGGCAGAGACGACGAAGCCGCCGGTGCCTGCGGCAACGGCGAACCCGACGAGCACGGCATTTACTCGACCGATGGGACTGCGGGCTCGCATTGGACCTCCTTGGTCTGGGGCGGCGGGTATTTGGCGCTCACCGACAAGCTCCGCGGTTCCGACAACACTTTGGCATCCTGCTCCTGGTCGACCAAGGAGGCCAGCCGGTGCCTCGGGGACCGTACCAGCACCACGCTGCCGTAGAAGGCGAGCGCCCGTGCGGGAGGGTGCTCGCCAGGTTTCTCACGGTGACGTTCCCGCGGGCACGCAGTTCGACCACGGTGTGACGCTGGTGTGACGCGCCTTTGCCAGTATTCAGGCAAGCCGCGGGAGACGGCCCGAGCTTCGTAACCACTGGTGACAACGACGCGAGCGCACCGAAAGGAGAACGCAAATATGCCGTCCTCGCTCACTGGCCGACGACCCGGGCCCAGTCGGTCCAGGCTTCGGGCCCATCGGCTCGGCCGGCACCTCCTCGCCCCTCTCGCGCTCGCTTTCGGCCTCGTCCCCGCGGCTGGCTCTGCCGCCATGCTTACAACGGCCAGGGCGGCAGGCGCGGTGTCCGCCCCGTGCCATCCTCGGATCACCCATGTAAGCAAGTTCCGCCCGGGGCAGGCGCCCGACGTGACGATAACAGGCACCTGTTTTGGCACCCGGGGCACCTACTCGAACGGGGACAGCAATCACTTCCGCGTGACCGATCTCGGGCCGAGAGGGACTATTTCTCAGGTTCTCGCCCAACGTGGTCACCTGCAACGTCACCAGATGGACAAGTAGCTCCATCACGTTCCGCTCGTTCGGGCCTGCCTACGGTGAGTACCGCGAGGGCCACGGCCATGAACTACTGAACTGGGTTGTCACCCCGGGCGACAGGGTCGTCGTGCAGGTCTGGAACGCCAACCTACCGACAAGCGCGTCGTGGTGCGCGCTCACGGTGGCGGCCGGCAGCGCGCCGGGCAGTGGCACCATTTGCAGCTCCGTGCTTGTGGCGGGGGACCCGGTCATCTCGGGCGGGGGCACCTCTCGTTACCCGGGAACGGACCATTTCGGGCCCGACCACAAGCTCCTCCCGTCGCCGCTCGGTGCAGGGCAGTGCCAGTACCAGGAGTTCATCGATGACTCCTACCAGGCTCAAATTGCTCTCGCCGACGCCTCTTGCGCGGCGGCCGACGCCGTCGGGACCGGGGCCTTCCAGTCCCGGGGCGCCGCCTTTCACGCCGCCGGGTTCGCCTGCACGGCCACGGGGGCAGGTGCCGGGTCCGAATGGGCCGCGGCCTGGACTGGCACTTATTACATCTACGATTGCCGGGCCGGTGCGGCGCAGGTGGCGTTCAACTGGGGCCCGCGCTATGGCTATAGCGGCAGTGGCGGCAGGGGGACGGGCGCGAGTAGTGGCAGTAGTAGCCGTAGTAGCGGTAGTGGGGGCGGTGGCGTTACCTCGGGGGGCGGAGGCGGCAGTCCCTCTAGCGGCACAGACCATTACGGGCCCGGCCACGCTCTCCGGCCATCTCCGCTCGGCGACGGGCAGTGCACGTACCAGGAGTTCGTTGACCAGTCTTACCAGGCCCAAATTGCCGTTTATGGAGCGAACTGCACCCAGGCCGATGCGGTCGGTATAGGGGCGTACAAAGCCAAAGGTCGCGCCTACTCGGCCGATGGGTTTGCTTGCCAGGCCGCCGCGGAGGGCGCCGGCTCCGAACGGGCCTCGGCCTGGACCGGCACCTATTACGCGTACGATTGCAAGGACGGCACCGTCCAGCTGGCGTTCAACTGGGGCCCGCGCTATGGCTATAGCGGCAGTGGCGGTAGTGCCACCGGCGGGAGCAGTGGCGGCGGGAGCAGTGGCGGCGGTAGCGGTAGTGGGGTCGGTGTCGTCACCTCGGGAGGCGGAGGCGGCAGTCCCTCTAGCGGCACCGACCATTACGGGCCCGACCACAAGCTCCTCCCGTCGCCGCTCGGCGAAGGGCAGTGCGAGTACCAGGAGTTCATTGGCGGCTCTTACCAGGCCCAAATTGCCGTTTATGGAGCGAACTGCACCCAGGCTGATGCGGTCGGCATAAGCGCGTACAAGGCCAAGGGGACGGCCTACTCAGCCGATGGGTTTGCTTGCCAGGCCACCGTGGAGGGCGCCGGGTCCGAATGGGCCTCGGCCTGGACTGGCAACTACTACGCGTACGACTGCAAGGACGGGACCGTCCAGGTGGCGTTCAACTGTGGCCCGCACTACTAGGTCGGCGCTCGTCCGCCGGTTGGGTGGGCTACGGCCCTTTTCGTCACAGTGACGGAACAAGCCTGGGGTTGGCACCAAGCCAGTCGGTCAGGCTTGGCTGACGCCGTGGACCATTTCAGGCCGGGCCCTGCAGCTATGGGTACGGAGAGGGTCGCCTGGTAAACCGATAAGGCCCGTGGTGGCCGCCGTTCAGCCGGGCCAGTTGGCTTAGGCCCGCGTGCTCGGGGCGCGGAGCGCGGGGCCTGCCGGCGTCGGAGGCGCCCGTCGCCCTAAGGACCGGTCCTCGACAACGGCGCGTGCCGGTAGCCAAGGTTCGTGGGCCAACGCCGATAATGGTCGTTATGTAAAGTAAAGGGCCCCGTAGCCGGTCGTGCCTCTGTGACGTCGTCCCTCCTCCAAGCGCGGCCCCTCAAGGCCTCCCGGCGGTCACCTCGGCCCGTTGTTGGGCCAAGAACCGGCGGTGCCGGCGGTCAAGGGGAGCCGGCGTGCCGCCTAGAAATGGGGACACACCCTGTTAGGGCGGCTCCCGGTATGGAGCACAGGCACCCTACGGTGATAGCGGCCATGCCGTGGACGGAGATCACATGCGTGTAAGTCGGTGGTACAAGTGGACGGGCCTGGGCGTCTGGGCGGCCCACTTTGTACTGGCGAGCGTCGGTGTCTACCGGTGCCCCCGGTGCAAAGGCCGGCTCAACTACCGCTGGTGGTGCAAGCGCTGCCGGGGTTACCGCCTACCCGCTCATTGAGCGCCCGCTCACCGGACGCGCCCGTCGGCCGGCGCCGTCCCCGTCACTAACGTGGCACCGAGGGGGGCCGTCGTGAGCTCAGTCGGGCCAGCGACGCGTCCTTGATGGCGGGGCGGCTGCCGAAGACCAGGAGGAACGTGGCCTCGCGGCTGAGCCGCTCAGCGACGTCGCCGACCAACGCCGACCTGCTCCCCCGGCTCACGACCAAACTGGCCGAGGCCCGTGCCGCCAGCTCGCTGGCCCACGCCCTAGCGGCGGGCAGCGTCGCCTCCTCGGCGCCGTCGAGGGCCGCCCGGCAGTCGACGAGCTCTTGGTCGAAGGGCGACGGGCCCATCAACGAGCAACAGCGCCGGACCAGGCCGAGAGAGAACGAGCCGTTGAGCCGCAGTCGCTCGGACCGCACGCGTGCCGTCTCGTAGTCCTGCTCGGCTACGGCCATGTCGGCGCGGACGAACACGCCGCCGAATCGTGCCCTGACCGTGCGGGTGGCATTGAGCGCCACCAACCGGAGCGGGGTGATGGAGAGACCGGGCTGAGGCTTGGCGTCGAGCAACAGGGTGACGACGGTGTCCCCGGGGCCGCGGGCCAGGACGACGACAATGTCGACGATCCCCCAGCCGCTGACCCACGGCGCTTCGCCTTCCAGCAGCCACCCTCCCGGCGCCGGCCGGGCCATCAGCTTGGGGGGGCCCGGCAACAGCCCGGTAAGGGCAACCCCTCCCTTGATCTCTCCGCTTATGGCCCCGCGTTGGTACTTCTCGCGCAAAGCCGCCGGTGCCTCCCCGTCGAGCATGGACCCGAGGAAGCGAAAGTGCTGGGCCCAGACGAACGTCGACGCCAGGCAGCCGGAGGACAGTTCCTCGACCACCGAGCACATGCCCGGGTACCCGAGACCGAGGCCTCCCTCGGCTTGGGGAGCGAACAGCCCATAGAGCCCCGCCCCGGCCAACAACCTTAGGTGCTCGTCAGGGATGCTCTCGGCCGTCTCGACGGCCGGTGCGTCGGCGAAGAAACGGGAGCTCAGCCGCTGAAGAGCCGCCCTCAGGTCATGGCCCAGTCCCCCGGCTGCGCCGGACGCCTCTGCGCCGGACGCCTCTGCGCCGGTCCCGTCTGCGCCGGTCCCGTCTGCTCGTACCATGCACCGCTCCCTGTCGCTGGGGAAGTCGCTCTCCTGAAGCGTAAGGGAGACTAGACAAGGGCCGCCGAGCGAGAGGGCCCAACAACCGTGGCCGTCCACGAGGCGAGGCCGGGTTAGGGCTACACGGCCTCGCTAGTAATGGGTGAGAACCCGTTGCGCCCATTGGCAGGAGCCAGGCTGCGGGGCAGGCGCACGGGAGATAAGAGCCACGCCTCGCAGTCCCGGGCGGGCAGAGGCCGGGCCAGGTAGTAGCCCTGGGCGGCGTGACAGCCGAGGTCGTGCAGGAGGTTCAAGGTGGCCTCGTCCTCGACGCCCTCGGCGGTCACGTTACGGCCCAGGCTGCGGCCCAGCTCGATGGTGGAGCGGACGATGGCCTCGTCGCCCCGGTCGCGCATCATCCCCGTCACGAACGACCGGTCGATCTTCAGTTCCTTGAAGGGAAGGTCCTTCAGGCGCGTCAGCGACGAGAAGCCGGTCCCGTAGTCGTCGATGGAGAGGCTCACACCGATCTCCTTCAGGCGGAACATGGTGCGTTGCGACGTCACCTGGTCGACGTCCATGTGCGACTCCGTCAGTTCCAGCGTGAGCGCCGACGGCTGCATATTGGCCCGGCGCAGGGCGGCGTCGACCCTGTCGGCCACGTGGTTGCTCGTGAGGCTGCGGGCCGAGAGGTTGACGGCCACGAAAAGAGCAGGGATGAACTCACGCCAGGACCGGAGCTGCGCCAGTGCCCTGTCCAAGACCCACCACGTCAGCGGGTCGATAAGACCGACCGTCTCGGCCACGGGGATGAACTCCACGGGGGAGATCGGCCCGTGCTCATCATGCGTCCAGCGCAGTAGGGCTTCGCAGCCGAGCACCTCCCCCGTGGCGATCTGGACCACGGGCTGGTACCACACCTCGAGCGTCTCCTGCTCGATGGCCCGGCGCAGGTCGGTGGCCAAGGTCAGGCTGCGCATGCCCGAGCGGTCTTCGGCCGGGTCGTAGAAGCGGACTCCCCCGCCGGCTTCCTTGGCCACGTACATGGCAACGTCGGCATGGCGCATCAGGCTGGCGGCGTCGCGCGACCGGTCATGGGGAGCGGCCACGGCTACGCCCATGCTGGCGCCGATGTCGAGCAGGAGGCCTTTCACGGCGAAAGGTTGCTTGATGACGCCCAACAGCCGCTCACTGGCCTCTTCGATCGAGACCCCGTCCGGCGCGCATAGCAGCACCGAGAACTCGTCGCCGCCCAGGCGGGCCACCACGCTCTTTTCCCCGGCGAACGGCCGCAGCCGGCTGGCCACCTCGAGCAGGATGGCGTCCCCGGTGACGTGGCCGAGCGTGTCGTTGACCTCCCTGAACCGGTCCAGGTCGATGAACATGACGGCGACCCGGTCCTCAGCGTTCGATTTCAACGCCGCGTCCAGGCGCTCGGTGAAGAAGAGCCAGTTGGGCAAGCCGGTCAGCGTGTCGTGGTGAGCCTGGTGCTGACGCAACGCCACTTCGCGCCGGAGCTGTTCCAACAACTGGCTGGAGCGCAGGGCCACGCCTGCATTGGCCGCTAATGTTTCGAAAAACCGCAGGTCAGCCTGGGAGAAGCCCTCGTGCTGGAAGGGCCTGTTGGCCACCAGCAGGTAGCCGGCCTTGGGCTCCTCCCGCTGCAACGGCGCCACCAGGGCCTCGGTCAGGCCTCTTTTCTTCATCGAGGTACTTAGTACCTGGTCGTTGGAACGGGCGTCGAGGAGTTGCGGACCTCGCATCCCTACTAGGGTGTCGAAGCTCGAAAGGGGCACGCCCTTTTCGAACCCTGGTTCTCCGTCGCCCTCCAATGAGCAGCGCAGGACCAGGCCGTCCAAAGGCGCGTCCAGGGGTACCACCAGCTCTGCCCGGCTCGCATTGAGGAGCGAGCGGGCCTCCTCCAGGACAGTGAACATGACGTCGCCGCCGTCTGAGAGCGCGCTCAGGTGCCTGGTGAAGTCGTAGAGCTTCTCCAGGTTGGCGTAGCGCTGTCCCGAGGACACCGTGGCCTGGTACGCCCGGTTGGCGCCGATGAAGATGCCGATGATGAGGGCGATGCCCCAGATGTTGACCCACACGAGCGACACCGCCACCAGCCCACCGGCGGTGCAAAGGGCTATATAGGCGCCCGCCTGCACCAACATCGCGACCAGCGGTGGTTTCCGCCACCGTTTGTCCAAAAGGCCCATGATTACCACCACTAGGACCAGGTCCGACAGGGCGATAAAGGCCACGACGGCCATGCTCACGAGCCACCCCTGAACGCCGACCGGGGATACCTTTCCTAGCAAGTGGTGGTAAATGAGAATGCCAAGGCTCAGGCACAGCAAGTACACCGAGCAATTCGCAAGTATCTTCGCCGGCTTGCGCCTGGCCTGAAGGTTCGGCACCAGCTGGCCCAGGCACAGGGCCACCAGGGTGAGGCCGGGGCGCAAGAAGACGATCCCGCCCAGGACGGGTAGTTCTGAAAGGCTGATGAAAAGGTTCATCTTCCGGGTGCGCACTGCCACCGGGCGGACGAAGCTCGCCCAGATCCCGAGACCCACCAGAGGCCACAGCGCCCACCAATAGCGGCCGCCGTGCTTGACCACCAACTCCGTCGGCGCGATCACTGACAAGTAGCGCCAGTACACCAGAACAGTAAGGCCTACCAGGACCGCGGCAGCCACGATGGCGCGACCCAACGACGTCTGGGCATTTTGTCCAGTCGGTTTGGCGCGTTCGCTAGCGTCCTTGCTCACTCCGCGTGGCCTTTCGGAAACGGCATTAGCCATCCGAGATGTCGGCTTTAGGGAGCCCAGCCTGTAGCGCACCCCAGTGGCGGGGGCCAGGTGAACTTCCCGGTGGTAATGGATCTGGCGCGGTCACTGCAAATGCGGCAGAATCGGAAATATGCGAACCGGGCGAGTCCCCGCTCCCACGACGGCGGTCGATGGCCAACCGCACTTCATTGTCTTCCCGCGGGCGGTTTTCGGCCCGGCGCTTGAAAGGGGGTGGCACGTGAGAGGCTTTGAGGCTAGTTGAGTCCTAATGGCATCCAATAGGTCTCGGGTAAGCGCTGACACGCGCCCGAGCCCAATGATCAATCGGCGGCTGGCCCCTCTCACTTGAGGGGCCGGTCCCGTTTTCCTGGCGGGAATACCCCTCCCAAATCGCCCCCCTCGAGGGTGCTCGGGACAAGGGAAAGCGCAGGTGGCGAGGCCTAAAGCCACCTCTCTCAGCACCCGGAGCGCTACATTCCATGAGGGCACTCGGTCCGTGCCTGCCTGCCTGAAGGTACCAACTCCGCGTTCGAAGGACGGCCCCATGCACCCCTTGTCCCCCTCCGGCCTGATCGCCACCATCACCAAGCACGACCTGGCCGGCATCGTCCTCGCCGTCGTCGCCGTCGCCCTACTGGCCGGGGCGGGGACGAAGCTCGCCACCAAGGCGGTGAAGGGCGTCCTGGCCCTCTTGCTCCTGGGAGTGCTGGCCGCGGTGGTCGCCGTACTGTTGTTCACCCGCGCCATCTGACGGGGACGCACGCCCCGCCGCCGCCATCGAGCTGAGCGGCGCGGGCGTTGTGACCTTCGACCTTGGGTCGCCCGGGACAGGCCGGGCTAGGGTCTAGTAGAAGGTGCGGGCGCTGCACCGCACCCCCTCCCTTTGTTGCATCGCGCCCAACCAACCTGAAAGTGAGGCACGCGCCATGGTTTACGAGGTCACCAACGTCCACGCCATCGAGATCCTCGACTCCCGGGGCCGACCGACCCTCGAAGTCTCCCTAGAGCTGGCCTCCGGGCCACGGGCCGTGGCTGGCGTGCCCTCGGGCGCCTCCACGGGCACGCGCGAGGCCGTCGAGCTGAGGGACGGGGATCCCAAGCGCTACAAGGGTGCCGGTGTGACCAAGGCCGTCGCCAACGTCAATGGCGAGATCAACAAGCTCCTGGCCGGCCACGCCTGGAAAAGCCTCGAGGAGCTGGACCGGGCCGTCATCGAGCTGGACGGGACGGAGACCAAGAGCCGCCTCGGGGCCAACGCCACCGTCGGCGTGTCGATGGCCGCCGCCCGGGCCATGGCCCTGGCCGACGCCAAGCCTCTCTACCGCTGGCTCGCCACCGACGAGAGCCTGCTGCGGCTGCCCGTCCCCCACTTCAACGTCGTCAACGGCGGCGCCCACGCCCAGAACCCCCTCGAGCTTCAGGAGTTCATGCTCGCCCCGCTGGGGGCACCCAACTTCGCCGAGGCCCTGCGGGCCGGCGCCGAGGTCTACCAGGCACTGCGCGGTCTGCTGCACGCCGCCGGGCACTCGACGGGACTGGGTGACGAGGGTGGCTTCGCCCCCAACCTGGGCACGCCCGAAGAAGTCCTCGACCTGCTGGTACAGGCGATCACCGCCGCCGGTTACAAGCCCGGGCGCGACGGCATCGCCATCGCTCTCGACCCTGCCTCGTCCGAGATGCGGGAGAGCGACGGGAGCTACCGCTACTCCCCCGGCGTGCGCCTGACCACCGACCAGCTGATCGACCGTTACCAGGAGCTCACCAACAAATACCCGATCTGGTTGATAGAAGACGGCCTCGGGGAAGACGACTGGGACGGATGGGAAAGGCTGACCGCCCGTCTGGGCCAACATGTCCAGCTGGTCGGCGACGACCTGTTCGTGACCAACCCGGCCATAATCCGCGAGGGCATCGAGCGCCACGTGGCCAATTCGGCTCTCATAAAGCTGAACCAGATCGGCACGGTCAGCGAGACCCTCGAGGCCATCGCCGTCTGCCGGGCCGCCGGCTACGCCCAGTTCATTTCCCACCGTTCGGGTGAGACGACCGACAGCTTTATCGCCGACCTGGCCGTGGCCAGCGGCGCCGGTCAGCTGAAGACGGGCGCTCCCGCCCGGGGCGAGCGGGTGGCCAAGTACAACCGGCTGGTCGTCATCGAAGCCGAAATGCCGGGCCTGCCTTACGGGCTACCGGGCCGGCCTTAAGACGCTCCCCGCAGGCGGTCGCTGGCTCCCAACAGGGGGCGGGCCGATTCCAATAGCCAGTCCAAGCTGCGCTTGAGCTGTTCGGGCGAACTGTCGAGGGCCAGGTCCCCCTCGACGTCGGCGATGGCGCAGCCCAGGACGAACAGTAGGTCGTCCAACCTCTCCATTGCTCGGCGCGCCACGATCAGGTCGGACTCGGCCAGCCCCAGCTCCCGGGCGCGTTTGCGCGCCTCGAAGTCCCGTTGGCGACAACTGCGGCGGCAGTACTGGCGCGGCCGGCCAGGCCCGCCCGATTTTTCGATAGCCCCCCCGCACCAGGCACAGGCCTTTCGTTTCGTCACTGTGACAAAATACCATTTCCGCTGGTGCGGGGCTCGTGATTTGCGCTCCCCCCCGGAAGTTGTACTTTGGTGCCGTGGCTCGCCGCATAGAGATAGAGCTAACAAGCGCGCGGCCCGATGGCACTTGGGCCTGGCGGGCGGCGGGCGCTCTCAACCCGAGAGGCGCCCTCGATGCTGGCCTGCTCTATAACGGCGCCAAAGCCGGAGATGTCGTCCGGGCCGAGGCGGAGTTCGGTATCGACGGCATCACCGTGATCTCGGTCGAAGCTCCTCGGGCCCGCCCTGAAGCCGACCCCAACCGCATCGAATTAATCGAACCTCCGCCGGTGGCCGCCGTCACTACGCAACTGACGGGCAATCGGGGACGCAGCGGCTTTGACCGCGGCACCGATCGAGGTGCTGAGCGCCGGCGTCCGTCCGGGCCCTCCAGCGGCCAGCCAGGTCGGTCCACCGATCGCGGCACCAGGGGCCCCCTCCCCGGCTCCGACGGCCCGAGGGTAAATGGCAACGGCAATGGCCGAGGCCCGCGCCCCTCGGTCCCGCGTCCCGCCGGCGACGGCACGGGCCATGAGCCGCGTCCTGATCGAGCCGAACGTAAGGACCGCCCAGAGCGGCCAGACCGGCCCGAGCGAGGTGGTCCTCCCGACCGCGCCGACCGGACCGAACACCCAGATCGCGCCGGACGTCCCGAGCGCGCCGACCGTCCTGAGCGCACCGGCGCTCCTGCTCGCTCCTCGCGGCCCACTACCGGGCCAGGGCGAGGCGGGCCCGGGCGAGCGGGGGGACGGCCGGGGACGGAAACGGGCCGGCACATGGATGGCGAGGGTGAAGGCCGTGGTACGTCGGCGCCCCGACAGCGGCGCCTCAGTCCCGGCAATACTCACCGCAACGCCATGCTGGAGGGCCTGCCGGCCGAGCAGCGCCCCATTGCGCAGCAGCTCCTGAGGGGCGGCATCCCCGCCGTTCGCACCGCGCTGCATTTCGAGCGGGAGAAGGCCCGGGAGGAGGGACGCCCCGAGCCGAGCACCGAAGGAGTGCTGGCCCTGGCCGAGTCCCTCGTGTCCAAGGTAAAGGCGGCCGAGTGGCGAGACCGTGCCGAGGCGGCGGTCAAAGCCGGCGACGACCTCGTGATGCGCGACCTCCGCTCGTTGGTCAACGGGTCGGACGTCGCCCGCGACGAAGCCTCCCGGGATCTGGTGATCGCTCTGCGCGAGATGCTGGAGAACCGGGTGGAAGGGCACCGGGTCGCCTGGGCCAACGAGGTCGCCAGCAACCTCGACGACGGGCACATAGTGCGCGCCCTGAGATTGTCGAGCCACCCCCCGGACCCCGCCGCTCGGTTCTCGGCCGAGCTCGCCACCCGCCTGCGCGACGCCGCCGGCACAGCGTTGGCGTCCGAGACACCTCCGGACCGATGGCTGGCCATCCTGCAGGCCGTCGTGGAGAGCCCCGTCCGGCGTACCGTCAAGCCACAGGGCCTCCCCCACGACCCCTCCTCCGAGCTCCTGGAGACGGCGCGCCAGCAATGCGGTCGGGTGCCGGCTCTAGCCCCGCTCCTCGGCATCAGCGTGCCGCCCCCGCCGGGCCCGGCCCGGCCCGGTCTTCCCATCAAGCCTCCCCCTCGCCATACCACCAGGTCGGCCCGGCCCGCCCGCCCGCCGGCCAGGCCGGCCGGCGCCCCCGCTCGTGCCCCAAGAGCGGCGTCGCCTCATTCAGCCGCGGCGGTGCCCGAGGCCGCTCCGGCTGAGCTGAGCGTCGGCGCGCCTGGGGAGGTTGCGGCCGAGCCGACTGCCGACGTCGCAGCAGAGCCCGCTGCCGAGGCCGAGGTCACCGCAGAGCCTGCTGCCGAGGCGGAGGTCAGCGAGGTCGAGGTCACCGAGCCCGAGGTAGTCGAAAATGGCACGGCCGACGTGACCGAGCCACCCATAGCGCTGCGCGCCCTCGACTGAGCGGCGCCGGCACCGCTCCCCTAGGGTGCCCCCCTCCGCGTTGCCTCCCCAGCCCAGACAGGGCACTAGGTCAGCGGCCGGTGCATCACCAGCAACCGGGCCGTGAACCCATTGGCCTCGAAGAAGCTTTTTACCGCCCGGTTCCCGGGCAGGGCGCTGGCGTCGACTCCCGCGCAGCCTTGCGAACGGCACCAGGACATCAGCGACTCGGCGATGGCGAGGCCGACGCCGGCGCGGCGGGCGTGAGGAGCCACGTACAGTTCTTCGACCACCCCCAGAAGTTCCGGGCCAGGGAGCAGACGGGTAGTGCAGCTGCCGTAGCCGACGACCTCGCCCCCCACCGTTCCGACCACTAGTGGCCCGCCCGGGCCCTGTACCTGGCAGCTGAAGGAGGCGGCCAAAGGTCGGCTGCGGCCGTTAAGGCCTAGCAGGACGCGCCCGCCCCGCATGGCACCCAGCTCTGACACCGCTGTCTCATATAGCTCGACCAGGCGGACGACATCGTCCGGGCCGGCGGGCCGGACTCCGAGCGGGCCGGACGGCGCCTCAGGAGGCTCAGGAGTCACCCCAGGAGCTGATCGGCGCGGCTCAGTATGGTCCGACGCCCCCTCGTAGCCGCCTCGTAGGCGCGGAGAGCGGCCACCTCGTCGTGGGACAACCCGGCCAAGCGCTGGACGACCTGAGTAGCCGAAAGCGAGTCATAGCTCGGGATGGCGAGTTCGGTCACGTGCGGGGCCCTCCCCGCCCGGGCGGCGGGCACCGTGGGGACCGTTCCCGGTCGCGAGGCGGCCCTGGCCCGGGGCGCGGGGGTGGCGACGTGGGGATGGCGGGCGGAGGCAGGCGAAGCGGCGGCATGGGGACCGCCAGCCCCGTTCCCGGTCGCCGGCCCCCGCCACAGGAACGGGATGGTGGGCCCGGAGGTGGCCATGCCCCGCAGTTGGCGGTAGCCCTGCTGAACAGCCAGTTGCCCGACGGTGCGCGCCAGTCCCACCTGAGGGGCCAGCCGGGACCGACCCTTGCGAGCCATGGCGGGCATGGCCTCGGCGATGCTGAGGGCCAAGCCCAAAGGCCCGTAAACGGCCAGGTCGAGCACGCGCTCAGCTGGCGACTTTGGGGGGGGAGGCTGGGTCATAGCCCCTAAGCTAGCCCCGCCGGAGCTTTGTCGAGGCGGCACCAAGCGCTGCCTAGCAGGGACGCCCGCCCGCCGAGGCGACGCTCAAACGCAGTCGCGGCAGAGCTGGCGTTCCTTGTCGGCCAGCTGGCTCTGGTGCTTGACGAGGAAGCACGACTGGCAGACGAACTCGCCCGGTTGCTTCGGCAACACGCGGGTGGCGGTGTCGCCCCTTTCGTCGCCCTCGGCCTCCTCCTCTTCCTCGTCTTCTTCGTCCTCATCGTCGTCGTCGCCGGACACGACGAGGCGCGACTTCAAGATGACGTCCAGGCTGGCCTCCACGTCGTCCCCGTTTTCCTCGTCCTCGTCCTCGTAGTCCTCCTCGTCGTCCGCGGTCAGGAGGGTGTCCCCCTCGACATCGACCCCCTCGACTTCGCCTTCGTCGACCTCAACGACGTCCAGGTCCCCGTCGTCGTCGAGGTCCTCTTCGCCTATCTCGTCGGCCTCGAGGTCTAGGTCTTCTTCGTCAATGTCTTCCGGCAAAGCCGGCCCATCGTCGAGTAGCTGGTCGTCGAAATCATCGTCAGGCATGGGCAGGTTTCCTTCAGCAAGCACGGTCAAGCACACAGGATGGCACGTGCCGCGCTTTAGCGGCGGCGGGCATGCTAAGCGAACCCCGGCTCGGGCACCAGTCGGCCGCCGGGGAAGCCCACCACCTCAGCCCGGAACGGGGACGAACTCGGCGCGCAGGGTGACCCGGGGGCCTTTGGTGCCGCCAACGCACGCTCTGGAACGAAACCCACAGCAGTGCTGAAGTCGTTGTCTACTTGGCTCCCCGGGCCTCCTGCCCGAGCGCTGCAGGGAACTTGCCCCTGCAGACCTCGGGACCATACTGACGCGTCGGGCGTCGGCGGGCAACCAGCATAATTCGCTGTCTAGCTGCTCTTTTTCGCGTAGCGGCTGCTCAGCGGGTCGCGAGAATTCCTAGCTTTGGGACCAAGGTCCTCAGACGTGACGGGCGCTGCTCTGCCGGCGGGCCTCGGCCCGCCGCTCGCCTGGCAAGCGCCCCAGGCCGAGCTCGGGCTCGCCCTCTGGGGCCGAGTGGTCCACGAACCGCATCATTTCGGCCAGGGCACCGTGGCCCGCTTTGTCCGCTATCAAGCGGTGCATCTGCTGGCAGACGTCCCGGTACTCGGGATGGCCCTGGGGGGTAGTGCGGAGTTCCAGCATGTGCATGGCGGCGCGGGCGTTCAACTGGACGCTGTAGCGCACCCGGTGGGCCAGGGTGACGGCGTAGGCGGCAACTGTCGGGCCGAAATACTCCCCGAGCGCCTCATAGAGCGCGGCCGAACGGCTCATGACTTCGGCGTAGGCCGGCCCTCCCCCGGCGGCGGTCACCGCGTCGGGCATGGTGTAACCGTGGTAAGGGGTGAGGCCCTGCCACTCGATGGTGAG
>JBKQUU010000292.1:0-4971 GCA_052325485.1 Acidimicrobiales bacterium | reverse complement strand
GAAGTACCAGCCGCCGCATCCGCTGCTTGAGAACTGGGATACTTGGCAGCGCATCAAGGAAAAATTCTTCGGCTACCATCGCGACTTGCCGCCAGAGGATATTGCCCAACGTCTTGGCGGAACGATTAGTACTTGAGCTCCCGGTCGGCGTGAAAAGCCACACTGTCGCGCCCGTCCCGGTAGTAGTTGAGCCCGGGGCCGGCCAGGGGGACGGCATAGAGCCTTTCCAGGCCCTCCCCCGCCATCTCGAGCGCCGGGTCGGGGAGCTCGCTGTCCCGGCCGTACCAGCAACTGAGGCGAGGCTCGTCGACCAAGCGCTCGTACATCCAGCGCCGCTGGTGACGCCAGGGGACCCCAGTGACGAGCGCCTGGCACAGCGTGTCGGCGCCTCGCAGCCATCCCCGGCGCACCTCCACCCAGGCGCCCGCTCCGAGGTTGGTCCGCTCGATGGTGGCCTCGGGGGCGACGGTCGTTTCGCCCGTCGCGAAGAGGCCGAGCTGAAGTGCGCTCATGGTCGTATAGTACCCAACCAAACAGATGTTCGCCCCCACCAGATGTTCGAGGGCACGGACATTGTCTGAAGGCCGGGATCCCCATTAGCCTTCGCCCAATGCTTCCCATGCCTAGCGGTCCGGTGCGGCCCGGGGGCCGGGGGCCCGGTGGCCCGGCGCGCCCCCGGGACCGTGACGCAGCCCAGGGGCGGGGGGGGCTTTGACCCCGTTCTACATCGCCGGTGCGTTGTTGGTGCTGGCCCAGATCCTCGGCATCTACGCCCTGGTGACCCGCAAGGCGGACTTTCTCTTCGCCGTCTTCATGGTCGCGCTCGTCGTGGCCGCCCTGGCTTCGGGCGCTGACGGCGTCTACCGCCAGCTCCACTAGAGCCTTGGCTAAGGCCAGATAAGCGTCGTGCCCCGGTACAGCGAGCTCGCCAACGAGGTGTCCTCGCTCGTGGCCACGTCGACCGGCTTTGGCACCAACTTGTACTGGGCCACGGCTTTCGCCTCCGGGGCCCACTCATCCAAGGTCTGCACACCTACGCCTCGGCCAGCGAGGTGGTGGTCGATGGCGAGGGTGCTCTCGATCTTCCACTCCGCTTCGGCATGGGCGACGTCGAAGGTCGGTCCTTGGGCCGCCGCCAGGTACCCGACGCAGGTGGCGGCGTGCACGGTGCAGTAGGTAAAGGCCCGGAACGAGGCCCGCAGGAAATCGGCCACGGCAGTACGGTGGGCGGCCAGGAACTTGCGGTTGACCACCTGGACATTGAACGTGCCCGGGATCCCGAACTGGGCCGGCGTCCACATCCTGAACTGGTAGTGGTCGGCCCGCAGCGTGATCGGTTCGTTCGACTGGTATGCCTGCAGGGCATCGAAATTGCCATGGACGAGCAGCAAGGGGTCATAGGTCTGGTCGTCGACCAAATGGACCTTGGATATGTCGACGCCCGCCTTCACGAGCATCTCGCTGAGCACGACCGGGAGCACGGTGTGGTAGCCGAGAGCCTTGCCTTCGAGCTGCGAGAGCCTGGTTATCCCCGCTCGGGTCAATAAGGCGTAGTCGGAGGTGTCCCCGTAGGTGGAGATCCCGATGAAGTCTGACCCGTCCGCCTCCTGGACCATGGCGTCGGCGGCGCTGCCCTCGCCGGTTATCTGGGCGGCATCGGCCGAGACGAGCGCATAGGGCGACGCGCTGGTCGGGACGGCGACGAAATCGACGTCGAGACAGAGGTCGGCGAAGTACCCGAGCTTCCCGGCCGCGTAGACGTCGATGATCCCGGCCGAGGCGTCATAGCCGAACGGCGAGGCGAAATGGACCGTCCCCGCCGCCCGGTTGGCGACGCACTCCGGTGAGCTCGGCGCCAGCGCTCCAGGGCCGGCGCCGATACGAGCGGCGCCGATAGGAGCGGCGGCGGCGCCCGCCGAGGCCGGTACCAGGGATGCCGGTACCAGGGAGGCCGGGAACAGGAGCTCGGCCGCCAGCACGAAAAGCGCCGTCGTCACACGCCGGCGGGCGCAGCCGGGAACCTTCAACTTTGCCATCCTCTCGGTCGTCACCTGGCCGCCGGCGCGGCCTTGACGATCGGCCGGGAGGGCGGCGGGACTGCCCAACCTCGCAAGACCCTAGTGGGTCGGGTACCACTAGCGGGGCTGACGGCAACCGGTTGATGGGACCACCCGCGCTCAGCGCCGCTCCGACCGGGCGGGTTGCCACGAGAGCACCCTTCGCTCGATCAGGGCCACCAAGAGGGTGAACGCCAGGCCAAGCAGGGACAGGCAGAAAATGGCGGCGTAGATCTGGGGCAGTTGGACGGTCTGGAACCCCAGCTCGATGAGCGAGCCGAGCCCGTTGGCCGTCCCGGCGGTGGAGAACTCCGACACGACGGCGCCGATGATCGACAACGGGAAGCAGATCCGCGCCGCCGCGAACAAGAAGGGCAGGCTTGAAGGGATCCGCAGGTGCAGCAGGACCTCGAGACGGGACGCAGCCAGGGTCTGGAAGTACCGGAGAGCCTCGGGGTCAATGGAGCGCAGGCCCACGAGGGAGTTGACGAGCAGGGGGAAGAAGACGATTATCCCGGTCACCAGGTAGCGCGGGGTCATCGTGAAGCTGAAGGCGACGGCCAGCCCGGGGGCGAGGCTGACCACGGGCGTGACGTTGAGGATCACGGCCAGAGGCATGACGGCCCGCTCGACAACGGGGATGTGGCTCATGGCGACAGCCAGGCTGAAGGCGACGACAAAGCTCGCCCCGAGGCCGACGCCGCTCTCCTCCAGCGTCACCCCCGCCGCGTCCAGGAACTGGCGCGGGTGGTCGGCCAACTGGGCCCAGATGGCCCCGATGCGGGGGATGAGGTAGGCATTGTGCAGGGCGACGAGCTGCCAGGCCAGCACCAACAGGCCGAGCAGCACGGCGGCTGGGCCCCAGCGCACGACCAGCCGCGCCCCTCGTCGACGGCGTTTGGCCGCCGGGGTGGGCGACCTGGGGGCGGTCATGGGGCGGGTCGCTGATCGTTCATCACGCTGTGCAGCGCCAGCCGTACCTCGCGCTCGACGTCCCGGAAGGCGTCGCTTACTTCGACGAGATCCCCCCGCGGTCGCTCCAGGGTGACCTCGATGAGCGTGGCCACTCTTCCCGGGGCGTGCGTCATGACCACGACCTCGTCGGACAACAGCACCGCCTCGGAGACCGAGTGGCTGACGAACAGCACCGTGGTCCCCGTCGCCTGCCAGAGCTGGAGGAGCTCGTGGCGCAACACCTCGCCGGTCAGCTCGTCAAGGGAGGAGAAGGGCTCGTCCATGAGAAGGACGGCCGGCTCGTGGGCGAAGGCCCGGGCGATCGCCACCCGCTGGCGCATGCCACCGGACAGTTCGGCTGGCCTCCGGTCGAGGACGTCACCAAGGCCGAGGGCGATGAGCACCTCAGCAGGGTCCCGCGCCGGCTTGGGACGGCCGCTGCCGGCAGACCGGTTCACCTCGAGGGGGAGCCGGGCGTTCTCGAGCACGGTCCGCCAGGGCAACAGCGCCAGCGCTTGAGGGACGAACCCGATGTGCTTGGAGCGACGGGCATGTTCAGGGTTCTCGCCGAAGATCGAAATGCCACCCGTGTCCGGACGCTCGAGACCGGCGACAACTCTCAACAGCGTCGACTTGCCGCAGCCGCTCGGGCCGATGAGGGTCACGAAGCTGCCCCGTGAAACGCTCAGCTCGACCGGTCCCAGGGCCGGGACCAGACCGTCGTCGGTCAGGTACGTCTTCGACACGCCCGAGACGACGAGCCCGGGCCGGTCGTCCACGGGGGGCCTAAGAACGGGCGCCGGCCCCGCCGCACCGGGCTGCGAACGCGGGGTGGAGACCCTGATCGGAGGACATCCAGAAGACGTTACCGCCCGGGCCTTGCCACCGTAGACGGCTCGACCGACGCCGCCCGGACCGGCCACGCTGAGCGCATTCCCATGCTTTTCAGGGGCTGCCATAGCTTGTCGCACTCGCCGTCACGAGGCACCGATTAGCTAGTGGCCCCTCGGGCCGCTAGCCTCCGAAGCGTCGTGGCGTGCCACAAGCCCGGACGGGCAGTTGGGGCGCTGCGAGCGACCAAGCGCTTTATCGCGGTGCTGGTCGGCCTCGCGGCCGCTGTAGCCGGTTTGAGCGCGCCTTTTGTCCCGGCCTTTGCCGGCCAACTGCAAACGGCCAGGGCGCGGGCGGTGGCGCTGGTCGGGCAGGCGGACAGCGAAGCTCGCCTCGTCCACCAGATCACGCTCCGCTACCAGCAGGACACCGCCCAGGCTGGGTTCTGGCACGAACAGGCGGCTAGGGCCGAGGCGGCGGCCAGGTCCCTGAAGTTGCGCTCGGCCAGGACAAAGGCGCTGCTCCTCAACGAAGCGGTGATGTCCTATGCCGACTCCGTCCCCTCCCTCGGCTCGGCGGCCGGCGAATCGGCCGCCGACTTCGTGGCGGTCGCTGACCGGCAGGCCTATGCGACGGCGGCGGTGGGCGACCTCTCCAGCACCTTGGACCAGTTCAACACCGAAGAGTCGGACCTGGTGGCGAGCATTACGTCGGCCAAGAAAGACCTCCGGGACGATCTGACCGCGGAGGACCAGGCGGCGAAGGCTCGCCGTGACGCCCTCGTGGAGGCCGCTTCGTTGCAGGCCATGCTGGCCCGGACACGTTCGGAGATCGCCGCCCTCAGCGTCCGCCAGCGCGCCGCCACCGGGCCGCCCGTTGGGGACGGCATCGTGGCCGCTCTGGCCACGCAACTGGGGACGCCGTCCGCGGCCACCGGCACGCTCGTCACGACCACGGCTTCGGCGAGGCGAAATACCTCGCTGGCTACCACGTCCACCACTGGGGCGACCACTACGACGCGCCCGGCGACCACCACGACGGCGGCGACCACCACGACGGCGGCGACCACCACGACGGCGGCGACCACCACGACGGCGGCGACCACCACGACGGCGGCGACCACCACGAC
>JBKQUU010000291.1:0-9256 GCA_052325485.1 Acidimicrobiales bacterium | reverse complement strand
TGTGCCACGAGAGCCCCAGGAACCCCAGCGTCGCCAGCACGACCAGGACGGCGGCCACCGCCTGCTCGGCGGGATTGGCGCCGTGACCACCGGCCAGTCCGCCGGCCACGATGGCCAGCTCGGAACGGAACGTGCCGAAAGGCGGCAGGGCTGACAACCCGAGCATGGCCGCCACCAACATAGGGCCGCTCCACGGCAGGAGCCCGACCCCGCCCCGGATGCGCTCCATGTCCTTGGTCCGTAGCTTGCGGGCCACGCTGCCGGCCCCGAAGAAAGAGGTGCCTTTAGCGGCGGCGTGGGCCAGCACGTGCAGAAGGGCACCGGCGACAGCCAGGGGCGAGGCGAAGCTGAGGCCTATGGCGAGGATGCCCATGTGCTCTATCGACGAGTAAGCGAGCAGCCGCTTCAGGTCGCGCTGGGAAGCCAGGTAGAGAGCGCCCAGTAAGAGGGTCGCCACTCCGAAACCGGCCAGTACGTCCCGGGCGAAGGCCGCCCCCGCCGAACGTTCGGTCAGTTGGAAGTAGCGGAGGATGGCGTAGAAACAGGTCGCCAGCAAGGACCCGGAGAGCAGGGCCGAAACCGGGGTGGGCGCCTCGGAGTGGGCGTCGGGCAGCCAGGTATGCACGGGGAAAAGGCCGACCTTGGTCCCGAACCCGAGGACGGCCAGCAGGTAGGCCAGGCGGACCGTGCCGGCCGGGAACCGGGAGGCGGCGCCCAGCAGCCTGGGGTAGGAAAGGTCGAAAGCGCGACCGAGGGAAAAAGTCCCGGCGTGGTACATGACCGCCGTGGCCAGCAGCGACAGCCCCAGGCCGAGCGAGGCGATGAGGATGTACTTCCACGCCGCCTCGATGGCCCCGTCGGTGCCCTCGATGGCCACCAGCAGGGCGCTGACCACGGTGGTCACCTCGATCGCCACCCACAGCAGCCCCAGGTCGTTTACCAGGGGGGCCATGGCCATGGCCCAGGCAAAAAGGTTGAGGCCGGCGAACAGGCGCCGGCGGTACACAGGGCCGGCGCTACGGTCGGCGGCGACGTAGCCCACGGCGAAGATGGCCGTCAGACAGTAGAGGAACCCGGTGGCGATAAGGAACACGAGCGACAGCGAGTCGGCCCGCAGCCAGCTGCCCAGCGCTGTGACCGCGCCCGTGCCCCGCCCCCCTTTGGCCACCGCCGGGACCAGGGCCAGGGCCAAGCCGAAAGTGGCGGTACCGCTGATAACCGTGACCACTCGCCCCAAGGGTGGCCAGGCCGACCAGGCGACCACGGCGGCGACCAGAGGGACGACCATGATGGCAATGAGGACAATGCCCATGTCAGTCAGCCCCGGAGCTGGTCAAGAGTCTCGGTGGACAGGGAGGCAGCTCGGCGATGGTGCGCCCGCATGAGGGCCCCGAAGGCGAGAGCGGCAACGAGGAGGTCGAACAGGAAGCCCACCTCGAGGATGAGAGGCATCCGGGCGGCCAGGACCAGGCTGGCCACCGAGACGCCGTTCTCCATGGAGAAAAAGCCCACGGCCTGGGAGACGACATCGGCCCGGAACATGACCAGGACGAACGAAACGAGCACGGTGGCGACGCCGGCACTGAGGGCCGGTACGGGGAGCCCGGTCGAGCCGGTGGACTTGATGTGCACCCCGCCAATGGCCAGGAAGCCGACCACCGACACCACCACCCCGACCAGGACGGCGGTAGCCACCCCGAAACGGTGGCTGCCGGCCAGGTCGACCTCGGCCTCGGCCAGGAGGTGCAGGACCACGGCGGGGACGATCACAACCTTTAGGGCCAGGGACAAGCCCGCCAGCACGAACAGCTCGCTGGCGTGCTGGCTGGCCCCCAGCACACCAGCCAGGACGGAGACAGCCAGAGACTGGAAGGCGTAGAGGCGCACCTGTGAGCGCAGCAGGGCCTCCCGCATCATGGCGAAAACGACCAGCAGGACAAGGACGGCGAGGGCTTCGGTGGCGCCGTCGAAGGCGGAGGGCGGCACGGGCACGGTGGCGAGCGACGGGCCGGGCATCAGCCGCCTCCCAGGTACAGGACGAGCACGGCCACCGCAGACAGAGCGAAGGCGGAAGCCATGAACTCGGTGATCTTGTACAAGCGCAACTTGGAGAACGAATTGTCAACGACGGCGAAGATCGTCCCGACGCCCAAGGCCTTGGCCAGCAGGACCGGTACGGCGAGCAGAACGGGGCCAACGCGCCGGGATCCGGCCAGGCCCCAGGGAGCGGCGAACACATCGGCCAAGATCACGTAGAGCACAAGCTGCTTGATGGCCGAGCCCCATTTCAGGAGGGCCAGCGCCGGCCCGGAGTGTTCGAAGGCCCGCGCTTCGTCGATCATCCCCAGCTCGAGGGTGCTGGCGTGGGTCTCGACCGGGATCCTCCCCGTGTCGGACAGCACGACCAGTAAGAAGGCGACGGCGGCGAACAGGTGTGCCGGTCGCACCGCCTGGGCCAGGGACGAGCGGTCCACGGCGGCCATGGCATAGGGCAGGTCGGTCGTGGTGATCAGGGCGACAGTAAACACGACGAACAGGACCGAGGGCTCCACCAATGCCCCGAACGTCATGGCCCGGCTACTGCCAAGCTGGGCGTAGGGGTCGCCCGTGCCGACGGCAGCCAGGGCCACGGCGAACCCGCCCAGGGCCAGGATCAGGCCGCCTCCCATGATGTCGCCCATGTAGCCGAGGGGAAGGGGGAAGTCGGTGAGCACCGGGATGAGCAAGGGCACGATCAGGAACGACGTGAAGGCGACGATGGGCGCGGCCAGGAAGAACCAGCTCGCTCCTTCGGGGACGAGGGTCTCCTTGCGGAACAGCTTGGCGATGTCGTGGTAGGGCTGAAGGATCCGGGGGCCCCGCCGGCCTTGGGCGCGAGCCTCGATGTGGGCGATGGCGCCACTGACAAAGGGCGCAAAGACGAGGACGGTTAGGACCTGGAGCGCCTGTACCGCCGCCGGGGGAAATTGCACGTGCCCGAAGCCTCCTCTACGCAGATGAGCTTTCATCGCATAGAGGCCATCAACCCTGGCGGGTGGTTCGGCCCCGCCCGACTACGACGCGGCCGCCGGGACCTCATCCGGCTGGAAAGGAGTCTAGCGGCCCCGACGGTGCCGACGGCAAACCGGTCATGAGCACTGTGGTGGTCGCTGCCTACTTCATCGCCGCCCGGTAGGAGGAGGCGGCCGGGGGCGGTCGCCCAGTTCGGCGATGGCATTTTCTACCGCCGTGAGGAGCTCACGTTGCAGCTCGGGCCAGGGCCCGGGGACGTCGTCAACGCCGTAGCGCTTGCGCAGTTGCTCGGCAGACATATCGATCAAGTCCGCCCAGAGCATGTGCAGCCGGGCCAGCAGGCGCCGGCGCACGTCTATGGGCTCAGGCTGGGCACCGAGGCGGCGCGCCGCCGCCGTTAGGGCGTTCTCGAGCGGACCGAGGGCCCGGTCCAGGCCGGCGACCTCTTCGACGATGGCGAGGGCCCGGTCAGGACAGTTTTCATGCCTGGCGGCGGCCAGTTCGTCGTCGACGTGGCGCAGGAAATCGACGATCTTTGGTAGGGCGCTTTCCATCAGCGCTCGCCGATGAGGCCGAGGGCGGCGGTGGCGGCGTGGCGGGCGACCGTGCCCCTTCGGCGCCGGTCCTGGCGTTCGGCTTCAGCCTGGGAGCGCAGCTCCTCGGCCCGTGTGGTAGCAGCGAGGATGGTCTCGACCGAGCGCTCCAGTTCGGCCGCCATGGCCACTTCGAACCGCCGGCGCACGGCGTCGAGGCGTTGGGTGAGGTCCCAGCGGGCCCGGCCGGCGTGCTTGTCGAACTCGGCCGCCAGGTGGCGCCGGGCCCGGTCGAGGAGGCGGCGGCGAACAATGACGGGCGGCAACAGCCGGCGGAAAAGCCGGTCGATGCTCTCGGTGGACGAGCCCACGTTCAAAAAGAGGTAGAAGTAGCGCTCGCGCTCCTCGGCCACCCGGGGCAGCGCCAGTTGCGGCAGCTCGACCTGGAAAATGTCGGCGGCCGCCGCTCGCACCGCGTTGACGCGCTCCTGGGTGCGGTCCCGGAACCGCTCGGCCAGCCGCCTCCAGGACTCCTCGGCCTGCTCGGCTTCAGCCTGACGGAACTGCTCGAAGCTGTCGCGCACGGCGTTCTCCACGGTCCGGCGCAACACGTCTTCCAGCTGGGAGACAGGGGTGGCGCGGGCCGCCTCGGCCAGCTGGCGGTCACACCTGGGAGGTTCCTCCGCGGCGAACTCCGCCAACGCCGTTTCGATCGTGCCCGCCAGGATGGCCACGTCGCGCAGCAACAGGGTGCGATCGTCCTCGAAGGCCTGGTGCTGCTCGGCGGCGGCTTCCCGCAACCTGGCCACCCGCTGGGCGAGCGAGGCGGCATCGAGCTCGGCAATAGCAGCTTCGATGGTCAGCGAATCATCGAGCTCGTGGGCCAGGCGCCCCAGCTCGGCCCGTGCCGTCTCGAGACGGGCTTGGACCAGGTCGAGGTCGACGAACCGGGCGAACTCCTCCGAAAAGGCGCCGAAATCCCCCCCTTCGTCCTCGTCGGGGACTTGTCCCGCCAGGCGCGCCCTGAGGGCCGCTCGGGCGCTCACGCACCAGAGCTTCTCCTTGTGGCCCAGCTCGGCCGCCACTGCACCTGTCACGAAGCGGGCCACCTCGTCACGCTCCGAAAGCGTTAGGTGGTCCACGCGGTTGAGGACGAAGAACGTGGGCGCTCGGCGCTCGGACAGCGCCGCCAGGAGCTTGTGCTCTTCTTCGGAGAGAGGGGCGTCCGCGGACAGCACGAGGATGGCCCCGTCAGCTTCCAAGAAGGCGCGCGCGGTTACCTCGTCGTGGCCGAACACCGAGCCGATGCCGGGCGTATCCACGAGCACCAGACCCGGGCGCAGCAGCTCGACAGGAGCCCGCGCCTCGACCCGGGCCACCTGGCGCTCGTTGGCAGGGTTGTGGGCTTCGGTGACGTACTCAGCCAGGTCTTCCAGCCCGATCTCCTGGGTGCTGCCGTCCAGGTGCACGACGGTGGCCCCCGGCGTGCCGTAGCCGACCTCGGTGGCCACGGCCGTAAGGGGCAGTACGCCGGTCGGCATCAGCTCGAGGCCCAGCACGGCGTTGATGAGGGTTGACTTGCCCCGCTTGAACTCGCCCAGCACCGAGACATGGAAGCGCCGCCGCTTAAGGCGCTCCGCCAGGCGGCCGGCCCGGGCCCCCAGCTCCTCCCGGTCGGCGGCCACGGCGGCGAGGTCGTCGGCCGCCTTGGCCAGCTTGTCCAGCTCGCTCTCCATAGGACCTCCTACCCTGCCGACGCGCTAGGTAGGAGCCATCGTCCCTGGCTAGGGCGGTCTTGGCGAGCTCCATCGCCTCACCACCAGGTTACCAGCCGCTAAGCCGGTCCAGGCTGAGCAGGGGGTCGACACCGGCGCCCACTTTGGGCGGGGGCGGGGCCGGCCATTTGTTTTGCTGGGTGGCGATGGGAGCGCAGCCGAGCAAAAACGGCGAACGGGACCGGCGCCCGTTGATAATGGGAAGCGTTGGAACGCCACCCGCTGCGCCTCGCATGTCGTGCCGGCGCGCTCATCGGCATCTGGGTGAGCGGGCTCCTGGCCGTCCAGCCGTCCAACGCCGCCGGCGCCCTGCCCGTGCCAGCCGGTTTGACCTTTACCCAGATTTGGTCGACCGGCCCACTGGCCCAAGACGAGGGACAGCCGATCGCCGAGTCCTCGCCGATGGTCGCCGATCTCGACGGGGAGCCGGCCGTGGTGGTCGGGGACAGGACCGGCTACTTGTACGCCTATCACCTCGCCGACGGCTCCACCGTGCCCGGCTGGCCCGTGTCCGACGGAGGGGCGCCGATCGACTCGACGCCTTCGGTCGCCGCCCTAGGTACCGGTCCCCTGGACACGGTCTTCGTGGGGACGGGCAACGCCCAGCGCCCGGACGTAGGGGGGTACGAGGCCTACGGGCCCAGCGGCCAGCGGCTGTGGCTCACCGCGGTGAGCGACCCCACGACGGACGCCCGCCCGGCCTATGGGGTGCAGGCCTCTCTCACTGTCGCCGACCTACAGGGCAGCACTGACGTCTTCGCCGGCTCCCTGGACCAGGAGACCTACGCCCTTGACGCCTCCGACGGTTCCGTCCTGACGGGATGGCCGTTTTTCAGCGCCGACAGCGTCTTTTCCACCGCCGCCGCCGGCGACCTCTACGGTACGGGGCAGGAGGAGCTGGTGGTGGGCGGGGCCTCTACGGCCGGCCTGGCCATGGGCCAGAGCTACTCCAATGGCGGACATGTGCGGGTGCTGAACGCCCAGGGGGCGCTCATCTACGACTACG
Organism: Acidimicrobiales bacterium; assembly: GCA_052325485.1. GTDB lineage: Bacteria > Actinomycetota > Acidimicrobiia > Acidimicrobiales > Palsa-688 > Fen-671. The sequence goes on along the minus strand of JBKQUU010000291.1, from coordinate 2,930 downwards.
ACACCAACCAGGAGGTCGACTCGTCACCGGCAGTCGGAGGGTTCCTCGCCGGGGGGGCGACGGGCGTCGTCGTGGGGACGGGTTCCTACTGGCCCGGGGCCAGCGACACTGACACCCTCAAGGCCTTCACCACCCGCCTGGGCCTGGTGTGGTCGGACACCCTCGACGGGCACACATCGTCGAGCCCGGCCCTGGCCGACGTTGAGGGCGATGGGCAGCTGGACGTCGTCGAGGGCACCGACACCGGCACCTCGGGGTCGGTCTGGGTGCTCGACGGGGCCACCGGCGCCACCATCTGGCACGAGGCCGTGGCCGGCCGCGTCATCGGCTCAGTGGTGACCGCCGACATCACCGGTGACGGTTACCAGGACCTTCTGGTGCCTACGGTCCACGGGGTCGAGGTCCTCGACGGCCGCAGCGGGGCCGAGGTCACCGTGCTCGGCCCGGACCTCGGCTTCCAGAGCTCGCCTCTGGTCACCGACGACCCCAACGGCACCGTGGGGGTCACGATCGCCGGCTACGACGGCGACAACGAGGGCGTCGTCCAGCACTATGAGATCCTCGGCTCGAACGGCGCCCTGGCTGTGGGCACGGGGTCCTGGCCCATGTTCCATCACGACCCGGCGCTGAGCGGGACAAGCTCGGTACTGCCCGACGTGGGCAACGTCGACCCCACCGGCCTGACGGCTCAAAGTGGCAACGCCCAGGTGCCGCTGTCCTGGGCCGCACCCGCCGGCCCGGGCAACCCGGCCACCGGGTACAACGTGTACGAGGGTACGGCCCCCGGTCACGAGGCGGGGACGCCGGTCAACGGGACGACGCCCGTGGAAGGCACCGGCTACAGCGTCACCGGCCTCAACAACGGGACGAAGTACTACTTCGAGGTGACGGCCATCAACGCCACCGGGGAGGGCGCCCCTTCCAACGAGGCCAGCGCCGTCCCGGCCGCTCCCCCGGGCGCCCCCACCGGCTTGTCCGCCACGGCCGGTGACGGCCAGGTGTCCCTGACGTGGGCCGCGCCCAGCTCCGACGGCGGTTCGGTGGTCACCGGGTACAACGTCTACCTTTCGACGACGCCCGGCACCGAGGGCTCCCCGGTGGGGACCGCCACCACAGCCACCAGCGCCAGCGTCACCGGCCTCACCAACGGCACGACTTACTACTTCGAGGTTACGGCCATCAATGCCGCCGGCCAAGGCCCCACCTCGGCCCAGGCATCGGCCAGCCCGGCGGTGCCGGCCACGACGACCACCACGTCGCCGACGCCCACCTCGACCACCGCCACCTCCACCACGTCGACGAGCACCACCACCACGTCGACCACCACCACCACGTCGACCAGCACCACCACCACCACGTCGACCAGCACCACCACCACGTCGACGAGCACCTCCAGCACATCGACTTCCACCTCCACCCCCTCTACCTCCACGTCGGCTACAACCACGCCTCCGTCTGCGCCAGGCCCGCCACCGCCCTCTTCGCCACCCCTAGCCACTCCCGCGGCGATGGCGCCGGGCGCGGTGACCGGGCTGTCCGCCACAGCCGGTGACGGCCAGGTATCCCTGTCTTGGGCGGCGCCCGCCCCCAATGGCGGTTCGGCGGTCACCGGGTACAACGTCTATCTTTCGACGACGCCCGGGACCGAGGGCTCCCCGGTAGGGAGCGCCACCACAGCCACCAGCGCCACGGTCTCGGGCCTCACCAACGGCACGACGTACTACTTCGAGGTTACGGCCATCAGTGCTGCCGGCCAGGGCCCCGCCTCGGCCCAGGCCGCCGCCTACCCGACGGTGCCGCCACCGCTGGCCCGGACATTACGTCCGCCGCCCGTCCCGTCGGCGCCGCCCGGGTACCGCGTCGCCAGCTCGGACGGCGACGTGCTCGCCCTGGGCAAGCTGGCCCCGTACTCCACCCCTCGCCCGGGCTCGCCGGTGGTGGGAGTGGCCTCCCTGCCCGACGGGGACGGCTATTGGCTGGTCCTGAAAGACGGCGCCGTGCTCAGCGCCGGGAGCGCTACCTTCTACGGCTCGATGGCCGGTAAGGACCTCGGCTCTGCCTTCGTCGGCATGGCCGCCACCCCTGACGGGCACGGCTACTGGCTCGTCACCTCTCAAGGCGGGGTGTTCGGGTTCGGCGACGCCCACGTCTACGGGTCGTTGGGCACGACGCACCTCAAGCGGCCGATCGTGGGCATGGCCACCACCGCCGATGGCCGGGGTTACTGGATGGTGGCCGCCGACGGCGGCGTGTTCAGCTTCGGGGACGCGCCGTTCTTCGGCTCATTAGGTGGGAACCGGACGGTAGTGGGCATCGCCATATAAGACGGGCGTTAATTGCCCGCCGGGACCGCTCCCCGGCTCGCCGTCACGGTCGGCTCGGCCCCAAAGCGCGTATGCGAGACTTCGTACCGATGGCCGAAGCCCGATCGTTCCCCACTCGTGGGGTGCTGCGCCGGCCCAAGTTCTCATTTGTCGACGTGGTCGTCTTCGTGGCCATCGGCGTGCTGTTGGTCGGCGTCCTGCGCCTCGCCCACGACCTGAACGCCAGGTCGGTAACGGCCCATGTGGCGGTTATCTCGACCAGAGCGTCCGAGTTGCCCTATTACGCCGCCCGCTCTTTGCTGCGCATGTTCATCGCTTTGTTCCTCTCTGTCGCTTTCACCTTTGTCTACGCCACCGCCGCGGCCCGGAGCCGACGAGCCCGGGTGGTGTTGGTACCGGTGCTCGACATACTCCAATCGGTGCCGGTCCTGGGCTTCCTGGCCGTCACCATAACCTTCTTCATTGCCTTGTTCCCGGGTTCCGTCCTCGGCCTGGAGTGCGCCTCGATCTTCGCCATCTTCACGTCGCAGGCCTGGAACATGACCTTCAGCATGTACCACTCCCTTATTACCCAGCCGACCGAGCTCGACGAAGCGGCCCGTATGT
>JBKQUU010000290.1:0-6465 GCA_052325485.1 Acidimicrobiales bacterium | reverse complement strand
ACGAGGACGATCTCAGGGCCCGGGGCGTCCCCGCTCAGGACATAGGCGCCCCGGGCCAGGAGGTGTGCCCGCTCGGCGGTCGCCTCCAGGACAGGCAAGTCCTGGCGGGACAGGATAAGCGCCGTGGGCCCGTCGTGCTCGATGGCGGCCCGCAGCGCCTGGCCCGTCTCGTTGGCGTCGGCCGGGCGGACCACGAGCAGGTTGGGCATGGCCCGCAGAGCCGCTAGTTGCTCGACGGGCTGGTGGGTGGGCCCGTCTTGGCCCAGGCCGACCGAGTCGTGGGACCAGGCGAAGATGACCTTGGTCTCAGACAGGGCGGCCAGGCGGACCGCGCCCCGCATGTAGTCGCTGAAGACGAAGAACGTCCCGCCCACCGGTAGCACGCCTCCGTGGCGGGACATGCCCACCATCACGGCGCCCATGGCGTGCTCACGCACCCCATAGGCCATCATGCGGCCCTCGGGGTGCTCCTTGGACTGGCGAGGGAACCCCTCGAGCAGGGTACCGGTGTTGCCGGTGAGGTCGGCCCCGCCTGAGACCAGCCCGGGGACATCGGGGACTACGGCGTTGAGGCAGGTCTTCAGGGCCGCTCGGGTGGCGAGCTTTTCGCCCGCTTTCCAGGTCGGCAATTTGTCCTCGAAGCCGGTCAGGGCCTGGCCCCTCCAGCCGGCGTCCCAGCGTTGCCGCTCCTGGCTACCGCTTGGCAGTTCCGCCTCCAGGCGTTCCGCCCAGGCGTCCCGGTCGGCCGCGCCGCGGGCGCCCGCCGCCCGGTAAAAGGCGAGGACGTCGTCGGGGACCCAGAAATCCTCGTCGGGAGGGAGCCCGAGGATGGCCTTGGTGGCCCGTATTTCTTCCGGGGGGAACGGGTCACCGTGGGCCTTGGAAGTATCGGTCAAGTGCGGGGACGGCCAGCCGATATGGGAACGCAACTGAAGGAAGCTGGGGCGGTCCTCAACGGCCATGGCCCGGCGCACCGCCGCCTCCAGGGCCACGGTGTCGTTGGCGATCTCGCCCAGGTCCTCAGTGTGCCAGCCATAGGCGTCGAAGCGCTCGACGGCGTTGTCGTTGAGGGTGATCTCGGTGGGCCCGTCGATGGTGATGTGGTTGTCGTCGTATATGTAGATGAGCCGGCCCAGGCCGAGGTGCCCGGCCAGGGACGCCGCCTCGTGGGAGATGCCCTCCATCAAGTCGCCGTCGCTGCAGAACACGAAGGTGTGGTGGTCGACCAGGTCCGGCCCGTACTCGGCCCGTAGCAGGCGTTCGGCCGTGCCAAGACCGACGGCGTTGGCGAAACCCTGCCCGAGGGGCCCGGTGGTGACCTCCACGCCCTTCAGGTCTCTCGACTCGGGGTGCCCGGGGGTCCTCGAACCGAGCTGACGGAACTTCTTTATGTCGTCCAGGGTCAGGTCGTAGCCGGAGAGGAAAAGCAGCGAGTACAGCAGGATGGAGGCGTGGCCGCAGGAGAGCACGAAGCGGTCACGGTTGGGCCAATCGGGGTCGGCGGCGTCGTAGCGCATGACGCGCGTCCACAAGACGTGGGCGAGGGGCGCCAGGGCCATGGCCGTGCCGGTGTGGCCCGAATTAGCCTTGCGGGGGCCGTCCATGGCCAGGCCACGGATGACGTTGATGCCAAGCTGCTCGATCGGCTCGGGCGGCTTGATCGGTGCCTGGCCGGCGGAGTTTTCGGTCATGTGCGCCAACCTACACGCTCTTCGCGATGACCCGACCAAAGCTACCTGGGCCGCCCGACCCGTTGTCCGGGCGGGGCGACGTGACCCCCCACAGGGCGAGGAGCTTAAGCGCCGAGAGGGGGCAGCAGGGTCAGGGGCACGACTGTCGTCTGGCCGTCGGGGACGAGGCGGCAGTGCGCCTCCACCGTCCCCAGCTGGGTGAACTCGAGCTCACCTCTGACTAAACGGTAGGTGAACTTCCCCGGTTCGACGTTGAAGGGCGAGACGTTACGGGCCACCTGCTCACCGGCTTCGTCCCGGAAGACGACCTCCAGCACCCCGTTGGGGGGGTCCTGGCGTCGCGAGCGTATGAGCACAATGAGGTGCGGCGTTATCGTAAGCGGGGGGGCGGACGGGGCGGCCAGGGAGAACATGGCCCCCAGGATGTCCACCCGCGTCGAGGGCCCCGGGACCTGGCGCAGCTCGAAGTTCTCTATAAAGAGGGCGGAGACTATGTCCATCGGCGGAGCGGGCTAAACGAGCTCGGGCTCGCGTTCCTCGGCCACCGGGCCGAGCGCCGACTGGGCCAGTGCGGTGAGGTGGACCTCGTCGTGGCGTACGTCGAGCCATCGCAGTTTTTTGAACGACGTTATGACCCACCAACCGATGTCGACCTCGTGCGGCTTAAGGGCGAAGCGGGCGGAGGTGGGCGCGGCATGGTGGTTGGAATGCAGCCCCTCGCCCCAGGTGAGAAAGGCCAACCACTGGTTGTTGGTGGCGATGCCGGGATAGGGCCGCTTGCCGAAACGGTGGCCCACGGCGTTGATGGCGGAATTGATCAACAGGTAGGTGACGACGTGCACACCCGCCGCCACCAGGGCCCAGCGCCACCCGAGCAGGCCCCAGAAAATGCCGAAGCCCAGGACGAGACCGATAAAGCCCCGGTCGAAAACGAACCGGTCCCAGTTGTCACGCTTTATGTCCCGGCTGTACTTCCGCAGCGTCTCGACGTCGTGCGCCGCCTTTTTGTACAGGCCTACGTTATAGAGCTGGACTTTCCAATAACCCTCGAGCAGCGGGGAATGGGGGTCGCCCAGCACGTCGGTATAGGCGTGGTGACGGCGGTGGACGGCGGCCCATTCACGGGGCCGGATACCGGTGGAAATCCACAGCGCGGCCCGGCAGGCAAAGGCCAGTCCCGGGCGCATGGTCACCGCCCTATGCGACAACGTGCGGTGAAGGTACATTGTCGTGAGCAGCAGGGCGAGCTGGCAACTGACCAGCCCGGCCAGGACGGCCAACAGAGGTTCGGGCACCTGGCCACCATAGTTCACCCCGGGGCCGGGGTCGCGGCCCGGCCGAAATTCGCGAGGTCGCCGCCGTTGCGCCCGGGGCGACTTTCGGCGGGGGGCGCCGGCGCCTACCGTGCTCCAAGTGCACCAGCGACGTGCCCGCCCCCTCACCCGGGCGTTGGCCTGCGCCGTCACCGCCATGGCCCTGGGCGGCGCGCCGGTGCCGGGCGTGGCCGCGCTGGCGGCCCCGGCCGCGCCCGCCCCGGGCCCCGATGTGGTCCCGAGCGGCGGCGGGCCACCGGCTTCCCAGGCGCCGTTAGCAACGCCGCTGCTCTCCCCGGCGCGCCTGCCGCGGGCCCTTCAGGCTCTCTGGGCACAGCAAGGCCTCGACCGGGCCCTGTCCAAGGCCATGGGCCGGTGGGCCCTCGGCCGGGTGGCCGCCACCCGCAGCTGCGCCGAAGTGGTCCAGGACGGCCGGGTCGTTTACGCCGACCACCCCCACCTGCCCGTGGTCCCGGCTTCCAATATGAAATTGCTCACCGCCACGGCCCTGCTCGACCGGCTGGGCCCGTCGTACCGCTTCACCACCAAGCTCGAGAGCCTGGGCCCGCCCGTTGGTGGCGTCGTTCACGGCAACCTTTATTTTGTGGGCGGGGGAGACCCTCTACTGCGCCTGGCGAGCTATGCCCAGTCCGTTCCGGACGGCGGGGACGTCTACACCAACGTCGAGGGCCTCGTGACCGCATTGCAGGCGACAGGGACGCGCCAAGTGACCGGTGCCGTGGTGGGCGACGAGGCCAGGTACGACTCGGTCCGGGGGGTGGCGGGCTGGCCCGCCACCTACAGCGAGGAGGGGGACGTGGGCGCCCTGTCGGCCCTCGGCATAGACGACGGCTTCGCCACCGCCGGGCCGCCCGTGCCCGACAGCGCCCCGCCGCCGGTCCAGTCGGCCGGCCTCCTCGTCAAACTGCTCCGGGCCGCCGGCATCGAAGTGGGCGGCGGCGCCACATCGGGCCTGGTCCCGCCGGGGGCGACGGTACTGGCCCAGGTGGTCTCGCCCCCGCTCGGCGCCGAGCTGGGAGAGATCCTGAAGGAGAGCGACAACACGGCCATGGAGCTGTTGACCAAGGAACTGGGCCTCAAGCAACGGGGGAGCGGGTCGACAGCCGCCGGGTTGGCCACCGTGCGAGCCGACCTGGCCGCCCACGGTTTCCCTCTCGCTGGCTTTGTCAATGCCGACGGCAGCGGGCTGTCCCGTTCGGACCGGGTGACCTGCGCCCTGCTGGTCGCTGCCCTCGAGCGGGCCGGGCCCGACGGCCTGCTGGTGCGCGACCTACCGGTGGCGGGCCGGTCGGGGACCCTGGTCGACGAACTGAGAGGGACGGTGGCGGCCGGGCGGGTCCATGCCAAGACGGGGACCCTCGACGGCGTCAAAGCGCTGTCGGGCTGGGCCCTGGCCGTCACCGGGCAAGGGGCGGGCAACCCCGCCCTGGGCGCTCCCGTGGTGTTCGCCACCGTGCTCAACGGCCTGGCGCCTACCCTGCCCGACCCCGCGGACACGCCGGCCGGCCTGACTGACCAGGTGGCCCTGGACGTGGCCGAGTACCCCCGGGCGCCGGCGTTGGTCAAGTTCGAGCCCGGCTGAGCCAGGTCCCAGCCCGGCCCGACCAGACCGATCGCCAGGCTTAGTGCTGCCTCCAGGGACCTGTCGTGGCGCTAGGTATGCGTTTGTGCCTGAGACCGGTTAGCTTCTACACAATGCCTGGTCGCACCGCCGGTAGCGGCACCAAGGACGGCGTCGCCGAGTTTGTCCAGCTCGTTATCGCCTACGCCAAACAGGAGACCGTCGACCCTGTCGTCAAGCAGGTAAAGATCCTGTACAAGGGCGTGGCCGGGGCGGCGCTCGTGGCTATCGGGACCTTCCTGTTGGCCATCGGCTTCGTACGGGCGCTGCAGACCGAGCTCGGTAACAGCGGCAGCCCGGCGGTGGCCTATGCGCCCCTCACCAGAGCGCTCCGTCCCATCGCATCAGCCACACCGTACGGCTCCTACGGCCACCTGTCCGGTGACTGGTCCTGGGTGCCCTACATGGGGGGGGCGCTGTTCTGCATGGCGATCGCCGGTTTCTGCGTGCTGCGGATCGTGAAGGGGACCGGCCGGTGAGCCCGCGCCGTTTGACCGGGGCCCAGGCGGAGGTCACCGGTAGCGGCCCAGACGGCCGCATCACGCCCGACGACATCCGGGCCAAGGCGGAGGAGCTGGCCGGTGGCGTCGAGAGCCAGGTCCAGTCCGCCCGCCCGCTGCTTATGTACGCCGCCGTGGGCGGGGCTTTACTGGTCACCCTGGCCGCCTTCTGGCTGGGGCGGCGCAGCGGCCGGCGGCGCTCGACGGTCGTAGAGATACGCCGCGGGTAGGCGATGGGCGGTCTGTTGTCTTGGGCGGTGCGCAAGGGGCTACGGCGAGGGGTGCTAGGCGGGGAGACGCCGTGGCTCGTGCTGGGTGCGCTGGCCCTGCTGGCCCAGCTCGGGCTGAAGGTGCTGAAGAAGCGGCCCGAGGTTGTTTTTTCTGAAAAGTTGGCCCCGGGTGAGCACCTCATCATCACCCACCGCTATCCCAGCGGCCACAATGGGCGGCGTGAAGGTCCTACTGCGCAACCCTAAGCGCGAGGTTGAGGTCGCCGGCCCGGTGCCCGTGGTCGCCCTGCTGGACCAGCTTGGCTACAAACGTGAAGCCGTCCTCGTCATCGTAGACGGCACCCTGGTCACAGGCGACGCCACGATCGGTGAGGGCTCGACGGTCGAGGTCCGCCCCGTCGTCTCGGGGGGCGCGACGTGAAGTGCCGGGTGTGCCGCAAGCCCGCCGTCATCGACGTGCGCCGTCACAATGCCGGGTTTTGCTCCGACTGCTTTTTCGGCCATTGCCGCCACCAGGTCGAAAGGGCCATCGCCGAGCACGCCATGATCGCCCCCGGCGAGCGTGTGCTCGTGGCTGTGTCCGGCGGCAAGGACTCCCTCGCCTTGTGGGACCTGCTCCTCGAGCTCGGGCACCGGGCGGAGGGGCTCTACATCGGGCTGGGCATCGACGGCTACAGCGAGCCGTCGGGGGAGTGCGCCCGGCGCTTCGCCACCGAGCGCGGCGTGCGCCTGGTCGAGGTCGACCTGCCCGGGGACTTCGGCTTCGACGTACGCAGCGCCGCTGCCGCCTTCCGTCGGGTCCCCTGCTCGGCCTGCGGTTTGTCCAAGCGCCACATTTTCGACCGCGCCACCCTGGACGGCGGCTACGACGTCTTGGCCACGGGCCACAACCTCGACGACGAGGCTGCCGTGCTGCTCGGCAACGTGCTGCGCTGGGATCTGGCCTACCTGGCCCGCCAGCGCCCGGTCCTGCCCGGGGGCGACGGCTTCCCCCGCAAAGTCAAGCCCCTGGTGCGCTTGGGCGAGCGGGAGACGGCCGCCTACTGCGTCCTGCGGGGTATCGACTACCAGGTGGAGGAGTGCCCCATG
>JBKQUU010000289.1:0-12128 GCA_052325485.1 Acidimicrobiales bacterium | reverse complement strand
GTCGAACCTTTCATCGTGTACGGCGAGGCGTTGCAGGCGTACCAGGTACCGGAGCCTTTCCCAAGCGCCTACGACTCGTCGAACCTCAGCATGAGCACCGAGGAAGCAGAACGTGTGCTGAGCGCCGCTGGGTTCGATGAGATCGTGGTCCGCATCGAGAGACTGGACCTCCAGTGGCCGAGCGTGCTCCACGCCGTCCGCGGAGTCTTCGGCACTCCCTACGGCCCTATCATTGAAGCCCTGGACAGCGCCACTCGTCAGTCGGTGCTTGCGCAGGTGCAACGGCGGATGTCGGCCGCTGATGACCAAGCGACCAGGCTCGTCATGACCTCGGTGTTGGCTCGGGGTAGGCGCGGCTGAGCCTCCTCGATGTACGAGCTGCCGACGAGACAGGACCTCGGGCCACCAGTGGTCCCAAAAACAGCGCCTACCGAGAGACGAACCCGGAGGACAGATCACCCAACGGCCGGGCACGCCAGCATGTTACGGTTCCCCCTTGCCCAGCGCGAGCAGAGGAGGACTTGAAGGCGGCTCAGCATAATTGGAGCGGCTGACATCGCCGACAGGGCCGTCATCGAGCCTGTCCGGGTCGTCAGCGAAGTCCAGCTCGCCGGTATTGCTGCCCGCGACCCCGCTCGCGCCGAGGCTATGGCCCAGCGGGCGGGCATCGAACGGGTTTACCCAACCTACGCCGACCTGATCGCCGACAGTTCGCTCGACGTGGTTCCCATCCCTCTGGCCAACTCCCTGCATGCCGAGCGGACGATCGCCGCCCTCGAAGCCGGGTGCCACGTTCTCTGCGAAAAGCCGTTGACCTCCAATGCGGCCCAGGCGGAGACGGTGGTCGGAACTGCGCAACGCTGCCAGCGGCTGATGGTGGAGGCATTTCACTGGCGTTACCACCCCGTCGCCCACAGGATGCTCGAACTGAGCCGGAAGATCGGGCCGTTGCAACGAGTCGAAGCCCATTTCAACGCCAAGATCCCGAGCGACAACGTCCGCTTCCAGCTGGAGCTGGCCGGGGGTTCGTTCATGGACCTGGGCTGCTATTGCGTCCACACGGTAAAGACGGTGGTGGGCTCAGAGCCCGAAGTGCTGCGGGCGGAGGCCGTCGAGGGGCCGCCAAGCATCGACTTGTCTATGCAGGCCGAGCTATCCTTCCCAGGTGGGCTGCCGGCACTGGTCAGCTCCAGCGTGGTGGCCGAGAAAACGGTCTGGCCGAGCTCGACGACGCTGCGCGCCTGGGGGGAGGCCGGCCAGCTCGAGGTCCTCAACCCCATGGCGCCCCAGTTCGGCCACCGGGTCTCCGCCACCCTTGCCGGCGGGACAGTCGTCGACGAGGTGCTTGACCTACGGGCCAGCTACGAGTTCCAATTGCGGGCTTTTTGCCGGGCCACGGAGGGACATGAGCACCCGCTCACCGGCGGGCAAGACGCCATAGCCAACATGCGGGTGATCGACGCCGTGTACGAGGCGTCCGGCCTCGGCATCCGACTTTAACGTTAGCTCCTTCCCCGTCCAGCGGGTCCAGACCCGGGGGCCGCTGCGGCCTACGCGCCGCCTCACGGCGGGCCCAAGACGGCCCCCTCTCCAGCGGGTCGCACCGCCCTGCCTCGCGGCGTCGGCATCAGGCGAGCGGTAACCACACCCGCATGGCTCCCGGGCCGCGGTTGGCCCAGGCGAAATAGGGCACGGCCAGTAACCGGGCCCTGTTCCCGGCGTCCAGGGTTGGGTGCAGGCCTGTCCCCGACGGCCCGTCCCGGTGGTACAGGGCAGGACCGGGCTCACGCCCGGCGCCGGCGCCCGGCACCTCGATGGTGGTCACTCCCCCTAGCAGGCCCGGACGCGCCTGGCAGGTAATGGCGCCGCGTTCGAGGACCACATCGTCAACGAGCACGCCGGCAGGTTGGTCGGCTTGCTCGATGCAGTACACCAGAGGCCCCCGCTCGATGGCCCTGCACCCTCGCACGGCATCGACGCGCTGCACCCCTGCAGTCAGCCGTGGCGCCATGGGCAGGCTTAGCCGCACTGTGTCGCCCCGTCGCCAGCGGCGCTCAGTCCGGCAATAACTGCCAGGTTCGACCGGGAAGGGGGCCTCTACGCCGTTGACCAACAGCCTCGCCCCGTCGGCCCACACCGGCACCCGAAGGGAGAGCTCCCAGGGGACCTCGCCCGTCTCCAGGACCATGAGCTCGACCTCGCCCTCCCAGGGGTACCCGGTGGTCACGCCAGCCACCACCTCCGCACCCGCGACTAGGGCGCGTACCGTCGACGAGGCGTACTGGTGGACCTGGAGGCCCCGGTCTGAGCGGGTGAAGTAGTAATGAGCCAACGACGAAATGGTCCGCATCAGGTTGGTGGGGCAGCATGAGGTCCCGAACCAGGCCCGGCGCCCGCCGGCCGGAGACCGCCCGTCGTCGCTGTTGTCCACGGCGTCAGCTCGCAACTGCAGGACGTTCACGTAGAAGAACCGGTCGCCGCTCAGAGACCACCCGGGGAGGACGGCGTTGAACAGCGTCCGCTCGATCAGCTCGGCGTACCGGGCGTGGCCGGTGAGCAGGAGCAGGCGCCACGCCCACTGGACGCTGGCCACGGCGGCACAGGTCTCGCAATAAGCACGGTCGTTGGGCAGCTCGTACGGGTCGCCGAAGGACTCGCCTTCCCAGCGGGACCCGAGGCCACCGGTGAGGTACATCTTGGTGCTCACCATCGCCTCCCACTGTTGGCACAGCGCGTCCAGCAGCTCTTCGTCGTGGGCCTCTACGGCCACATCGGTGGCGCCGGCGGCCAAGTAGATGGCCCGGACGGCGTGGCCCTCCACCGTGACCGCATCCCGGACCGGTACCCGGTCGGAGAAATACGACAGTGGTGCCGCCGCCCCGGCCAGGAGCCCGTGGCCCCGTTGGCCCACGAAGTACTTGGCTTGTTGGAGGTACTTCTGCTGTCCGGTCAGACGGAAAAGTTCGGTCAGTGCCATCTCGATCAGGGGATGGCCGCACACTCCCTGGCGCCGGCCTGGCCCGAACGTGGTCGCCAGCTGGTCCACCGCCCGCACGGCCACTCCGGCCAGCCCGTCGTCGTGAGCGGACCGCACCTGGGCCACCGCCGCCTGGGTCAAAGCGGCGACGTTGAAGATCTCGTGGTTGACGGCCAAGTCGGCGAAGCGGCCGCCGTCGCCGGCAGTCACCTGCACAAAGGTATTGAGGTAGCCATCCGGTGCCTGCGCGCCGACGACAATTTCGCTCACGTCCTTCTGCCATGACGCCAGCCGGCCCGAGGGTTGCCGGGCCTGCTCCCAGGCCAGAGCCTCCAGCCATTTGTAAACCTCGCCGTCCTCGTAGACGGGGCCGTGGTAAGCACCGACACCTCCGGCCTTGGCCACGTTGAAGTTCTCAATAGCGCCGGCCGCCCTAAGCTCCTCCGCCCCGGCCGGGATCGTTATGTCCCGGTTGACCTTCTGTCGTTCGGCCCAAATGCCTCCGGTGATCTGGACATCGTCCAAGCCGAGGGGTCGTAGGGCCCGCAGCGCCCCCTGCGTTGGCTCGACCGGACCTGCGCTCATCCTCCGGGCCCCCCGTTCATCGGCAACATACCCAAGTGGTCCTGGCTCATTTTGGGCTCACCCTCCCGCCGTTAGTCCGACACCGGGCCACCGCCCGGCATTTAGAGGGCGCGACACATTGAGCTTCACTGAAGCGCGTTGCGGTCGGTTCAGTTTAGCCTGGGCCCCCTTAGCCGTGATGCGGTAAAGAGTGCCGGCGCTCGGGTCCAGGAGGAACAACGAGCCGTCGTACGTGGTCGCCGTCCACGACAGCACTGATGAAGGACCGAGCTGAAGCGGGTACCCCGACGCAAGCGTCACGACGACCTCGACCTTTCCTGTTCCCGGATCCAGGCGAACGACCCGTTGCTGTGTTCGCGAAGGGGCAAGCAGGGAGGTCCACAGGCCGTCAGCTCCGTTCCCGACCATTTCGCTTGGCCAGAACCGGGTCCCAGCGACGAAGTCGGTCAGAGCACCAGTGAGTACGTGCCAGACCGGCGCGGCATCGGAGCCGCGCAGTTCCCACACGGTCCCCTCCCCCGGAGGCCGCGACGTTGCCTCGAGCCACACCGAACCACCGGACGCATCAAGCCACCACGCGAAGCCATCGGTCCCAAGATCGAAAACAGCAGAAAGGCTTGTCGCGCCCGGGGTGAGCCGATAGAGCGGTCCACTCGACTCGCCGGACGGCGCGATCCACAGCCCGTCGTCGTTGAAGGCCAGGAGCGGCGTCTGGATCTTCGGGACCTCGAGGCGCTGGAGCACCGCTCCGGTCGTTGCGGAGATGCGGAGGAGGTCAAAGCGGTTCACCCAGTCATAGAGCCAGAGGTCGCCGTCCCCGTAGATCCAGCTCGGGCCAGTCTGGCCATAGGCGAGGGCAGGCAAGCTCATGACGATCGGGCCGAGCGCAAAGCCCGGTGCGTGAGAGCTGAGGTGTGCGATGCGCACGACCGCACTGGGACCGCCTCCGTCCGCCGGTAGGTCCTTGTCGATCGAGATCGCGGGGATGACCCACCGGCCAAAGAGCGCTGGGTCGGCACAACTTCCGCGGCGCGCGTCGCTCAGCGCGAGTGTCGCCGGGCCCACAACGGCGAACGAACAGGTACTCGAAGTCGAGGGCTGCGCGGGCGAAGGCGAGGCGGGGCCATAGAGGACGAGCCGGCCGTCTATGACCGAGATTGCGTTGAAGAGATTATGCCTCGGGAGCTCGAGGGTGACAACGCGCGCTGCTGGTGCCGCGCTCGATGGCGTTCGCGAGACGCCTAGCCCAAGAACAGATAGGAAGACGACGCAGACGAGAAGAGATGCCGAACGAAGCGGGGCCACGATGTGATTATCACACCGTGCTGTTCGAGGCGCCGAGATCGAGGACCGCCCGGCGGCCTACCGAGGCGCTAGCCCATTCGCGAGGCGGTATAGCGGCGGGTAACCCAGATCGCTGCCGGGACGGGGGCGATCAGAACGACGAGCCCATTGCTCGAACCGCTTTGCCGGAGCGAGAATTGATCGCGCGAGCACGAACATCCGGCCGGCGGTCGTCTTCGGCTCGTACGTCGGAGGCGTCGTCATCGCCTGGACGACGAGCACCTATAAGAACTCCGGTGGATCTTCTGCCGACCTCCGGTACTCGGCCTCGGATGTCCCCCAGTAGCTACCGACAATGTCGTTACTGAACGACCGCACACCCGCAGGCTTCGCCGCCCATAGGGGACGGTGGTGCGTCCACGCCTGGAGCTGGATCCGCTCGCCAGAACAGGCACCCAGGACCATCGAGGTGCGGCGTGGGTAGTCTACGTCTAGGAGCAGGGAGCCAGCGTGAGCAGGGGGAACCATGACTACACTCGAGGACCGGCCGAACACCGCACTCGTCGTCATCGACGTGCAGAACGGCGTGGTCAGGTCGGCTCATGAGCGCGACGCGGTCGTGGCGAACATCGCCAGCCTCGTCGACAGGGCGCGACGCGAACGGGTCCCTGTCGTGTGGGTCCAGCACGCCAGCGAGCAACTTGCGAGGGGGAGCGACGACTGGCGGATCGTCCCGGAGCTGGCTCCAGGCGACGCCGAGCCGCTCGTGGAGAAGAACTACGGTGACGCCTTTGAGGCCACCACTCTTGAGGCCGTGCTGTCTGGTCTCGGAGTCGGGCGGCTCGTCGTCGCCGGCGCACAGACGGATGCGTGCGTCCGCTCGACGCTCCACGGCGCGCTCGTAAGAGGGTACGACGCAGCCCTTGTGAGCGATGCCCACACGACGGACGACCACACGGCATACGGGGCGCCGCCACCGGGCCAGGTCATCGCCCACACGAACCTGTACTGGACCTACCAGAGGGCTCCGGGGCGGACGGCCGGGACGATGGCGACCAAGGATGTCGACTTCGGACGCACGTCGTGACTCCGGTCCGACATCGACTGACGGTCCCGGCGAGTCGCCTACGCGGCCGAAGTACGCGCTGTCTGGGTCGTTGACGACTCCCAATGGTTTGAGCTTGAGGAGGACCACGGTCGCAGGTGCCGACCAGCGCGCACAACGAGGCGACCGGTGGTGACCGGGGGGCACGACCAGGGAAGTAGAGCCGCCGCCGGGTGACGGGTAACCGCCGTCGGCGGCCGCTACGGTAGGCGAGAGGTAGGGAGCCCTGGCGCCGGAAGGGCCATGGGGGGTTAGCCACGTCTGCCGGGGCTCCCGTGGTAAAAGGGTACTGGACTGGACCAATCGCCGGACGGGACCGCTCGGCCGCGGGGGGCACTTTGGACCTGGGTGCTTACAGGTTCGGCGCATGCTGACGATTGCCGGGCCCCTCACCGTGAGCCTGACCCGCCACCGCCGCCCGAGCTGGGACCCGCCGGGTTCCCTCAGCGCACGTTAACGACGGCAGCCGCGCTCGGCGACCTGGCGCGCGCTCAAGGCGGAAGTCGGCAAATCCCTAGATGACAGGGCTGCTGGTTTCCTGCATGCTTTTCTCCAGGTCTATGGGAAAGGGCAGGAGGTGCAGATGAAGAAGGACCACCTACCACATGCCCGGCGCGGGCCCCTCGCCGGCGCCGGCGTAGCCGCGGCGCTGGCCGCCCCGCGTGGCTCACGCCGAGGTCGAGCTCGTCTTGACGCTGGGTGTGGCCACCGTCCCGGTGGGCGGCGACGCCGCGTGGCCAACGTGAGGACTGCTGGCAGCTGGTTGGTCACCGCAGTTGCCATCAGTAGCCTTTGCGCGCCAGCAGCTCTAGCAGCACCGAAGGACATGGGGGGCGTCGTGGTCCCGAAACCGAGCGGGAAGGTGGTCCAAGTCGGTGAGGGCGTTAGCGTCCGGCTCGAAGAGGGCTGGGTCGTCAGGTACCGGGGCACCCCAGCCGAGTCGCGGCACGCTCCTACAGTTGAACTGGCGCGAACCAACCCTCAAGCCCTTTTCATTGTTTACGATCTCGGGTACGGCAGCCCCTACAACCCTCCCCAGCTTCTCCAGGTGGACTTCCACAGGTTCCTACAGATTTATCTCGGGGCTGGTGAGCCCGGTAACCTGCGCACAGGCGCGGCGAACAGCTTCAACATCGGTCCGGGTGGTGTCCTCGACGAAGGCGCCGGCGAGGGCTTCACTCTTACGGCAACCTCCACGTCGGGAACGGTGTACCCGATGAGAGGAGTGGCCTACACCTTCAAAGACACTTCGACAAACCTCGCAGTTATCGTGTTGGCCTCCGCTCGAGCACCGGACTACACCGCCGCCGTCCAAGGGCAGGTGGAAGGGATGATCGACTCCATTGTGTCGCCGGGCAACAATTAGCGTCGCACCTTGCTTGGGCTCCCTTTCGAACCGCCCCGGGACAGCCGTGGCGGGCTTATCTAGCGTGGCTCGGACACAGGTGCCCGCCACCGGGCAGCCCAACGCGGCGGGGCCGCTGCCAGCCCGGACCGGCCGCTCCCCAACCCAGTCTGTGCGAGTACTTCGCTCACGCGGCCATGCCCGGCCGGCCGCGGCGCTCGCGGGCTTGGCGGTGGCGTTGAGCGTAAGCGGGGCCAGCATCGGTGGCGTTGCGGCGCAGCCGTCTGCGGGCAGCACCTCCGCCTACACGGTCACTGCCGGCTTGGTGATGGTGATCAAGTACTACGAGGGGATCCCGACCGCGCCGAGCGGAAGGGGGGACACAGCCCAGAGCCCGTCTCTGTCGGCCAATCGCGGGTGCCTTTACAACGACGGTGACCCGACCTGCTGGAGCCCCACCTCCAAGGCCGAGGGCAACTGCACGATCGGGTGGGGCCACTTGTTTTACCCGCCGCACCTTTGCGCGCAGGAAACGGCCACCTTCCCCAAAGGCATGACACTGTACACGGCTAATTGGCAGCTTGGTCGCGATCTCGAAGCGAAAGTCTCGCTGGTCAACAGCTGTCTCGGAACGGGGGCTCCGGACCACCACTTACAGGACCTGGACCTGGACGCCGGGCAGCTCCGCTCCCTCGTCGGGCTTGTGTACCAACAGGGAAGCCCTCTGATCGGCAAGACCTGCAAGGGCGAGCTCACGACGGCCCTCGAGAAAGCCAAGAGCACCAAGGGCATAAGTGATGTGCTCGTGGCGGAAATCAAGAAGTACCACGGCTCCGGTACCCTAACGTCCCGCGGCGACTATGAGATCTGGGACGCGACCGGTGGCGACGAAGGATCGCGTCGGCCAGCGATTTGGACGGTGGCGACCGCGATCGAGCCCGCGGGGGCGCCCGGCAAGATCACGATCACCCCAACGGGTACGTACGACTCCCTCGCCGGCGTCACCCCCGAA
Source organism: Acidimicrobiales bacterium (assembly GCA_052325485.1). GTDB lineage: Bacteria > Actinomycetota > Acidimicrobiia > Acidimicrobiales > Palsa-688 > Fen-671. The sequence goes on along the minus strand of JBKQUU010000289.1, from coordinate 3,820 downwards.
AAGTCGACCATGACGTGCGCCAGCACCGAGGGTGGGAAAGCTCGGCCGCAGGTGAAGTGCGGGAAGTTCTACCTCGGCGAGGAGGTCGACATCACCGCCAGCACGGACCGCCCGGAGTACTGGCAGTTCGTGGGCTGGCGCCCCGTAAACTTCCCGTACGACCAGTTTCGCGACCTGTGCGTGGTGAAGTTCGAGCACGACCCCAGCTGCAAGGTCCCCGTACAGGACCAACTAGTCCGCGCCGTCGCGGTCTTCAAGAAACGGACCTGCACCACGCTGCCACCCACGGGGCTGTCTGCCCAAGAGCGCAGCGGCTGCGGCTCTCAGACTACGACCACCGTCTCTTCCGCGACGACGACCACTTCCCCGTCCGGAGCTCCGTCGAGCACGGCCACCACATCGACGGTCCCTTCATGGACAGGCACTACGACCACGACCGGGCCGGAATGCGCCAGCATCGTGACCTGCCCACCGGCCGGGGCCAACGTCGAGGTGGACGGGGACTTCCCGGGGAAGTCTGGTGCGGGCGACGAGTGGGGCATCGGGATCGTAACGTACAGTTCCCAGGTCCAGACCTGCCCCGCGAACGGCGAGGTTCCCTCGGCGCCGTGCATGCAACCCCTCGGCCAAACGCTTACGGGACCGTTCCCTGAGGGCTCTTGGGCCGCCCAGTTCAACGACCAGCCCGGCTGCGTCAACGGCTACGACGCCGTGGGCGTCTGCTATCCCGTCTGGCCCAGGGCCGTCACCGTGACGTTCACAGCCCACGCCGTCCCCGTGGGCGGGGAGAGCGCCAGCTCGGCCTCGCCCGAGCCCAACTGGGGCTCGGTCTTCGTGGGCTGGGCGGGCGCCTGCTCGGGGGCCGGCCAGTCCCCCACATGCACTCTCGACCTCGCCGAACTGGCTTCCAACGAAGGGCAGGGGACCTCGCCCCCTGAAGTGGTGGCGGACTTCGCCGCCAGCGGGGCTCCGGTGCTCGGCGCGCCCGCCTAGGACATCGGCCGCCGCGACCCTGTACCGGGCGGCCGGCGGCACCTTCGGCCCTCGCCTTCACCGTTCCGCCGGTCGGGCGGCGGCCTTGGGCAGTATGGACCATGGTCTCTGTCATGCACGTCCTTCTGCAGAGCAGGTCCGCCCGCTTGGCCGACGTCCAGCGCGACCCCCCCGGGCACTTGTTGGTGAGGAGCGACTTGACCGGGACCATGCAACTGTACGAGCTCTCCCCGGGCCAGGACCTCACCCCGCTCACGGCCTTACCGGAGCCTGTCGGCCGGGCTCAGTACCTCCCCCGGGGGGATGGGGTGGTGGTCGAGGTCGACCACCGGGGTGACGAACGCTTCCAGCTTTACCGCTTAAGCCCGGACGCCACCAGGCAGGGCCCTGTGGCCCGCGTCGGTGACCTCACTGCATTGACCAATGACCCCGAGCATGTGCACCGGCTAGCGGGCGTCTCCCCGGACGGGAGGCGCTTGGCGTACCTGTCGAACCGCGCCAATGGCGTCGATTTCGACCTGTGGGCCCTGGAACTTCTTACGGGGACAGAACAGCGGGTGTACGCGGACGGGGGGTGGTGCCAACCCGGCTCGGGCTTTTCGCCCGACGGCCGTTGGGTCTCGGTGCTACGCCCCGGGCCTCGCCCCTTGGACGTGGACCTCCTGTTGGTCGACGTCGAGACCGGCGAAGTCCGCCTGGTCCTCCCCCACCCCGAGGAGGCGGCATTGGTCGGCGCACCGGCGTGGTTGGGGGCGGACGAGCACCTGGTCTCGTCGAACGTCGGGCGGGACAACGCCATCGTGCTGCGCCACCACTTGCCCACGGGCCGCACCGAGCCCGTGCCCCGGGCCGCGGGACGGTGGGACACCACTGTCCTCTCCAGTCCCCAGGGCGGGGCCGCCTGCTTCGTAGAAAACCGCAACGGCGCCTCCCGCGTGACCGTCCACGCCCCGGGGCAGGACGAGGAGACAAAAGTGCCATTGGCCGAGCGGGGGGTAGTCCAGCACGACGACCTCGTGTCGCCCCGGTTCTCGGCGGACGGTTCGCGGCTCTACTACACGCTCACGACGCCCCGACGGGCGGGGGATGTCTGGGCCTTCGACCTCGGGACTGGTCAGGCTACCCGTCTCACCGATAGCCCCGTCTCGGTCCCCGTCGCGGAACTGGTGAGCCCCGAAGTCACCTCGGTGGCCAGCTTTGACGATGAGCACGTCCCGTTGTACGTGTTCCGGCCCCGCAGCGGGGAACGCCGCCCACCTGTGGTCGTCGTGGTCCATGGCGGCCCGGAGGCACAAGCGACGCTCGCCTTTGACCCGATCGTGCAAGGACTGGTAGCCGCGGGCTACGGCGTGGTCGTCCCCAACGTGCGCGGGTCCACCGGTTACGGCAAGCGCTACGCCTCGCTCGACGACACCACCAAACGTCTCGACTCGGTGCGCGACCTGGCCGCCGTGCACGCCCGGCTCACAAGCCTCGGCTTCGACCCTGGCCGCGCCGCCCTATGGGGCGGTTCGTACGGGGGTTACATGGTCCTGACCGGCCTGGCCTTCCAGCCCAAGCTCTGGGCCGCCGGCGTGGACATCGTCGGTGTCTCCGACTTGGTCACTTTCTTGGAGAACACGTCGCCCTACCGCAGGGCCCACCGCGAGCACGAGTACGGCTCCTTGGCCGAGGACAGGGCTTTCCTGGCCGCTGCTTCACCGCTACGCCGCGCCGACGCCATCCGGGCGCCACTTTTCGTGGTCCACGGACGCAACGACCCGCGCGTCCCTGTGAGCGAGGCCGAGCAGCTGGCGGCCAAGCTGAAAGACCGCAACATCCGCTGCGAGCTCCTCATCTATGAGGACGAGGGGCACGGCTTGGCCCGCCTCTCGAACCGCCTCGACGCCTTCCCGAGGGCACTGGCGTTCCTGGACGAGGTGCTGCAACACAGTGCGCCGGAGGGCTGAAGCGCACGATGCGCCACCTCCGTGTCAACTAGGGCTGGTCAACCACGCGACACCGTCCCAGTACTCAGTCAAGGCGCCCATGGGGCTCGGGCCGCTGACGGGGTTGGAGTACTGGCCAACCGCCACACAAGACCTGGCCGTTGGGCAAGCCACGCCGTACAGATGGGCGTTCGGCAATCCTCGGGTGGGGACCAACGACCAGCTAGCACCGTTCCAAGACTCGGCCAGGCTCCGGGCGGTCCCCGACGCGTTGGCGTAGTCGCCGACCGCCTGGCACGACCTCGCCGTGCACGAGATGCCGTACAGGTGCGCAACCGAAGGGCTGCGGAGCGGTACTACCGACCAGGTGCGGCTGTGCCAGGACTCAACCAAAGCCCGGGGGAGGATGCTGCTGCCGCTCCCCGTGCCATAGCTGAAGTTCCCCACCGCCGTGCACGACCGGGCGGAGGCACAGGACACGTCAGAAAAACCACCGTAGGTCCCGGGGGTCGGGCTGCGCACGACGGACCAGGTCGCACCGTTCCACAACTCAACGAGAGTGGCGCTGCCATCGTTGCCTACGGCGGTGCACGAATTGGCGGAGGCGCAAGCGATCCCGTTGAGGGCGGCGGCCGCCGGGGCGAGGCTCGGTCCCGGGGTAACCGACCAACGCTTCCCGTCCCAGGACTCGACGAGCACCCGCACGACGCCGCCAGCATTGCTCGAACTGCTCAAGCTACCGACGGCCATACAGGACCTGGCCGACGTGCATGAGACCCCGTCCAGGGACGCGACACCTTGGCCGGTGCCCGGGCTCGGTACCACCGCCCAGCTTTTGCCGTCCCAGGACTCGACGAGCGTGCGGCTACCGGAGTGGCCGACGGCTGTGCACCAAGTGG
>JBKQUU010000288.1:0-88950 GCA_052325485.1 Acidimicrobiales bacterium | reverse complement strand
CGTGTCGGCTCACAACGCCAATAAGCAGGCCGCCATGGCCTCGGTGAACGCTTTCATGGAGCCCTCCGTCCAGGTTAAATGGGACGCCCTCGAGTCCTTCGTGAGCGCCGAGACCTCGGTCAAGACCTCCGACGTCACCGCCATCTCCGTGAACAATGAGATCGCGGCCGAGCACGTTCACCTGTGGAACCGCTACTGGGAAGCCACACCTCCTCAGATCGCCGTCCCCGTAGCCTCCGACCTGTCCAAGTTCATCCTCAACCCCACCCTGCCCCTGATGCCGTTCCTCACGACATTGCAGGACGTGGCCACGTCCTACTGGTCGACGGCTAAATAAGGCCCCTGCACCGGACAAGTAAGGCCTCCGAAAGCAACATTGTGCGCCTGCCCCTAGGCCAGGGATGGCCGGCCTGAGATGACGACGCTCCCCGTTGCCGGCGTCGCCACCACGGGGCCGGCCCACGCCTCAGCCATTGACGACCCCGCCCGTCTCGGGCGGGGTCGTCGGCGCCGGCCCGCCTCTTACCTGTTCGTGATCCCCGCCCTGGTGTTGGTGGTGGGGATGTTCTGGTACTCGATCGTGGTCACGGTCTGGCTCAGCTTTACCAACTCCAACGGCCTGACGTCCTCCCAGTTCATCGGGTTGGCCAATTACCGGGCCCTTTGGCATGACCCCTCCCTGTCGACCAATGTCTACAACACCGTGATCTGGGCCGTAGCCATGATCGTGCTGCCGGTGGGCCTCGGGCTGACCGCCGCCGTGATGCTCAGGAAGCGGCGGGGCCGGACCATCTTCCAGACAGTCTTCTACCTCCCCTACGCCATCGGTTTCGTGACCACAGGGATCATCTGGAGCTTCCTTTTCGGCACCAGCGGCATCTCGGTCCTGTTCGGGGCCCTGGGTATCCATTCCCTGGCCAACGTCCAGTGGCTGAACGACGTACCCCTCAACACCTATTCCATGATCATCGCCTCCACCTGGCAGATCGTGGGAGTGGACATGCTGCTGTTCTTCGTGGGGCTGGACACCATCGACCCGCAGATCACCGAGGCGGCCGCCCTGGACGGGGCGGCGGGGTGGAGATTGTTCCGGCACATAACCCTGCCGATGCTGACACCCATGACGCGGGTGATCGTGGCCATAAGCATCGTCAACGCCCTGCAGGCTTTCAACCTGATCTGGGTCATGACCCAGGGCGGCCCGTACGGGTCTTCGTCCACTTTCGCGGTCTGGACCTACCAGCAGTCCTTCCAGTACTTCAAGATGGGCTACGGGGCCGCCATCGCCGTCGTGCTGACCATCTTCGTGCTGCTGGCGTCGATCGGCTACCTCCGCCGCAGCCTGCGGGAGGTGAGGGCATGAAGCCCGCCACCATAAAGCAGGTCGTGATCTACGGCATATTGATCATCGCCGCGCTGTTGTGGGTGTTGCCCATCTGGTGGTCGGTCATCAACGCCTCCAAGTCCTCTTCGGACTTCTTCGCCCACCCCTTCTACGCCATTCCCCGGGAGTTCAACCTCCTGTCGAACATCCGCTCGGCCTGGGACAGCGCCGGCCTGGGGACCGGGTTCGTCAACAGCATCATTTACGGCGTGGTGGGGGCGGCGGCCTCGATCGCCATCGCTTCGCTGGCCGCCTACGGGATCGTCGTGCTGCGTATCCGGGGCGGTTTCACCATTTTCATGATCATCTACTCGGGGACGGTCTTCCCCCTCCAGATGTACATCATCCCGCTGTTCCGGATGTACAACTCCATCCATATCTACAACACCCGGTGGGGGTTGCTGCTTTTCTACACCGCCATCTCCGTACCGTTCTGCACGCTGGTCCTGCGCGGCTTTTACAGCACGGTGCCCAGCGAGTACCGGGAATCGGCCATGGTCGAGGGGGCTAGTGAGGTCCGGATCCTCCGCTCCATCTATGTCCCGTTGTCCGTGTCGGCCGCACTGGTGCTGTTCCTGTTCCAGTTCACCTGGATCTGGAACGACCTGCTGTTCGGCATAGTGCTGAGCTCGTCACCATCGGTCCACCCGGTAATGGCCAGCCTCAGCAGCCTCATGGGCCTGTACGGCGGGTCCAGCCTGCCGGTGGAGCTGTCCGGCACCTTGATCGCGGCGTCGCCGATGCTGGTGCTGTTCTTCACCCTGCGGCGTTTTTTCACCCAGGGCCTTTCCCTAGTCGTACGCCGGTGACGGTCGGCCAAGACAACCAAGGAGGGCAACGGTGACCGAGGGACTTCTCAATAGCCCTTTTCACGACAAATCGAACGGCGACCGGCGACGTGACCTCGACGAGTTCCGTTCCCAACTGGCCGACGCCGTGTTCGTCGAGGTGGGCAAAGTCGCCGGTAGGGCGGTGCAAGCGGCCAACCTGCCGCTGTTCAAACGTTCGGACCGGGGCCTGGAGCAAGTGGTGCGGCTCCGCTTGATGGCCGCCGCTCCCGGCTCCCGCGAGGACGGCCCGGCGGAAGGCTTGTCGGTGTCGTTCGAGGGCGCCCCCGGAGAGGCCGGGCCTGTCCAGTTCGAACGCCAAGGCACCGCCCTGGTCGCCCAGGTGCTCGTCCCCGAGGTGCACGCCCCCCAGCAGTGCGGGTTCACCGTCCGCTCCGCCAACGGCGAAGTGGCCAGCCGGGGACAACTAACGGTACGCCCTCAGCGCAAATGGTCCGTTTCCTTGGTCCACCACACTCACCTGGACGTGGGCTACACGGACCGCCAGGAGGTGGTGACGGCCAACCACCTGCAGTACCTCGATTCGGTGCTCGACCTGGTCGAGCGCACCCGCGGCTGGGACGACGACGCCCGTTTCCGTTGGAACGTAGAGGTCAACTGGCCCCTCGAGCGGTGGTTCGCCTCGCGGGGCGCCCGTGACCGGCGGCGCATGGTCGACGCCGTCAACGCCGGGCACGTCGGTATCAGCGCCATGAGCCTCAACATGCACACCGAGGCCTGCGCCATCGAGGAGCTGTACGAGATGGTGCGCTACGCCGTCGAGCTGCGGGCCGAGCACGGCCTGGCCATCACCACGGCCATGCAGACCGACGTCCCCGGCGGGGTGAGCGGGCTGGTCGAGGTGCTGGCCGACGTGGGGGTGAAGTTCTTATCGGTGGCCCATAATTACGCTGGCCGTTCGGTCCCCTACCTCATCGGAGGCGAGAAATTGGGCCGGCCTTTTTACTGGAAAGCGCCCAGCGGCAAGCGCTTGTTGGTCTGGCACACCGACACCCTCCACGGGAACGCCTACATGGAAGGCAACATCGTGGGCCTGGCCGAGTCGTTCGCCGTGGCCCAGGACAGCCTTCCCTGCTACCTGGCCGCCCTGGCCGAACGGTCCTATCCTTTCGACTCCGGGACCTGGTTGCCGGAAGCGGAAAAAGTGGTGCGCGACCCTTACCCCCACGATTTCCTGCACCTGCGGGTGCAGGGCAAGTACGGCGACAACGCCCCCCCCAACCTGGCCGTTTCAGAGATAGCCCGGGACTGGGACGCCGCCTGGGCCTACCCGCACTTGCGGGTCGACCGTAACGAAGAGTTTTGCGCCCGGGCGCTGGAACGACTGGGCGGCTCGGTCCCGGAGTGGCAGGGGGACTGGGCCGACTGGTGGGCCGACGGCCTCGGCTCGGGGGCCCGCATGCTTGGCTGGGCCCGCCAAGCCCAGGGGTCGGTACGCGTGGGCCGGGCCCTGAACGCCGTCGCCGACGTGATGTCCGGGGAGCCACCGGCGCCGGTGGCCGGGACCAGCCAGGCCTACGAGGACATCGGCTTGTTCGACGAGCACACCTGGGGGGCGCGGCACCCCTGGAAAGACGATGAGGAGGGTTGGGGTTCAGGCGACCTGCAATGGCAGCGCAAGGCCTCCTTCGCCCGCAATGCCCGGGAAGCCTCGGCGGCGCTCGTGGACCTCGGCGCCCGCCGCGCCGCCGATGTCGTAGGGGGTAACCGGGGCCTGGCCAACGTGGTCGTGTTCAACGCCGCCGGCTGGGCCCGCACCGACGTGGTCAAGGTCTTCCTCCCCTTCAGCACGGTGCCCGGGGACGTGGAAGTCGGGGTGGAGGACGACCGCGACGGGACCAAGATCGCCACCCGGGCCCTGCCCCAGGAGCACGTTGCCCACCGGCCGGCCGGGCGTTTCCTTCAGTTCCTGGCCCGGGACGTGCCCAGCCTCGGCTACGCCCGCTTCAACGTGGTGGAGGGGGCCCCGGTACCGCTCGAGGTGAGCCGCCCTGATGACGCCGTGGTGGAAAACGAGTTCTACCGCGTGAGCTACGCCGCCGCCGACGCCTCCATCGCTTCGCTACGGGAACGATCGACGGGGCGGGAGCTGGTCAACACCCGGGCGCGCCTTGGTCTCAACGCCTACGTTTTCGACCGTTACGGGACCGCCACCAAGGTGGACCACTTATCGGGGCGGGTCTTCAGCCGTGCTCTCGACCTGATCGCCGACCGGGTCACGGCCGAGGCCGCCGTTGTGGTCCGTCACGAGGCCAGTGACCTGGGCCAGAGCATGACCCTCGACGTCAGGGCCCCGGGGTGTTCCCGGCTCCTCACCACCATCACGGCATGGCAAGGAGTCCCCCGGGTCGAGATCCACAACCGGATGTGGAAGGACCGCACGCTGGACAAGCAGAGCGTCTTTTTCGCCTTCCCCTTCGCCGCCCTCGCTCCCGATCTGGTCTACGAACTGCCGGGGTTGGGCACCAGCGCCAGTTCCCCCACCGTGCCGGGGTGCCCTCAGCACATGAGGGCGGTCCGGCACTGGGTGGCCCTGGCCGAAGGGACAGGGGCGACGGCGTGGGCGACGGTCGACGCCCCTCTGGTGCAGTTCGGCGACATCCATTCGCCCTACTCGCCTTTCCCGGGCACCCTGCGCCTGGACGAGCCGGAGCCCGGGACCATCTACTCCTGGGCCCTCAATAACATCTGGGACACCAATTTCCCGACCGAGCAGGGCGGCGAGATGAGCTTCCGTTACGCCATCACCTCCTCTGGCACCTCCTCTGGCACCTCCTCTGGCACCTCCTCTGGCACCTCCTCTGGCACCTCGTCGGCCAACAGCGGTGCCGTGACGCTGGGGGCGCAGTTGGGAGATTCGGTCAGCACCCCGCTTGTCGCCGCCATCGTCCCCTCGGCCGCTCGCCGGGGCCACATGGCCGCCTCAGGGAGCTTGTGCCTGATCGAGCGGGGCGAGGTCAGGCTGGTGCAGGCCACGCCGTCCCGAGACGGGCGAGAGCTCCTGCTCTGGCTCAACAACATGGCCGAGGAGGAGGTGGCGACGACCGTCCGCTTCCCCGACCTGACCGTGGCCACGGCGTCGTCGGCCACCGTGTTCGAGGACGGCCGGGCCGACCTGGTGGTCCGGGACGGCTCGACCGTCGTCCGTCTCAAACCCGGTGAGACCAGGGCGCTGGCCCTCGGCGGTGACCTGAGCTTTGCGCCCACCTCCCAGGCCTAGCGCCGCCCCGACGGCACCAACACCGAGGACCGAAAGAACACCGAGCAGTAAGGAGCAAATAATGAAGTCCCGGGACCGGGTAATGGCCGCATTGGACCACCGCGAGACGGACCGGGTGCCGGTCGACCTCGGTGGTCACCGGTCCTCCGGCATCTCCGCCATCGCTTACCCGCGCCTGCGGGCCTATCTCGACCTGGCCCCCAGGCCGGTGCGGGTGTACGACATCCAGCAACAACTGGCCGTACTGGACGAGGACGTGCTCGAGCGCTTCGGCGTGGACACCATAGAACTGGGCCGGGGTTTTGCCTTGGACGACGCCGACTGGACAGACTGGGCCCTGCCCGACGGGACCCCCTGCCAGGTGCCGGTGTGGGTGGCCCCGGAACGGACCGACCGGGGTTGGGTCATACGGGCCGGGACGGGCCGCATCATCGGCCAGATGCCTGATGGCGCGCTGTACTTCGAAGCGGCCTACTACCCTTTCGCCGAGGGCGAGGCGGACCATGAACGGCTGGAGGAGGTCATCGCCGAGTGCATGTGGAACGTCGCCGCCCCGCCCGGCCCCCTGGTGGACGGCCCCGGCGGGGACGACAGAATGGTCGCCGGTGCCCGCCGGCTGCGGGAAAGCACCGACCGGGCGATAATCGGCCTGTTCGGCGGCAACCTCATGGAGTTCGGGCAGTTCCTGTACCGCAACGACAATTTTCTAGCCCTGCTGGCGGCGGAGCCCGATCGGGCCCACGACCTTCTAGAGCGCCTGACCGAGCGCCACTTGAAGAACCTGGAAAGGTACCTTGGCCTGGTCGGGCCCTATATCGACATCATCCTTTTCGGCGACGACCTCGGCATGCAGAACGGCCCCCAGATATCCCCCCGTATGTACCGGGAGTTCTTCAAGCCCCGCCACGGGCGGATGTGGCAGCGGGCCAAGGAGCTGGCCGACGTCAAGGTGATGCTCCATTGCTGTGGCGGGGTGCGGCCCCTCTTGCCTGAGCTTATTGAAGCCGGCCTGGATGCCATCAACCCGGTGCAGATCAGCTGCAAAGGGATGGGCACGGCCGAACTGAAGCGCGATTTTGGCCGGGACATAACATTTTGGGGCGGTGGTTGTGAAACCCAATGGCTCTTGGCTCACGGGACGCCCGACGCCATCCGGGAGCATGTCCGTCACCAGGTGGACATCTTGGGCCCGGGAGGCGGCTTCGTCTTCCAACAGGTGCACAACATCCTGGCCGATGTGCCGCCCGAGAACATCGTGGCCATGCTCGACACCGTCAACGGGCTTGTCCCTCAGGCCTAGCCGGGACGCCGAGGCGGCCAACAAGACGGCAGGTTCACGCCACGATGACCTTTATGCCCCTCCGCTCGAGCGAACGGCGGGCACTATCTTCAAGGCCCGAGTCCGTAACTACAATATGGAACGCCTCTAGGCCAACGACTTTTGCCCGGGCCGAGCGCGCGTCCCATTTGGACGAGTCAGCCAGCAAGACCACCTGGCGAGCGGCTTTGACCATCGCCCTCTTGAGGCCGGCGACCTCCTGCTTCGGTTCGGCCAGGTCTCCCTGCGGATCTATGGCGTACGCGCCCAGGAACAGCTTATGGGCTAGGACGCTCTGAAGCTGCATCTCGGCGATCGGGCCAACATTGCTTATGGTCTGGGCATCCAATTTCCCGCCCACAGTGATCACTTCCACGCCGGGGAGCGAACCTAACTGCATGGCGATATTGAGGGCGGGCGTTACCACTGTCAGCTCTTCGGGGTTCGAGATCAGGTTGCTGAGCTCGACCACGGTGCTGCCGGCATCGAGTATTATCGTCTCGCCGGGGACGATAAAGCCGAGCGCGGCACGGGCAATACGGCGCTTTTCGTCTTGATGTTGCAACGCCCGCACTGAGAAGCTGGCGGTGAGCGATTGGTGCAGAGCAGCCACCGCGCCACCCCGGGAACGGACGACCAGGTTCTGTTGGGCCAAATAGTCCAAGTCATTGCGAGCGGTGACCTTTGATATCCCGAACAGTTCACTGACGTCGTTAACTTCTACTTGGCCTCGCCGGACGGCGAGGTCGAGGATGGCCTGGCGACGTTGGGGAGGCAACTGCCGCTGCTGATTTGGCGACGGGCCTGGTCCCGTGAGACTACACCTTCAGCTTGTCGTTGGCTTCGTCTTCGGACAGCCTTATGGCCTGTTCCGGTGAGAGGCCGTCGTGTACGACGTGCTTGTACGCCGATACTGCGGTGACGGCGTCGACGTTCGGTCCCCACACGTTCCGTCCCACCGTCAACCCCGACGCACCGCAGGACAACACCACACTGACTTGCTCGAGAGCCTCCAGGAAGGTCTCGGTCCGCGGGCCGCCCGCCACCACGACGGGGACGGGGCAGGACTCAACGATCTCCCGGAACGCAACTGGGTCCCCGGGATAGATGACCTTGATAACGTCCGCACCGCACTCGATGCCGCACCTGACGGCCCAGGCGATGCTTTCCGCGTCCGAAACGATAATCGGCTCCGCTTTGTAGGACCGCGCGTATATGTGAGCTATTACAGGCATACCATAGCGCTCAGCTTCGGTGACCGTGCCTGACAGGAGCCGGAGGTACTCGCCTTCACGAGGACCTCGCACACCGATCGCCATCGCCACCGCGTCGGCGCCTAGGCGGACAACCCCGGGGACACTCCCCAGCACCTCGAGGACGCGGTCATCCGGGGTGAAACAACCCATCTGGACAATGAGCGCCACCTTTCCTGCGTAGGGAGCCCAGCAGTTCTTGGCCGCTCCTTCGGTCATAGTCACCGCATCGGGCCCCGCCTGGACAACCGCAGCTATCGTCCTCGGGAGGTCCCGAAGGCCGTCGGTCATGGTCCTTGGGTAGCCGACGAAATGATCGACCGCCACCGAGAACAGACGCCGCGAAGGGTGGCTGAACACTCGCGCCAAACGTATTTTCGTACCCATGCTCATAGGTCTCTTCCTCCTGTACTCCAACGCACCCCTAAAGCATACTAGGTGCTTCGTATACTGTCGTAAGAGCTATCGACACCGCCCAAAAGAGCGATTTCAAAGGTTTAAGTAGCCCTTGACTTACGTTGTCTTGACACATACAGAGCGCCCGGTTAGCATGGCTGGTCCGGTGGGACGTCCCGGTGGTGCGATGAGGGAAGTTGGTGGTGAGGCTCGTGTGCTCTGCGTGGGCGCGGTCGTGCTGGACCATGTGTTGGAAGTACGCGCTCTGCCCACCGGAGAAGGAAAGCACGTGGCCCAGGGCTCGAGGTGGGGTGGGGGCGGGAACGCGGCCACGGCCGCGGTGGCCGTGGCGCAGTTGGGTGGCCATGCCTGTTGGACGGGCCTGGTGGGTGATGACCCGGCCGGAAGGACCGTGCTGGGGATGCTCCAGGACTGCGGCGTAGAGGTTGGCGAGGGATCGGTGCTGGGTGGTGGGTCAACGTCGGTCTCGTGCGTTCTGGTGGACGCGGAAGGGCGTCGGTGGGTCGGTTTTTACCGGGGCACGAACCTGGACGCCAGCGCCGGCTCGTGGCGGCTCCCGCCGGTTGGTGGTGCAGGCGCGGTCCTGGCTGATCAAGTGCACCCACGGTGCACCGCCAGTGCCTTCCGCTCTGCGAGCGAAAAGGGGATCCCCCGGGTACTGGACTTCGAGGACGCCCGAGCGCAGGCCGCCACTGAGCTCGCTCAACTTGCTGACCACGTGGTCTTTTCGGCGGACGGCCTAAGCGGTTTTACAGGGGTGGCTGAACCGCAGGCCGGGCTGGCAGTGGCCCGGGAGAAATTGGGCCAGGTGGCGCTCGGGGTGACACTCGGGCCACAGGGAAGTGTGTGGCTCACCGACGAAGGCATGTGGACAATGGCGGCGCCGACAGTGAGGGCGAGGGACACGACCGGGTGCGGGGACGTCTTCCATGGTGCCTACGCCTTTTCTTTGGCCAGAGGGCTCAGCGTCCACAGCGCGGCCCGGTTTGCTACGGCGGCGGCGGCGATCAAGGCGCAAAAAGGAGCAGGGTGGCTCGGGATGCCGAGCCGCGAAGAGACCGACGCACTGGCTGGAGGAGGATGGTGAGGGTGACAGACGCGACTTCGCTCGACCCGATCGTGCTGGGTGCCAATTACCCGGCCCACACTTATCCGGGCGGCGGGATGTCCGCCCGTTTCCGAGGGGCCGACCCGGGGGCGGCACCCGAGCCCGAGGACTGGGTCGCTTCGGTGACGACGCGGTGGCAAGAGGCGTCGAGCGGCCTCAGCCGTCTGCCCGACGGACGGCTGCTGCGAGATGCCATCGAGGTTGACCCGGAGGCCTATCTCGGTCCGGAGCACGTCGCCGCCTACGGCCGCGACCCCGGGCTGCTCGTGAAGCTCCTTGACTCCGCCGAGCGCCTGATCGTGCACTGCCACCCTAACCGCGAGTTTGCTCGAGCTCACCTTGGTTGTGCCCACGGCAAGACCGAGGCCTGGCTGGTCGTTGACGCCGTCCCGGGCGCGCAGGTGCACCTAGGTTTCCACCGCCCGGTAGGGCGGCACGAGCTGGACGCCTGGGTGGCGGAGCAGCGGGTGGACGAGATGCTTTCGGCTCTCCACGTCCTGGCCGTGCAGGCCGGTTCGGCTCTCCTCGTGCCCGCGGGCGTGCCTCACGCCGTCGGTCCGGGGATCTTGATCATAGAGCTGCAGGAGCCCTCTGACTTCACCATCGCCATCGAGCGCCGGTCCCCGATCGGAGGGGACTTGGGGCTGGGGACCGACCTGGCCCTCAGCTGCGTGGACCGGGAGGCTTGGAGCGGGGACCGGGTCGAACAGCTCCGTGGCCGAGGGCTAGGTGCCGCCGGCCCTCTTCTGCCGCCCGCGGCCGGCCCCTTCTTCCGGGCCGAGCGAGTGCTCGCCCGTGCGGGCGGGGATATCGGCGAGGGCTACGCGGTGCTCGTGGTGGTGGCTGGCTCAGGCCATCTTGAGGGGGGCTTCCCCGCTCGGCGGGTCGCGCTCGAGCGAGGCGCCACTGTGCTGATGACCTACGCCGCCGGGCCGGCTCGAGCCAGTGGCGACCTCGATATTGTCGTCTGCCGCCCACCTGCCCCCGGTGCACCCCGTTTGTCCAGGCCCGAGTTATGACGGTCTTTGGCATCACGAGGTGCCGGGCCCGAACGGGCCACCCGATGGGATAGCTCCGGTATGACAACGTGGATAGCCCTCGGACCTGGCGCCGGTGGCCGAGGAGGCCGGGGTGCGCCTGGCGCGGCACCCCGATGACCCCCCGGTCCCCGAACTGGCCGGGGTAGCTCGGATCTTTCGCTCCGTCGACGCCCTGAAGCGGGCGGTGGAGATTTGGCCCGGGCCCGGTCTCGCCATCGAACCCTGCCTGGGGGACGCTATCGGAGATGGAGGGGAGCAAGCCGTGCTGGACGCCGTCCGCTACCTGGCCCCTCGGGACAAGATCGCCTACGTCCACTTTCGCGATGTCAAGGGCACCGTCCCTACGTTCGTCGAGTGCTTCCTCGGCGAAGGCAACTCAACCGGGCGCGGGTCGTACGGGAGCTTCACCGCGGGGGTTGACGACGGGTTCATACTGGACGACCACGCGCCAGCCATGGTCGGTGACTCGCCTTATGGGCACCGGGGACGGGCGTTCGCCCTCGGCTATATCCAGGGCCTGATCGAGATGATGGAACTGGACCAGGCTGCCGCCGGGGCAGCCGGGTGACGGCCCGGGGACGCGACGTGGCGAAGCGTTTATGAAATGATTGGGCCTGATGGCTGGCGCTAACGATAAGAGGGGCCGGCGAAAGGAAATACGGGCGTGAAACTGCTTAGAGCCGGCGCGGCGGGGTCCGAGCGTCCTATGGCCGTGGACGGCAACGACTTGGTCCGCGACCTTGGCCCCCTCGGGACAGACATCGACGGGCGCTTCTTGTCAGCCGAGGGCCTAGAGACGGCCCGCCGGGCCCTGCAAACCTCGGACCTGCCTGTGGTCGGGCACCTGGAGGCGGGGGCGGTGACCCTGCGTACGGGAGAGCGCATTGGGCCGCCTATGGCCCGGCCGGGCAAGATTATTTGTATTGGCCTCAATTACCGCGGGCACGCCGCCGAAGCGGGTGCGCAGGTGCCCGCCGAGCCGGTCTTGTTCATGAAGGCGCCCAACACCGTGGTCGGGCCTTTTGACGACATAGCCGTCCCCCGGGCTTCGCAAAAGACGGACTGGGAGGTCGAGCTGGGGGTGGTCATCGGGAGCCAAGCCCGGTACCTGGCCTCGCCTGAGGATGCGGCCGCCGTCATCGCCGGTTATGTCGCCGTCAACGACGTGAGCGAGCGCGAGTTCCAGTACGAACGAGGGGGCCAGTGGGACAAGGGCAAGAGCTGCGAGACGTTCAACCCGGTGGGGCCGTGGCTACTAACCGCCGACGAGGTGCCCGACCCCCAGGCCCTCCGCCTGCGCTGCTGGGTGAACGGGGAGCTGCGCCAGGACAGCACCACCGCCGACATGATCTTCGGGGTGCACTATGTGGTCTGGTACCTGAGCCAGTTCATGGTCCTGGAGGCTGGTGACCTGATCAACACCGGCACACCGGCCGGCGTGTCGTTCGGCCATGACGACGTCCCCTACCTGCGGGCCGGTGACAGGGTGGAGGTGGAAGTGGACGACCTGGGCCACCAGTCGTGCCCCGTCGTCCAAGCCCGCTGAGGGCGATGACGACCGGCAACGGCGACTTCGAAGCCTGACGCTACGCCCCGCCCGCCGTGTGCAGGCCGCCCCGCCCGAAGAGGAGGTACTTGCCGTCAGGGGGGCCGTACTCGACCACCCAAGTCGGCACGGTCACCCGGCGGGCGGCCAGCTTGGCACCCTCGGCACTGACCCGGTCGAGCAGTAGCCGCGCCGCCTGGCGGCCCAGGTCGACGGCGTCGTAGGAGACCACGATGAGGGGCAGGCCGAGCATGTCGGCGAGCTCGAAATCGTCGAAACCGGCCAGGGCAATAGGCGCCCCGGAGCCACTGGCCGCTCTCAGCGCCCCGATCATGTTGCGGTTGTTGGCGGCGAACAAAGCCGTCGGCGGTTTAGCCATGGAAAGAAAGGAGCGCACCGTCTTCTCGGCCGCCACCACGTCGCTTTGCTGGTAGCGGACATAACGCTTGTCGGTGCGCAAGCCGGCCTCGGCCATGGCCGCCTTGAAGCCGCGGAGGCGCTCGGCACCGGCCCACACCGTAGGCGGCAAGCCGACAAAAGCAATATTGGTGTGGCCCCGGGCGATCAGCCGCTCCGTGGCCTCCTTGGTCCCGGCGAAGTCGTCCACCAGGACACAGTCGGCGGCGATCCCCGAGGGCGGACGGGCTACGAACACTACCGGCGTACCATGCATGGGCCCGGGGCCCAAGTGGCGGTGGTCGTCGCCCTCCGGCGCGATGACAATGCCCTCGACCCGCCGGCTTAACAGGTCGTTCACCACGCTCGCTTCCCGGTGGCGGTCACTAGCGACGTTCACGAGCATGACGGTCAGGCCGTGCTGTTCGACCTCCTCGCCGATACCCAAGGCCAGCTGCGAGTAAAACGGGTTGGCCAGGTTGCCGATGACCAGGCCGACGGCTCCGGCCCCCCTCCCGATGCGCAGGTTGCGGGCGGTGTCGTTGCGGACGTAACCGAGATGGTTGAGGGCGGCCCGCACCCGGCTCTTGGTCTCGTCGGTTATGCGAGGGTCGTCGTGCAGGGTCCGCGACACGGTCATGGTGCTGACGCCGGCCAACGCGGCCACGTCGCGCATCGTGGGTACTGCCCGCCTCGCTCGCACCGGCACTTTGGTCATGGCACCAGGGACGCCGCCGCGTGGGCCCCGGCACCCAGGAGGGCGGCCGTCTCGGGGTGGGCGGCCACCATTACCCTCAGTCGCTGGGCCCCCCCCGCCGTCGTGCCCTCGGTCCCACCGGCCTCGGTCCCACCGGCCCCGATCCCACTGACCAGAGCCGGTCCGATGAGATCCCAAGACCCGGTCATGGAGCCGCCGATCACCAGCGCCTTGGCCCCGAACTCCGCGAGCCAGGGCGATAGCGCCTGTCCCAGGGCCTCGAAGGCCGACCGCAGCACGGCGGCGGCGACTTCGTCCCCGCCCCGGGCCAAGCTGGCCAATTGGGCCGCGCCTTCGGGGGTGGCACCGCTGAGGAGCTGGTAGCGACGCTCGAGAGCCCGGGTGGAAACCACGTCTTCGAGCGGCTGACCGTCGATCTGGAGCAGGTCGACCCGCCCTTCGGGGGGCACCCCCGGCCCACCCTGACGGACCGTCCCGCCAGACAGGAACGCCGAGCCGATGCCGGTGCCCAGGGTGATACCGGCACAGGGGTCGTGGCCGGTAGCCGCCCCGAAGAGCCATTCGCCCAACAAAAAGGCATCAGCATCATTGAGGAACATTACTGACCCCGCCGGGCCCGGCAACCCGGCCCGCAGCGCATGGCCGACATCGGTGCCGTACAGCGATTCGAACTTGCCCACTCCGGCGAAGAGGGCGACGCCTCTCTGGTAATCGAACGGCCCGGGGACGGCCACCCCCCAACAAGCACCGACCGGCGCGTCGAGAGCCTGCCCGCAAGCCAGGACGCGGCCCAACAGCTCCTCCGCCGGGGCCGAAGGCCGCAGCGTGCCCCGCCGGACGGTGCCGTCCACGATGGCGCCGGCGCCCAGGTCGACCAGCGCCGCCGTCACGTGGGTGCCGCCGATGTCCATCACCGGCACCACCGCCGGCCCTCGGCCCCCGCCCCCGGTCACCGCACCAACGCCTTGACGACCTTCACCGACCTGGCGCCCAGAGGCCGCAGCCGATAGGGGCCGACGGCAGCGGGTACCACCAGAGTTTCGGCATAGACCAGGGAATGGGCGGGCCCGTGCGCCGGTTCGACGAGCACCCCGTCGCCCTCGACCACGTTCAGCACATGGAACGACGTGGCCGTGGCGTCCGGGGCCGCCGCGCCGGGCCGCAGCTCCAGCCGGCGGACCTCGAAGAACATCTCCGGCAGCTGGCCCAGGACCACTTCCTCCCATCCCGGGCCGTGGCGCAGTGCCAAGGGCCGGGGCACCAGGTCACGCCGCACCGCTCCCCCTCTGCGGTCGAGGTCCAGGTTCCGGAAAGCGTGCTCGACGTGCACCGGCCGAAGCTCCCCGTTGCCGTCGCGTCGCAGCCAGTCGTAAAAACGCAGCGAATAAAGGTAGGGCGTGGCGCTGATCTCCAGGACCACGTTGCCTTCGCCGCTGGCGTGGGGCGTACCGCCGGGGATGAGGAAAAGCTGGTGGGGCGTGGCCGGGAACTTCGGCACATATTCTTCGATGTCCATCGGCGAGCCCTGATGATAAGCCTCGTCCGCCTCCCGGTGGAACTTGTCCACATCGACGTCCTCGCGCAGGCCGAGGAAAACGTCGGCATTTTCCCCGCCCACCATCACGTAATAGGACTCGTGCTGGGTATAGGGCCAGCCGAACACCTCGCGCATATAGCGGGGACGGGGGTGGCAGTGGACGGACAGGTTGCCTCCACCGACGGTGTCGAGGTAATCGAAGCGGACCGGGAAGGACGTGCCGAAGCTCTGGTGCACGCCGCCGCCCAGGACCTCCGTGGGGTGGGCGGTCACGACCAACTGGAACGGCACCTCCACCTGCGGCCCGCCGGCGGCCCCGATCAGGACACCGGCCTCGGGGGCGATCAGCTCGTAGCCCAGGGCGCTGTTGGGCTGGTCACGATTATGGCCGAGGCTTTCCTGTCCCCAGTGGCCGCCCCAGGTCGTGGTGTTGAAGGTAGGGCGGGCCCGGAACGGGCGGCCCGCTAGTTCGGCCAGTGTGGCTCGCAACGTGGCGCCGTCGACAAAGGCGGGGCCGGATGGGCGCTGCATGTCCAGCCACAGGTCGATATCGCCAACAAGCTCGTCTCGGTGCCGGTCGAGCAGTGGCCAGTCTATGAAGAACAGCCGTTTGGTAGTCCCGCCCCCGGTGCCGCCGGGTTGCCCAAGGTTGAGGCCGCCGGCCAGGACGGCAGCCTCGGCATAACGTTTTGGCAGATCGGCGTACCACAGAAGGTCGTGGGGCACCAGAGCGGCGCCAGGGCCCCAGACCACCAGGAGCTCACCGTCGACGACGTCAACGTGACGGTCGACCCGGAAAAGATCGGCCAGACGCCCAGAGGCCAGGTAGTCGAAATCAGGGTCGTCGCGCAGTTCGTACGAAGAAGTGGCCCCCTGCACCCTTTCCCAGGGCAACAACCACCGCCCCGTGCTGAGGAACCGAGATCTGCGCCCGCGGCGCGAGAACCCCCCGGCGAGGCCGGCGCCGAGCTCTTCCCAGCCCGCCACGACGGGGCCGTCGATGGCCACCACGGCGACGTGGTCGCCCACCCTGGCCGCCAATCGGTCCCAGCCCCAACCGACGGCTCCCCCGGCCGGGGGGTAACAGGGGTCGGGGACATAACCACGGGCGACTAGGTCGAGCATTTTCTCACCAGCTACCGAGCGCCGGCCGCACCCTCTCGGTAAGGCCTTCGGTTCGACAGGGCATCCTGCGTGTTATCGTTAGCATGGATGGCCCGGTGGAGTCAAACCTCCGGACGCGTGCGCCTGCCTCACGGGTGACGCTGGCCGAGGAAATTAACGAAAGTGCTTGCGGGCCCAGATCCGCGGTACTAGCTTCCCGCCAACGTGCGCTGATGGTGGCGCTCTAACTACGTAGCGTCGGCGAGACAGTAGGCGGCAGGAGGTCCAAAATTGACGCCACGTCCTGACCCCTATCTCATCTCCAGGCGGGCCTTCTTGGGTGGTGCGGTCCTGGGCGGCGTGGAGCTCCTCCTGCCCGGCAGCGCCACCCGCCCCAAACTGACCGCCCTGGTCCTACCCGGCCCCGGCCCGCGGCCCGTCCGACCGTTCGGGCCCACCACCTACACGGTGACCGTGCGCCGGGTGGAGGACCAATGCGTGCTGACCATGGAGTTTTATAACCTCCAGCCCGACTTCACCCAATCACCGCCCGCCCTGGCCCAGGTCTCCCCGTACCTGGAGACCCTCCTGGTCGTAACCTTCCCGCCCCAGAGCGTCATCGAGGACGCCTACGTCCTGAGCGCGCCCCCCGGGCTCAGCCCCGAGCCGGCCCCGGCCCACGGGCTGGCCCCGCCCACCCCGAGCTTGCCGACGAGCTCGCCGGCCACGCCCCCCGTCAACGCCTACCTGGCCGGCGCCAGCCGGGTCGCCTTCCTCATCGCCCCGGCGGGGACCACCGTCGGTCCCATACCGCTCGAGACTTCGAGCCTGCTCGACTGGGTCGACTACACGCTAAATGTCGTGCCCAATGCCGTCCCCCCGGGGCAGTTCCCGGCCGGTTACCCCGGCCCGGCCCGGCCGAGCAGCACCCAGACGGCCATCGAGCTGCCCTACCACCTCCAGCTCAGCCCGGACGCCACCCAGACCTTCGTCAACGCCACCGCCCCGGTCACCAGCCCCCAGGGTTGGACCGAGCTATGGCACACCCGGTTGGCCGGGGTAACGCTGTTGGTCAGCGGGCCGCTGACGAGCCCGACCTTCGTCCGCATCGTCGACGAGACCGACCGCACGCTGCGCAACGTCCGGGCGGTGTGGTGCACCGACCCGAACTTCCACGCCGACCTCGGAGCCAACGCCGTAGAGCCTGCCCACCCGACGGCGGCGGCGCCGGACGGTACCGCGGTCCCGTTCTCGCTCCAGTACACCGACCGTTACGACATCGTCCGCCTGTCGTCCGACTTCAGCTTGGCCAGCCCCCCGCGTACGGTGACGAACCCCTACAACGGGGACGCCGTCAGCAGCAGCGCCTTCCTGCCCGCCCCGGCCACCGCCGACAGCCTCATCCTCAGCTCGCTCGGCGGCTGGCTCGACGCCGACGCCAACTGGGACCTCCCGTACGAGGCGGGGTCGTGGAACACATCGCTGCTCCAGTGGCGCCACCGGGCTACCCAAGCCCGGGACTCGTACGTCCGCGTGGTACGCAAGGGCTACATCTTCCCCTTCGGCCACCGGGCGTCGCTGGTCACCGTGACCGAGCGCCAGCCGTCCCACATCGGCGACAACACCGCCAGACCGGTGGGGGCCTACCTGCGCCAGCAGATCTTCCTTGTCATCGGCCAACCGGTGAAGGACTACATGCCCGTCGCCGTCACCGCCAGCCCGGCGCCGGCGCCGGCCAGCGTCAACCCGCCCGGTTTGCCTAACGGAGGCCGCCAGTTCCCCTTCACCAGCGTGAAGGTGCTCACGCTGGTGACCCCCGACCTCGAGGGGGAAGTGGCCTATTACGGGCAGGCCAACCCCGAGCTGTCCTTCCAGCCCACGCTCGGGGGGGCGCCGTACCTGTTCCACTTCCAGGGCACGGACTGGGCGGGGGGGACGTTCGACTTCCATGCCCCGGTCGTGTGGGTCGACGACACGATCGCCTACGGCGAGAGCGACACTTCGGCCCCCGAGATCGACAGGATCATCACCCAGTGGCGGGCGTCAGGGCCGCCCACGGTGAGCTTCGACAACGCCCGCATCGCCGTGGCCGCGCCGAAGGAGCCCACCGTGACCGCCGGGGACACCCAGGTCGTGGTCACCGGCCTGACCCTCGACGCCGAGCACGCCGACGACGGCACTGGTGTCCTCGACGCCCTCATCCTGGCCAGCCAGCCTCACTTCTACCCCACCGTCAGCCAGATGCAAGAGGCGCTCCCCGACGCTGGCGCCATCTCGGGCAACCCGGTGACCGGCCCAAGCGTGCAGTACGAGAGCAACTATCTCTCCACCGGCTTCGACCCGACCAACGTGGGCGGCATCTTCCTGGCCACCATCGGGACCGGCCCCACCGTCCAGTTCAATGCGTCCAGTTCGGGTGGCGCGGTGACCCCCAACGTAGCCGTCGACGGTCGGTCCCGGGAGATCGGGCCGGCGCCGGGAGACCTGTCCGAGCTGCGGGCGGGCACGTTCAACCCGCAGAACGTGTTCAAGGGCGTCAACGCCAGGCTGTTGGGAGGCCTGCAGTTGCAGGCCATCCTCGAACAAGTGAACTTCGGGAACGGGGACAACCGCCAGGCCCTGCAGATCACCTCCATCGAACAGTACGGCCCCGACGGGTCGGTGGTGGCCGTCGTGACCACACTGGACTGGCACCCCGTGATCACCTCGGGCGGGCCCTATCCCGGGGTCACCGTCTTCGAGATCACCAATCCCGACCCTGCTCCCGACGAGGACCAGGAAAGCAACTCGTTCGACCTGCACGCCGTCATATTCACGGACCTGGTCACGCCGGCCAACTCGACCTCGACGGTCACCGGCCAGATCCGCGACTTCAACATCGACCTGTTCGGGAACTCGGGGCCGAGCTATTTCCTGCAGATCCCCTTCGACTCGCTCACCTTCCGGGCGCAGACGGGGCAAAAGACCGACGTGGCCGTACAGGTCAGCTCCTCGGGGGTCAGCTTCCAGGGGGCGCTGAGCTTCGTCCAGACCCTGGCCGACTACCTGGCCTTTGACGGTAGCGGGCTCACCGTGGACACGGCCGGCTCGGCCATCACGATCACCCTGACCCTGGCCATCCCGAGCATCGGCGTCGGTGTGTTCTCGCTCCAGAACCTGGCCTTCAGCGCCGGGTGCTCCATCCCCTACGACGGCGACCCGGTGCGTTTCAACTTCGCCTTCTGTTCCCGGGAGAACCCGTTCCAGCTCACGATCATGATGTTCGGGGGCGGAGGCTTCGTCGCCCTTTCGATCGGTGTCGATGGCGTCGAGGTGCTGGAGCTGGGCTTCGACTTCGGCGCCGGCATCTCGCTCGACCTCGGGGTCGCCAGCGGCCAGATCTCGCTCATGGGCGGCATCTATTTCGAGGTGCAGACCCAGGACGACGCCAACACGCCTCACGCCCAGGACGTCGACCTCACCGCCTACGTCAAGGCCAGTGGCGGCGTCTCCGCCCTGGGCGTCATATCCGTATCGGTGGAGCTGTACCTGGCCCTCAGCTACCAGCAGGACGGCAGCAACTCGTGCCTGTCCGGTGAGGCCGAGATGAGCATTGCCGTGCACATCATCTTTTTCGGCTTTTCCGTCGGGTTCAGCGTGCAGAAGACCTTCGCCGGCTCCGACCCGCCGGGCGCCGTCACCAAGGCCAGCGTAACCGAGGCCAGCACCGCCCGGGCCAGCATCATCAACGGGATGTTGGATCCGCCTTACACCACCAACACTTTCGGGTCGGCCATGCCTTACGACCAGTGGGCCCAGTACTGCAGTTCGTTCGCCCTCATCGGAGTAGGAGGCTGAAATGGCCGCATCCCAACAGCTCATTTGGACGCTCCTCCCCAACGGCGTCAACAGCGGGGGGGCGCCAGGCCCAGCCGCCGGCGGCCCGCCGGTACAGCTGCAGTTCTCGGTGCTCATCTCGCCCCGTCTGCTCGGGGCGCCCACCCTGGCCTCTTTCCCCGATTGGGCGGCATCGGGCGGGGCGGGGCAGACGTGGCCCCAGACCTTGGCACCGGTGCAGTTCGGCGTGCAGTTCCTCGACGTCGCCGGGGCGCCGGTGCTGCCCGCCGTCCAGCTCACCCAGACCAGCACACCGGCCACGGTGGCGGTGCCTTCGGCCGGCGTCTTCGCCGCCCGCTTCCCGGCCTCGACGCCCGTGGTGCCCTGGACCTACCCGGACTACGACACCCTGACGCTGCGCAGCTACCCGATGGCCTCGGTCTCGGACTTCCTTTCCTACTGGTACGGGCGCTACGGCGTCGCCTACCCGAGCGAGTTCCCCACCTGTACGGACCTGTCCGCTCAGGACGCCTGGGGGGCCATCGGGTTCGAGGACGACAACGTAGGGGCGGGGGCGGGGCCGGAAGACGGCAATTTCGGCCCCCTGCGTAAAGCCGATCTACTGGCCGCCCTGGAGACGGCCCTGGCCAGCGGGCCGGTGCCGAACTACCCGTTCGTGGAGCCGAGCGACCCCGGCTACGTGATGAACACGCAGTACGCCTTCCTCCAGGCCGAGACCTTCCTGCGCCGGTTCCTGCCCGGCGTCTTCCCGGAGGGGTCCCCGGCGCCGAGCAGCCCCGCCCCTCCGGCCCAGGACTTCGCTCAGCTGGTCGGTTTTGCCGGGAGCATGCCCACGTTGCTGCGCCTCCTCGGGCTCGTGGTCGACTGCACCGTCGACCCCAGTGCCCTGCCCGGGTTCGCCAGCGGTCTCACCACGCGGGTGGCCCTGGTCGTCACCGGGTTCCAGCCCCTGCTGGCCGCCACCGAGAGCCTTTACCCCTCGACACAGTGCACGCTCAGCCCGACCGGGTTCCAGGCCGTGCCCCTGTCCCCGAGCGACTACGCCGACGGCATGGTCACCCTCGGCGACCCGTCCCTCTACCGCGTCATCGAGGTCGACCCCGACGGTAGTGCCATAAAGGCCATGCAGCTGGCCGATACCGTCACCCGCTCGCAGCGCAACGGCAGCCCCCTCACCGACTCGACCCCCACCAATTTCTCCCTACCGGCGTTGCGCACGGGTGGTTTTGCTTTCGCTCGCACCGGGCGGGCGGTGCAAATGGAGGCGGCCCTGGCCCGCCAACGCAGCGTGCTCGAGGCGGGCGCCGATTTCTCCACCGGCGCCGGTCCCACCCTCTACGCCGACGACCTCGTACGCGGCGTCCGGGTCGATGTGCTCGACGTGGCCGACGGGGTGTGGCGGTCGCTCATGTGGCGCGAGGCCGACAGCTACAACCCCGGGGACGGCAGCTCCATCACCCTCCTCGAAGAGGACAGCGTGGTACCCGCACCCACTACGGCGTCCCAGAGCGCCAACCCCAATGACCTCTACCTCCAGGACAGCTTGACGAGCTGGGGAGGCTGGAGCCTGGCCGTCCCCCGCTACGGGACGCCGCTGCAGGACCCCGCCGTGCCTCAGGGCAGCGCCCCCCTTCGGTGGCCTGGACCATCCCGAGCTGGGAGGTGCCCGGGGACAGCGCGGAGACAGTGGCGAACAACCCGACCAAGCTGCCCCGCCTGCGCTTCGGGCGGGCCTACCAGTTCCGGGCCCGGACGGCCGACCATGCCGGGAACGGCCTCAGCGTGGCGGCCGCCGCCACGACCGCCACCTTCGTCACGTCACCGGCCCAGTACCTGCGCTTCGAGCCCGTGGAGGCACCCCGGGTGCTGCTCACCGCCCCCCATACGCCCGGCGAGTCGGCCGAGGTCATCGTCATCCGCAGCGAGTCGCTCACGGAGGACGGCACCGGCGCGCTCGACAACGGGACGGTGCTGCGACTGCTCGTACCCTCACGCTCGTCACAAACCAGGGCCGAGCAGCACGGGGCGTACGACCTGTTGTTGACCACGGGACAGCCGCTGGACGCCACGATGGCCACCTGGACCGACATCGCCAACCGGGACCAGGCCCCTATCGCCGGCCCGGGCGTGGTCCTGTCCTCGCCCCCCGGCCCCACCGCCCCGACCAGACAGGTCGGCGAGGTCTACTACGCCACCGACGCCCTGCCGATCGCCTACCTGCCCGACTTCCTGGCCGGCACCGCCATCGTGACCGGCCTGCCGGCCAACTCCCCGGGCGGGCTGACCAGCGCCGTGCTGCCCTTCGACACCGCCGGCAACGGATGGCCCGACTATCAGGCGTGCCGGGTCACCCTCTCGCGTGCCCCGGAAACCGCCAGTGACCCGGGCGGCGTGCCGGCCAACTGGTCGCTCACGACCTACACGCCGGTGGGGGGCACGGTCACCACCGAGCTCGACGTCACGCTACCCAAGGGGCAGACGGTGACCACCCAGGTCAACGCCCTCCTAAGTGCCCCCCAGCTCGAGCTCATGGCCCTCAAGGCCTGGATCGAGCAGTGGGCGGCAGAGCATGGCGCCGATCCGGGGCCCGCCCTGGAGGCCATGGCCAACGGCCTGCACTGGATGATCACCCCTTGGCGCACCGTCACTTTTGTCCACGCCGTGCGCACCCCCCTGGCCCCGCCGTCCCTGGCCGAGCTCCAGCCCATCAGGACCGACATCGGCCAGACCGACGTGACCTTCCCGGAGAGCTTCGTCGAGTTCGACCGCCCCTCCACGGGCCGGGTCGACCTGGTCGCCCAGTGGGCCATGCCCGTCGACACCGGCAGCAACCCCGACCCGGTCACCCCGCAGAACTTCCAGGCCACCGCCTTCAGCATGGACATCGACCGCACCGGGCCCGACAGCCAGGAGGTCACCGAGGTGGAGGAGTTCGGCGACACCAAGTTCCGCTCCGTCGACTACCAAGCCGTGGCCACCACGTCCTACCTCGAGTACTTCCGGGAGCAGGCCCCGGTGAGCTTGGCCGCCGATGGGGCCGTTACCGTCCCCGACTTTGTGTTCAACGCCTCGACGGTCGAACTGTTCACGCTGGGGACCCCCACCACCTCGCCCATGAAGCTGGTCGCCGCCCCCCCGGCGACGCCCGTGGACGCCGACCCGGCCCCGGGCGACTACGTGGTCGTGGCCCCCGACCCGCTCCACCCCGTCCTGGGCCAGGGCATCGCCCTGCTCGTCAACGGCGGCGCGGCCGGGGCCCTGGGCGGGGGCTCGGGGACCTTCACCATGTCCTATGTCGGCCCGACGACCTATGCCTTCTCCACCGTGAGGAACTTCAACGTCCCGAGCACGGCCCGGCCGGCGGCGCCCTCGGTGCTCTACATCGTCCCCATCTACCAGAGGGCCGCGACCTCATCGGGAGTAACCCGCACCGGGGGGGCCTTGCGGGTCTACCTCGACCGGCCGTGGTGGTCCTCCGGCGACGGGGAACTGCTGGGCGTCGTATGCTGCCCGCCGGCGACGCTCGAGGCCGACGGGGACGTGCCCACGGCGCTGGCCCCCTTTGTCACCCAGTGGGGCTTCGACCCGGTCTTCTCGTCCACCACCTCCATGCCTGCTCAACCCAACCCGGGCAACTTCCCCCTCCGCCTGACCGGCACGTTCGACTCCACCCCGCTGCCCGTCGAGGGAACACCGTACGAGGTGAACGTGGCCGGGCACGAGGTCGGTTTCGACAGCACGCGGGGGCTGTGGTTCTGCGATGTCCAATTGTTGAACGACGGCGTCGAACTGCCCTCGTACATGCCCTTCGTGCGCCTCGCCCTCGCTCGCTTCCAGCCCAACTCGCTAGAGGACGCGTACCTGTCGAAGATCGTGCTCACCGACTGGGCGCAGCTCGCCCCCGACCGCTCCGTGACCGTCACCCAGACCGGTGTACAGGGGCGCCGCGTGCTGTTCAGCGTGACCGTGGCCGGCCGGGCGGCGACAGCCACAGCGGCCAGTGCAGGACCGTCACTGATGACGGTCACCGTCGAACAGATGGACACCCGCATAACCGACGACGCCCTGGCCTGGGGCCCGGTCCCTTACCTGCCGGTGTTCGACCTGGCCCCTACCGTCCACAGCGGCGACGACGTCACCTGGTCGGGGACGGTGTTCTTGCTCATCGACGAGGACGCCGCCCCCAAGCGCTTCACGTTCCAGGAGTACGAGCGCATCGGGACGGGCTCCGGGGGCCAGCGGCTGGTGTTCACCGAGACCTTCGTCCTGCCCAGCTGACGGGTGGGCCGGGGCCCTTGGCCGGCTCGCGGCCCTTGGCGCGGCGGGCGCGAGCGGCTGGCCCATGGCGGCGCGGAGGCTCAGGCGGCCGGCGCAGGCTTGTCCCCACTTGGGGCGGACGGTCGACATCTCCAGGTGAACTCTTGGTGAACAAAGCCTTACATCAGAGGTTAGGAGAGGCTAAATTATGCCCGTCGCGCCACGCCGACGCCCCGATGCCGAAGGAGGGCACCTCCTCAGGACGTGAACAGCCGGGACAGGACCATCGGAGAGGCAGGAAGGCGCGTCCACGACCTCGGGCCAGACAAAAGAGGCGCGAGAACGGCTCTGTGCTGCTCCCTCGCCCTGCTGGCCGGAGCCGGTGCGACCGCCGCCGTCGGAGCTGCCCCCAGAGGAGCGCCCTCGGCCCGGTACCCGGTGGTGGCATCGGTGACCGCCGTCCCCGCTTCGCTGCCGTCTAGCGGAGGCCTGGTGGCGGTCACCGCCGTGGTTGAGCACGCCGGCGCCTGCCGGCTGGAGCCCCTCTCCGGTCAGTCCTTCTTGGTGGACTACCCACACGGACCGGCTCGATGTGAAGGCGGGGGGTTCTCCGCCGTCGTCAGGGTCGGGGCCAACCCCACCGCCGTACGGCAGACAGTCACGCTGGCGGTTGTGGCGGGCAACAACGGCGCCTGGTACACCGAACCGCTCGACGTGGCGCTGGCGCCAGGGGCAGCCAGCTCGCCACCTGGGCTAGCGGTGCCGGTACGCCGCTCGGCGGGGTACAAGTGGTCGGGGTACGTGGCCTCGGGAGGGCCCTTCAGCCGGGCCAGCGGGACCTTCACCGTGCCGTCGGTGACGACGGACGGCTGCCGCCAGCAGCTGTCCCAGTGGGTAGGGGTCGACGGACAGGGCAACTCCTCGCTGATCCAGGCCGGGGTGTCCGAGGGAGATGTGGACCCCTACACCGGTGACTGCACCGCCGGTCAGTTGCAGGTCTGGGCCTGGTGGGAGGTGCTCCCTGCCGCCGCCCACCCGGTGGCCACGGTGACCGTGAACAGCGGGGACCAGGTCACGGTGGCCCTATGGCGGCTAACGCCGGCTCAGTGGGGGATCGAAGTGACAGACGACAGCACCGGAGAGAGCTACGGGTTGGCCCCTCACTACGGCGGCCCCGCCTCATCGGCGGAGTGGGTGGTCGAAGCCCCCACCGACTCCTCGGCCTGCCCGGACGGCGGTCTGCTCACCCCAGGCGTCTGCCAGGTAGCTCCGTACTCGCCGCCCGTGTCGTTCACCGACCTGCACATTGGCGGCAGCGCCACCAGGCTCACCGCCGAGTCCCTGGAGGAGGGGACATCGGTCGTCTCGGCCCCGTCACCGCTCACGACGGGCGGGTTCGTGGTCGCCTACCGAGGGCGCAGCTCCTGACCCTCTTGGCCCTGGCCCTGCGGGCTCCCCACCTCGGGCTCGACGGCACCGACCCGCGCCGCTCTACGGGCCACGATGGCGGCGGCGAAGACAGCGACCAGGCCGCCGGTCACCTGCAGGAGGTCGAGCGACTGGTGCAGGACCACCGTTGCCGCCCCCGCCGCGACTATCGGGTTGACCGACACGATGACAGACGACACGGAGACGGCGACGAAGCGGTGCGCCCAGTTCAGCACCAAGTGGGCGCTCCCTGGCACCACGGTCATCAGGCCGAGCCACAGCCAGTCGAGAGGGGTCCCGGCCGAGAGGGGCTCGCCGGAGAGCAGGCTGACAGGCACCACCACCACGGCGGCGACGAGCATCACCGCCGAGGTGTACTCGATGCTGCCAAGTACTCCCCCGCCGCCGGCGCCGGGCCGACCGTCGCCGACGGCACCGAGAGGCCGGCTCCGGGCCCTCTTGGACACCAGCCAGTACCCGGTCCAACAGCAAAGCGAACCGAAAGCGAGAAAGTCCCCGAGCGCTTGGTGACGACCTGTCCCCCCGGCGCCCAGGACGACAACGCTGACGCCGGCGATGGCGACGGCTGTCCAGGCCACGTCGGCGCCACGGGGCCGTTCGCCGAACAACGGCCCGGCGACCAACAACACCAAGGCCGGTTGCAGGGCACCGATCACCGTCGCATCGGCAATGCTGGTGAGCTTCACCGCACTGAAGAACAAGGCGATGTCGCCACAAAGCAGGATGCCGCCGGGGACGGCGCGCCAAAGGATGGACCGGTTGAGCCGGCGTCGGCTGATGACCAACAAGGCGCCCACAACGGGGACGCCGAGCCAAAGCCGCTCGAGGGCGACCACCAGGCCGGGCTGTTTGACCAGGACCACCAGTACAGCCGAGAGCCCCCACACGACCATGGCGAACGTCGCCGCACCGACGCCCGGGGCCGCTCCTCCCGCGGCTCTGGGGGCATGCGGGCGGACGTTCAGACCATCACCGTCCCGCACGGGGCGGCGTCGTAACCAGAGATGGCCCCGAGCTGGGCGCGAAGCTCGCTACCGGCCATGACGTCGAGCAGGGCGCGGACCTCTGGGGTGCCGAGCTGGGAGCGCGGGATCAATAGCTCGCAAGTCTCCTCCTGCCAAGGCACGAAGCCCAGGCCGTAAGCGAGCGCCGCCGGCTCGCTGGCCACGCCGACATCAGCCAGGCCGGCGGCGATGGCCGAGGTCACCAATAGGTGCGCGGTGCACGAACTGTCATAACCGGCCACGGCGTGGCCGTGCGCCCCGAGTTGGGCAAGAGCGTCGTCAAGGAGCCGGCGCGCTTCGGAGCCGGGTTCGCGGTTGGCTACCCGTAGGCCAAGCTCCAGGGCGTCCGCCAGCCCCCGCACCCGGCCGGCATAACGAGTCGACACGACGAGCCCCTCCCGCCAGGCGGCGAACCCGACGACCTCATGGGCGGCCGAACGTACCCGCTTTTGGTCGGTGCGGCGATGGACCGCGGCCACGTGGCTAAGACCGGCGTCGAGCAGCTCGAGGCCGGTGGAGTTGGCGCAGTTCCACCACACCAGGCCGACGGGCGGGCGGTGCCGCTGCAAAGGCGCCGTCAACAGGGCCAACGCCGGGTCGCACCCGGCGATCACCAGGGCGGGGGCGGGAGCCACGAAACGTCGCGCCAGCACCGGCGAGCCCGCCGCCGCGCCGCCAGTGGTGCCCGCCTCGGCCAAGGCAGGGCGAAAGCCAGGGACCAAAACGTGGTCGCCTACGAGGGGGTAAGCCACCTGCTCGCCGTCGAGGTCGGCGAGCAGAAGTCGGGCCTCCTCATGCGTACCGACGGCCAGCCGAGCTGGCGCCGGGGCGAAGTTGGGGGCCTTACCGAACAGTTCCTCGACGCTCGAGCCCAGGGCGGCCGCCACGACGAGGGCGACGTCGAGCGACGGCAACCAGCGGCCGGCTTCGATGCCGGAGATCGTCTGGCGGGTGACGCCGGCGCGGTCGGCGAGGGCAGCCTGGGACAGGCCACGACCAAGCCGGGCGAGGCGGAAGCGGTCGTCTATCCGGTTGGTCGAGCTGACCCGGACGTCCATCCAATCAGGATGCCACGATCGCCGGGAGAGCGTGCGGGCCGGCTCGGTGGGCCGCGTACCGGGCCCGGGTGACAAGGCGGGACGGATGATATCTTTGGTACGCCGGCGCCGGCGCGGTGATCGTGAGGACATGTTCCGATGTCCCGAAAACTCTCATTTGGCCGCCTTCTCGGGGTTTTGCTGGCACTTTCCTTCATAACTGGTTTTGCGGTGTACCTGCTGTCGGGTGCGACCACGGACAAAGGGACGACCGCCGCCATCGGGTCGGAGAACGCCGTAATTATGAGGGCGGAAAAGGCGAGCTGTTCCAAGTACGGCAAGTACGCGTCGATCTCAACGCTGCGGGACGAGGGACTGCTGGCCCACCAGCCGGTCTACAACTCAGTTGTGTACCTGCCCGGGCCGGGGTGCGGGACAATCGTTATCGGCTCGCCCGCCTACCAATCGCCGGCGGGCTGAACCGCAGCCTGGGCCGGCGGGCTGGGCCGGCTCCTTCGAGCTGCGCCGCCCCGCTAGCAGCCGCCTCGAGGGGAGCAGGGCTGTCTTGACTAGAGCAGGACTGCCTTGACCAGAGCAGGGACGGTACCTATGCTCAGGACGATCTGACGCCTGTTGAGGCGCGTCTGCCTGCATACGGAAAGGGGACCATCGGTTGTCCAAGAAGCTCTCATGGCCCGGGCTCGTAGGTGCATCGTGCCTGGTCCTCGCCGTCCTACCTGGTGCAGTAGCGGTTGGTGCCGGCTCCGCCGCGGCCCAAACGACGAGCACGGTCTTCCTGGCCGCCTCGAACACCGAACCGGCGTTCGACTTCATGACGCAGAACTTCGTCCAGACCGCCAATGGCGGCAACAGCGTCACGTTCAGCTTCGGAGGGTCGGGGCACCTGGCCGGAGTGGTCGATGGCGGCGCGGACTACGCGTCGGACGGCTCCGGCAACTCACCTACGGGCGATGCCCTGTTCGCATCGGCTGATGAGGCCAACGTCGACAACACGATCCCTTACGGCACGGCGGCGACAGCAAACGCGGGAGCGGTGCCGAAGTACACCGTGGGCCAATGCATCGACCCGCATTCAGCCACGTACTCCTCGGCAAATGGTGGCAATAACAACGGCACGGCCTGCCCTGGTATCGGGCCCACCCGGGCCCAGTACACCACTGGGCGCCTCGTGATCGTCTCCTGCCGGAGCGGCGGGAAGACGCTGGCGCCGGCACAGGGCGCTCCCGCATGCGCGAAGCCCGTGAGCGGGTTTTTCACCAAGACCGGTGCGACAGAGGCGCCCTATACGATGGCCCAAGTCTGGAGCGACCTGCTCGCCCATACGAAGAAGTCTTACGGGGGCACCGCCGCTCATAACGTCGGTGGCTACCTGGCCATTGCCGACCCGAAGAACGGCTGGAGCTTCGCCGCCACGGGCTGCGGGCCGTCGGCAGTGGCACCGAACGCGCCGTACGGGCTCGCCGGCATGGAGGCTCTTTACGTAGCGGCCACCCAGTACTACCACGCCAACCCCGACAAGGCCCTCGGTACGACGGCCTCCGACCAGGCCTGTGCGGAGATCGACCGCATGACAGACAAGGGCTCTGACTTGGACAACTACAACACCACGAGCCCTTCGTCGGGAGGCCAGAACGGGAACGGCAACTATTCCGACCCCTCCCTGCCCGTCATCTTCGGCGATAACGTGACCTACACGCAGGACAGCCTCGTCGCCGGCACCTCGCAGGTCGCCCTCCTGCCGAAGTCGTTCGAGGTCTCTCCCGCTGGTAACGACACCGACTTTTGGGCCGAAGTACCCGAATGCGGGGTGGCCAACATCTCTGACGCCAGCGTACCGAACGGCTGGAGGACCAACATCGCCAGCGCCGAGCCTTGCACCGATAGCGACTATGTTGCCGGCATGCACGACGACGTGGCGGCCGACATCAGCTCCGGGAACTTCGGGAAAGATGGCGCAGATAACCCGAAGACCCTTATAGGCGAGCACGGGTACTACCAGCCGATCAGGCAGTGGGTGGTCGTGGAGAACGACGACCAGGGCCAAAGCGCGGCGACTGACCTCACCAGCCCGGACGGTAAAGCGGCCCTGGCCTTCATCCAGTACTTGCTCTCCGCCAAGGGACAGGCCGTGTTAGCCGCGTTCGGATATGACCCCATCAGTTAGCTGACGCGCCACCTCCGCGAGTGAACCGGGAGCACAACACCGCACTGGTCCTCAGCAAGAAACAAAAAGCTGTCGTCATCTCGGTCGTCGTGCTCCTGGGTTTTGGGGCCGGTTTCGGTGCCGCCCACCTTGTATCCGGCTACATCGCCTACTGGGACATCGTTTCTGGCCCGTTCCTTCTTTCGCTGCGCGTCGCCTCTGCGGCGACCGTGATCGCCGGGGTCACGGGCGTCGCCTCGGGGTACGTGCTGGCCAAAGGTCGCTTCCCGGGACGCGACGTGCTCGAGACCATCGGGAGCCTCCCCATCATCCTCCCGCCCACGGTGGTCGGCTACTACCTGCTCGAGGTGCTCGCCCCGGGCACCCGGGCCGGGGGGTTCTTGACCCGGGTGACCGGCCACGTGTTCGTCTATAACGCCTCGGGGTGCACAATTGCCGCCGCCGTGGCCGCCTACCCGTTCTGCCTGCGGGCGGCGCGCTCGGCCATAGAGGGCGTGGACCCGTTGCTCGAGCAGGCGGCGCGGACGA
Source organism: Acidimicrobiales bacterium (assembly GCA_052325485.1). Classification (GTDB taxonomy): domain Bacteria; phylum Actinomycetota; class Acidimicrobiia; order Acidimicrobiales; family Palsa-688; genus Fen-671. The sequence continues at coordinate 58,764 of JBKQUU010000288.1, read as the reverse complement.
TGGGCCTGCCCAATTGGCGAGTGGCTTTGCAGGTCACCCTTCCCCTGGCTCGTCGCGGGACCGCCGCTGGGCTCACCATCGGGTGCGCACGTGCCCTGGGCGAGTACGGGGCCACGCTCATGGTCGGTGGGGACATCAACGGCAAAACCCGCACGCTGTCGCTCGCCATCCTCGACTCGTTCACCACACCCGAGCGGGACGCCATGTTGCTGGTCCTGGTCTTGATGGCCGTCATCGCCATGACCGGCGTCGGGCTGCTCGGTCGGAGCCGGGCATGACCGCCGCCCTCGAGCTCACCGTCGCTCGTCAGATCGGCGAGTTCGACCTCGACGTGGCCTTCACCGTGGAGTCGGGGATGTCGGTACTGTTCGGCCCATCAGGAGCCGGGAAGTCGTTGACCCTGGCGCTCATCGCCGGGCTCCTCCGTCCCGACACCGGCACCATCGCCATCAACGGTCATGTCGTAACGGACTGTGCCCGCCACACCTACGTGAGCACCCAGAAACGTCGCATCGGCATGGTCTTCCAGGACGGCCTGCTGCTGCCGCACCGCTCGGTCATCGACAACGTGGCGCTCGCCGTCCGTCAGGCCCGTGGGCGCCGGGCGCGGCGCGCCATAGCCCGCTCCTGGCTCGAACGGGTCGGCGCCGAAGAGCTGGCCCACCGCCGGCCGGGTTCCCTCTCGGGTGGCCAGCGCCAGCGAGTGGCGTTGGCCCGCGGGCTGGCCGGCGACCCGGCCCTAGTGTTGCTCGACGAGCCGCTCTCCGCCCTCGACGCCGCCGTGCGCCGTGAGCTGAGACAGCTGATCCGAGGGGTGATCATCTCGTCGGGCGTCCCGGCCGTGCTCGTGACCCACGATGCCGAAGAAGCCGAAGAGCTCGGTGACGTCATCATCGCCTACGACCACGGGCGGGTGACGGGGAGGCGCGTCGTCGAGCGGCCCGTATGCCCGGAGCCTCCCGTATGCCCGGGGCCTCCGCCGCGGCCAGCAGAAAGCACCGGGCCAGTGTGACCGGACTGGTCCCCCACGCGTGGCTGAACACGCTCGGCATACCGCCCTGGGCCTGGAGCCCACTATCGGTCTCGGTCCACGCCGCCTTCGAGGCGACCATCGTCGTCGCTGTCGTCGGGTGCGCTCTCGGGTTGCTCCTCGCCAAAGGCCACTTTCCCGGGCGCGGTGCCATCGAGACCGTGTTCAGCCTGCCCATGGCCCTGCCGCCCACCGTCGTCGGGTGGTACCTCCTCACGGCAATGGGAGGTCCTGGGCCGGTCCGCAGCGCCGAGGTGCGCCTCTTCGGCCACCCGCTCACCTTCACCTTCACCGGGATCGTCATCGCCCAGATCGTCGAGTCGTTCCGGTACTGCCTGCGCTTCTCACGAGCCGCCATCTCCGGAGTCGACCCACGCTTCGAACAGGCCGCTCGGGCCATGGGGCTGTCGCGATGGCGGGCCACCGTCCTTGTGACGCTGCCGCTGGCCCGTCGCGGCATCGTCGCCGGTGTGGCGATGGGGTTCGGTCGGGCCTTGGGCGACTTCGGGGCGACCATGATCGTGGCGGGATCGGTCCCCTTGGCCACAACGATGCCGATCGCGCTCTATAACGCCGTCTTCTTCGGCACGCACGAGCAAGCGATGGTGCTGGCGTTAGTCCAACTCGCTGTGGCCTTTGCCATCCTCCTAGGTGTCAGCCGCCTCGGCAAGGTCAGGCCATGGTGACACGAGCCGATTGGAAGGTGCATTTACCGACCGCTAAATAAAAAGCTGGATGTCGGCCTTGGCCGCCATGTCGATAAAGCTGGCCGCGCCCAGGGTGGGCTGCAGCCCGTCGATGAAGTCCGACGTAGACAGCCCGTAGAGGTCCATCGTCATCTGGCACGGGTGTAGGCGCACCCCAACATCGATGGCCATCTCCATGAGCTCGGTCACGCTGGCGACCTTGTGCTGCTTGGCCAGCATCTTGATCATGGAAGTGCCCATCCCGGCGAAATGCACCTTGCTCAATTTGAGGTGCTCGCTCCCCCCCCGGTCCACGAGAGATTCCGCCTTCTGCATCCAGTTTTTGCCGGTGACACGCTGGTCGTTCTTCTGCAACACCCGCAAGCCCCAGAACGTGAAGAACACGTCGACCTCCAGGCCAGAGGCGGCACCCGTAGTGGCCAGGATCATCACCGGCCACACCCGGTCAAGGTCGTTGCTCCAGCAGACGATGGCCATCCGCTTCGGCTCGTCCTCGCCGGCCTCAGCTCCGGTGTCCTTGTCAACCATGGCATTTCCCTCCTAACTTGGTGGCGGCAGCCCGCGTCGCTCGCCCGTCTGTGGGGCGTGCGGTCCAAGGCGGACGACTCAACGGGCCCGGCGAATGAGGACGTGGAAGACATCAGCTTGCTTGCTGATGCCGAGCAGTTCGTTGTGGGTACGGCTACTCCATGCCCGCATGTCCGGTCCAACGCCGGGGTCAGTGGCGAGCAGTTCGAGAACTTGCCCCAGGGCAAGGTCCTTGATCGCCTGCGCGGTCCTAACAACCGGCAGTGGGCAAGCCAGGCCCCTGCAGTCGATGACCCGGTCTGCAACCGGAGCCGGGATTTCAGGCACGGTACCCCCTTGGAAGCCGTTCAGGGTCGTGACGGCCGCTACTTTGCCAGTAATGACCATTTCGATCTTGTCTATGGGACCACCCGTACCATAGCGCCCTGCCAACCCAGCCCACCCTAGGATTGCTCGGCGCCCTAGGCGATCTCGAGGTCGTGCCCGACGGCGTTCCCGAACAGGTCGTCGATAAGGACGGGGCTCATCCCCCACGCCGAGAGCTGTGAGGCGGCGATGGCGGCCCGGAAACCGCCGGCACAGTGCACCCAGACCGGTCGGTCCGGGGGCAGGGAGGGCCTTTGCGCGCCCAGTTCGGGAAGAGGGGCATGGCGGGCGACGGCCAAGTGCCCGGCCCGCCATTCGGAACGGTGGCGGACATCAAGCACCACGGGTTCCTCGCCACCCCTGACCGATGCGGAGAGATCCCCGAAGGTGGCCACCCGGTAGCGGTGCGCATGCCCGAGGTCCAGGTCGCTGGCCAGGGTGTACCCGCAGACGAGCTCCCGCCCGATGCGGGCCAGTAGGTGACGCGACTTCTCGACCTCGTCGTACGAGCAGGCGATGAGCGTATAGGGCCCCTCGAAGGGGACGACCCAGCCGAAGTACGTCGTCAGGTTGGGCCCCAGCTCGATGTTCAGCGCACCGCGACGATGACCGGCGGCGAACGCCCGTCGCGGTCGGAGGTCGGCAACGGCCGAACCCGCGGCCAGCCACCGGTCTAGGTCGGCGGCGCTAAGCCGAGCGGTCGGCTCGTAGCGGGGTGCCCCGGGGCCGCGCCGGTTGATGGGCGCCATATAGCGGTAGTAGGCGGGGACCGGGGGCTGGTCCCGGGCCAGCTCCAGCACGAAGTCCTCCAGCGCGGCCCGCACCGCCGGGTTCCGCTGGCGTTCGAGACCGACCGTGAGCTCGGCCGGTCCCCCCCCGGCGCCGGGGGCAGCACTGCAGAAGCTGCCAAAGCCGTGGGTGGGCAACACCGAGGTGCCGGCGTCGAGCTGGCTGAGCAACCGACGGACGCTGTGCCACTGGGCTGCCGCGAGCTCATCGGCGCGCTCGTCGCCCAAGAGATCGGTGCGGCCCACCGCCCCCGGCAGGACCGACCCACCCGTGCACACATAGCTCCTTCCCCCGGTAGGGGTGCTGAGCCGGTAAGCCAGGTGATGGGGCGTATGGCCCGGCGTGGCCAGGGCCGAGACCCTTAGCGAACCGACGGTGAGCTCACCACCGTCGCCGAGCGTCAGGCACTCGTCGGCAAAAGCGAGGTCCTCCCCCTCGGGCAGCACATAAACGGCCCCGAGCTGGCGGGCCAGGCCCAAGCCCCCGCTTACGTAGTCGTTGTGGACGTGGGTCTCGAACACGTGGGTGATGCTGACGCCCAACGCCTTGGCCGCCGCGACGTAGCGCTCCTGTTCGCGCTGGGGGTCGATGACGGCGGCGACCTCGCCGTCATGGACCAGGTAGCTGCGGTCCCCCAGCCCTTCCGCCTCGAAGGTGACGGCCTGTATGTTCACCCCGTCGCCGACGACAAGGTCGGCGGTCGCGGTGCCGGTCCCGGTGGGCGAGCCTTCCTGAGACCCGAGCAGGCGCATATCTAGCACACCTATAGGTTACATAGTCAGCATGGACAACGGCGTACTGGAGTGCCCGCCCCCCGCGCCGGTGCCGGCCCGAGGTCTAGAAGAACGTTTCGATGATCTCGACGACCCTGCGGTCGTCATCGACCATCGGCACCTGGCGCCATTTGTCGAAGGCGGTGCACGGGTGGAGGATGCCGCAGATCAGGCGGTCACCGACCTCCAGTTCTGGTGCCGCCGTCGTGTCCAGATAGGCATGCTGGTCGTTCAGCGCCGTCACTGAGGCGACCACGGGGATGGGGCGTCCCGGCCCGCGGGCCGGGACGCGGGAAAGCACGATGGGCAGGCCGGAGTCGAAGGGGGCGTCCCTACGGCCGAAGCCGGCGATGGCCCGTCCCGGCTCGGGGGTGCTGAGGACCTCGCTCCAGAGCTCGAGCGCCGGTACGAGACCGGGGTTGCCCGGCTCGCCCGGGAGGGGCGCCGGGCCTCCGTAGGTGCCGTGGTCGTGGGTGGCGTAGCAACCGCTCCTCAGTACGACCCTCGTGGGCGACCGCAGGCCGGCGGCGCCAAGGACAGCGGCCACGCGGTCGAAGTAGGTGCTCCCGCCGGCGCTCAAGATCACCTCACCGACCTCGGCAAAGAACCCTTCGTCCTCGAGGCGGCGGGCAAGGGCCCCCATTTGCCCCAGGTACCGGTCGACTTTGGCCAGGGCGTCAGCCGACCTGGCGCTCCCGAGGATCCCCTCGAAGCCCTCCACGCCGACGAGCTCGAGGGCGGCACTGGCCGCCGTCGCTCGGGCCACGCCCAGTGCGTCGTCGATGGACCTGACCCCAGCCCGGCCACCAATTGACCCGAGCTCCACCAGTACCGGGAGCGGACGGGCCAGGCCGCTGGCCTCCAGGCCGGCGGAGAGGCGGGCGACCCCCGCCGGGGAGTCCACCAGGCATAGAACTTCGAGTGCCCCGTCGTGTGCGGCAAGCGTGCGGCCGAGCCACTCGGCCGCCCGCGGGTTGTCTATCTCGTTGGCGACCAGGGCCCTGGTGACGCCGGCGCTGACGCAGGCCCGCAATTGCTGCATGGTGGCCACCGTCATCGCCCAGGCGCCGCTTTCGATCTGGCGCCGGAGTACCCCCGGCGCCATGGTCGTTTTGGCGTGCGGTGCGAGACAAACGTCGTGGGCTATGCAGAACTTCGCCATGGCGGCGATGTTGTGCTCGAGCGCCGAACGTTTGAGGACGAGGCGAGGGAGTTCGAAGGCGCCGTCGAGAAGGTTGGTGCCGATGACGCTCCCATAATCGTCAATGTCGCGAAAAACGAATGTCATGGTGGCCCTCCACGGCCGCATTGGCAACGAGGATACCCACACCTCTTGCGCCATGGGGGCAGCTGACGGCTCACGGCAAAGGCATCGGCCCGCATCCGTTGTAAGGTCGGCTCGTGACAGGCTTGCGCCCCGGCGGGGGGCAAAAATGACCGCTTCGGCGTTCGGTGGTGGCGGCGCGCTGGTCATCGTCGTGGTCGTGCTCGCGGTGGCCCGGGTCGGGTACTCGCTCTCCCGGTCGCGTCGGGCCCGGCGGGCCCCCACCGAGCGGCCCGTCCCGGTGGCCGACGGCCCTGACCGCCGGCCGGACCGCAGCGTGGCCAGGGACATGTCGAGCGTTGACGGCCGCCCCCGTCCCGGCCCCGTAGCGGACCCGATCTTGGACATCAAGGGCCTGACGGTCGCCTACGGGCCGAACAAGGCCGTCGACGACATCAGCCTGCAGATCGCCCGCGGCGAGATCTTCGGGCTCCTCGGCCCGAACGGCGCCGGGAAGACGAGCACGTTGAGCGCAGTCGAGGGCCTCGTCCGGCCTCGGTCGGGCACGGTGCTCCTCGATGGGGTCGACGTCGCTCGCCACCCCATCGAGGCGAAGGCGAAGATGGGCGTTTCGCTCCAGGCCACGAGCTTCCAGTCCGAGCTCAGCGTGGCCCAGATCGTGCGCCTGTACGCCGGGCTCTACGGCGTCGAGATGTCGGGTCGCCAGATCGCCGACAACCTCCAGGCCGTCGGGCTCGGGGCCGAGGCCAGCAAGCCGTTCAAGCAGCTCTCGGGCGGGCAACAACAGCGCCTGGCGCTCTACGTGGCTGTAATCCACCAACCGGTGCTGTTGCTGCTAGACGAGCCGACGGCGGGGCTCGACCCCCAGTCGCGCCGCCAGCTGTGGGGGCGGATCGAGCGCATCCGTAAAGACGGCGGGAGCATATTGCTGACGACGCACTCCATGGAGGAGGCCCAGGCCGTCTGTGACCGCGTCGCCATCATCGACCACGGCACCGTCTTGACCACGGACACGCCGAAAGACCTCATCGAAAGGCACAAGGACGACCCCCGCGTCCTTGAGGTGGCCCACGGCGACGTCACGCTCGAGGACGTGTTCATCGGCCTCACCGGGAGCGATATCCGTGATTAGTACACCGGCCACGACGGCCCAGCCGCGCCTGCAGCTCATCGTCAAGTCCTTGGCCCGCGCCGACGGCACCGCGCTGGTAAAGAACCCCCGACGGCTGTTGCTGAGCTTCCTTCTCCCGGTCCTGGTACTGATCGTGACGAACTCCTCGCAATCGACGCAGCACCTGGGCGGCGCGCTCTACATCATCGGGCTGAGCCTCGCCTACGGGCTGGTGTCCACCTCCGTCCTGGGCTACTCCCTTTCAGTCGCCCGCGACCGGGAGAACGGGGTGTTCCAGCGCCTGCGCGTCACACCGGCACCGACGTGGACGATCATGACGAGCCGGCTCGGGGTGCAAGTCCTCGCCAACCTGGTCATGGCGCTGGTAGTCCTGATTGTGGGCTCGCAGATGCACCACGTCTCGCTCTCAGCCAGCAAGTACGCCCTCGTCCTGGCCATCTCCGTGCTGGGCGGCGCCGTGTTCCTGGCCATCGGCCAGGCCCTGGTCGGTCTGGTGAAGTCGGCCGACACGGTGAACGCGGCGGGCCGGATCCTGATGATCGTGCTCATCCTCCTCGGTTTGTTCGGCCAATCCGGGGCCCTCGGCGGCACCTGGGAGTCCGTGTCACGGTGGTCCCCGGTCGGCGTGGTGATGAACCTGTACGCCGGCGTCCTCGACCTGGGCTCGTGGGGCAGCCGTGATTGGCTGTGCTTGGTGGCGTGCGGCGGTTACATCGCCGCCTGCGGCGCCGTCGGCGTCCACTGGTTCAAGTGGGAGGCCCGCTGACCCGGTGAGGCCGCCGCGGCTCGTCAAGTCCGACCACGGCCCGCCCTCGCCGTACCGCTAGCCTCGCCGCCATGAGACTTAGCGCGAGGAACCAGCTTGAAGGGACCGTGGTACGAGTCGACCACGGCGCCGTCATGTCCACTGTGGTCATCCGTCTGGCCGGGGGCCAAGAGGTTGTTTCGGCCATCACGAAGGACTCCGCTGAAGCCCTAGGGCTTAGCGAAGGTGACGCCGTCACCGCCGTCATCAAAGCTACCGAAGTGATGGTGGGCAAGGACTGACCGATCGAGCCACTGCTGCGGAGGTGAGGACGGCTGCGCCTGGCCCAGGAGCGTGGCGCCCTCAGACGGCGACGTCCGAGGAAAGCACCGCCGGCCCCGGCGGACCCTCGGGCACAGGCAGGGCGACCACCAGGCGTCCGCCGTCGACGCGCACCGGGTACGTGCCCAAGGGCTTTACGGCTGGCCGACGGACCGCTGCACCGGTCCTCACGTCGAAGCGAGCGTTGTGCTTCGGGCACTCGATGACACAGTCGTCCAGGTAGCCGTCCGCCAAGCGGGTGGAAGCGTGGGTGCACAAACCGTCAAAGAAAGCGTAGGTGCCGTCAAGCATCCGGCAGAGCACGTAGTGGCGGCCATCGATGTCGACAGGGGCGAGGTTCCCCGGCGAGAGCATCCCGGCACTGCCGAGCTCGATCTCACCCGGCCCCTGAGCCACCTTGACCGGACGGGCAGCGCCACCGACGCCGGACGTTCCTACCGGTGGCTCCCAGCCTCTTTCGATCTCCCAGGTGGTGTCCTTCTGCTGCATCCGCACGGCATGGAGGAGCTCTCTGTAGGCCTCGAGCACGGACTTCTTCGGCGGCGGCAGGTAGGCCTTGATCTCCTCGTGCAGTGCCGGCAGGTTGTAGTAGGGGACGGACGGGAACATGTGGTGCTCGACGTGGTAGTTCATGTTGAGGTACAGAAAACGGGACACCGGGTTCATGTACACCGTCCGGGTGCTCATGCGGTGGTCGACCACGTCCTCGCGCAGCCCGGCGTGCTGGGTGACGGCGCAGAACCACATGAACCAGGCGCCGTAAAACGACGGCAGGCCCACGAACAGCAGCGGCTCGATCGTGCCGAGGGCGATGGCGGCGCCGACCGCTCCGGCGAGCAATAACACAAAGACCCTGGCTTCCCACACGACGCGCCGGAACTGGTCGCCAGGGACGACGACCTGCGTGTAGCTCTCGCAGTGCCCTGATGCGTGGACGAGGATCTTCCAGAGCATTTTCGGGCCGTTCACGAGGTTGAGGTACCCGACGACGATGTAGGCAAAAGACGTGGGGCGCTTGATGGTCACCTCGGGGTCGAGGCCAACGACCTGGGTGTAGGAGTGGTGACGAACGTGCTGCCAGCGCCACAGCGTCGGCTCGCGGAGCATCATGAAGGCGGCGACGTTGTACATGACGTCGTTGGCCCAGGGGGTGCGAAAGACGGTACCGTGCCCGCTCTCGTGCCACCGGGAGTCGGCCGAGCTTCCCCACAACGTGCCGAAGGCGGCGAAGGCGGGGATGGCCCACCAGGTACCGAGGCTCAGGAAGGCGAGCACGCCGGACCCCACCAGGAGCAGGGCCCACAAAACGGCGTCGACGGCAGGGCGGGCGTTCCTCCGGGCCATGAGGACCTGGAGGCGCTGGGGGTCGATGGGGGCCTGGTACCAGTCGGCGTTGTCAAAGCCCGCCGCCTTGGCCCCGGGCCCCGTGATGTTGTAGTCCCGCCTTACCACCCCGTCCGTGGGCCGGCTTGGACGTTGCCTAATTGCTGTCTCCGTCGCCCCTGGCGTCATTACCCGTCCAAATTACTACCTACCCAAAGCGTGAGACCGGCCCTGCGGCTACCACGACTTCGGAGCGCATGCCGGCCCGCCAGGAGCCATAGGCCGGATGGCTCGGTGAAATAGTAGGGACGACAAGGAGCCATTATGGCGCTAGCGCGAGAGGCGACCGGCGCGCCGGCGTCGTTGCGTGCCGCGCATCCATGGGCGAGGGCCTCCTTGGCAAATTTGCCTTTGTCTTCATCATCATGTTGGTGAGCTCGCCCTATTTCTTGACCGTGCCGAACCTCCCCACGGCGGCGAGCGTCGTACGCATCCTCCGGGACCATGGCGGTGCTCGAGATGGCCATCACCTCCGTGCTCATGGGCGAAATGGTCGGTGAGGTATGGACGTGTGGCTGTCGGCGACCATCGCCCTGTTGTTCTCGGCCGCCGTCGGGACCATGAACGACACCATCACCGTCTATTTCAAAGTTAGTTCTCTGAGCCACAACGAAGCCGGTGGCCCGGTCGCCGACCGTTGCTATGCGGGGACCGGTGCCAGCTTGACCATCCGGCCACCGATGAGCCACTCGGCTACGTAGAGGTTCCCGTCGGCGTCCGCGGCCAGACCGTGCGGGCTGTTGAAACGGCCGGGGCGGAGGTCCGGAGCACGTACCGGGTGCTCGAGATGGTCGACCCCGTTGGGCCAACCCGGCTGCTGGCAGACCTCGCCGTTCTCGCCCAGGTAACAGATGAGCTGGTCATCGGGACCGAGGATGGCAAGGCGAGCGCGAAGCTCGGCCACGACCAGGTTGCCCCCGTTCGATGCGAACGCGCTCGGGCTGTTCAGGAACGGCTCGCCCACCACCCGCAGGAAGGGCCCGTCGGTACGATAAACCTGGATGCGGCCGTTACCGCGATCGGCCACCAAGAGCACGCGCTCGGCGTGGCGCCGGTCGATAAAAACGGCATGGGGGCAGTTGAAGCGCCCGGCCCCCTCACCGCCGTCCAGGCTGGACAGGTAGGTCCCATCGCGGCGGTAACGGTGCACCAGGCTCTGGCCGTAGCCATCGGCGACCCAGATGTCCCCGCTCCCGCCGTTGCGCACCTCGTCGACCGCCACCGAGGTGGGGGCGTACCGCCCGCTCTCGTAGGCCGGGTGCGGCGGCCGGGCCAGGCGCGCCACCTCCGAGCCGTCCATGTCGAACTTCACGACCTGTCCCTGTTCGGCGGCCAGATCAGCCTCGTAGGCACCGCTGGCGGCCTTGCGCATCTTCGACCCGGGATCGGCGACCCAGAGGTACTCTTCGCCGCCTTCTTCGACCAGGGTAAGACCGTGGCCCTCCTTCAGCTCTACCGCCCAGGAGCGTAGGAACCGTCCTTCGCTATCGAAGATCACGACCTCGGGCCGGTCGGTATGGAACCCGACGACCTCGCCCGAGCGTGTCACAGCCAGGCCGTGATGGGCCCAGCCGGCGCTCGCCGTCTCCGGCGCGGGCAGTTCGGCCCAGTCCTCTTGCCAGTCGTAGACCTGGCCGTCTTCTCCCACTCTGGCGCTCATGAGGCCTCAGCTCGCCAGGCCGATGAGGCCGTGAGGGTCGAGGACGAACTTCTTGGCCGCCCCCTGGTCGAAGTCCCGGTAACCGCGCGGCGCCTCACTGAGCGGGATGACTTCCACGTTCACCGCCTTGGCGATCTGCACCTTGTCATGCAGGATGGCCATCATGAGCTGGCGGTGGTAGCGCATCACCGGGCACTGACCGGTGACGAAGACGTGCGACTTCGCCCACCCCAGCCCGATGCGGATGCTCAAGCTGCCGCGCTGGGCGGCCTCGTCGACCCCGCCGGGGTCGCCGGTGACATAGAGACCGGGGATGCCCACGGCCCCGCCGGCGCGGGTCACCTCCATGAGGGAGTTGAGCACGGCCGCCGGGACCTCGTGACCGGCGTCGTCGCCGTGCCCACGAGCCTCGAAACCGACACAGTCCACGGCCGAGTCGACCTCAGGCGCACCGACAATGGCTTCGATCTGGTCGGCCAGCGGTGCCTTGGCGATGTCGACCGTCTCGCAGCCGAAGCTGGCCGCCTGGGCCAGGCGTTCAGGGATCCGGTCCCCCACGATCACCACCGCCGCCCCGAGCAGGTGGCAGGACGCGGCACAAGCGAGGCCGACCGGTCCCCCACCAGCAACATAAACGACCGACCCGGGACCGACGCCGGCGCTCACGGCCCCATGAAAGCCGGTCGGGAAGATGTCCGACAAGCAGGTGAGGTCCTTGATCTTGGCCATGGCCTGGTCTCGGTCCGGGAAGCGCAAGAGGTTGAAGTCGGCGTAGGGGACCATGACGTAATCGGCCTGTCCGCCAACCCATCCTCCCATGTCTACATAGCCGTACGCCGCCCCCGGGCGGGCCGGGTTCACGTTGAGACAGATGCCGGTCTTGCCCTCCTTGCAATTGCGGCAGCGGCCGCAGGCGATGTTGAAGGGCACAGAAACGAGGTCGCCCACTTTCACGAACTCGACGTCGCGCCCGGCCTCGATGACCTCACCGGTTATTTCGTGCCCGAGGATGAGCCCCGAAGGTGCCGTGGTCCGGCCTCGCACCATGTGCTGGTCGCTCCCGCAGATATTGGTACTGACGACCCTGAGGACCACGCCGTGGTCGCAGCGGCGCGGGCCGAGAGCAAGCGATGGGTAATCAATGGCCCGCATCTCGACCTTGCCAGGCTCGATGTACGCCACACCCCGGTTGTTCTCCACTGTGCCTCCATTTCTCGTCCTCGGGCTACCCGGACCCACCGTCTTATCAGCACATGGCTCCCGGCACAAGAGGGGAGCAAGCAGGCTCGCCCCCCGAGATCTGCCTGCCTCCGGCCCGGAGGCGGCCTCCGGCGGCACGATCGGCTCGACCGTAACGTCACCTAGCCAGACGCTGGCTCCCGGAGTTGAGGCAACGTCCAGACCGCGACGAGGAGGACCTGGAGAAGATCAAAGTCCCGGTCGTGACCCACGACACCTCGGCGTCGGAAGCTCATTACCAGTAATTGCGCGGCATCTTGGACGGGGTCATCGATGTCAAAAAGCTCGGCGCCAATGGGTTCCTCTTCTGGTTCGCCCCCTGGGACGAGCTGATCAGATGGTGGGGTGCCCAGGAGGCGCCGATCGATCTCCACGACCGCCCCGAACTGGTGCACAGGCGGTAGACAGGCAGCGGCGCGGCGCAAATCTTCTCGGATGTACCGCCGCGCATGCACTGGGAGTTCTCATTGCAGTACGAGCTGCGCTGGATGGACCGGTTCGCCCTTAATTACTACGGCTGTTGTGACATCCTGCACCGGAAGATGGGCATCCTGGAAAAGATCCCGGACCTGCGCAAAGTGCCGATGAGCCCCTTCATGAACCAGGATGAAGCCGTGGCCAACGTGGGCAACCGGTACGTGTTCTCGTACAAGCCCAACCCGGCGGTACCTGGCCGAGGGCACCTGGCACCTGGACAAGGCCCAGCACGAGCTGGAGTCACTCCTCAGCAAGGCCAAAAACCACGGTTGCGTGGTCGAAGTGGTGATGAAAGACATCAGCACGGTGTGTTACCAGCCTCACCGCTTATGGGAATGGGCGCGGATGGCGACCGAGGTGACACAACGTTACAGCCACTAACTTAATTGGCCATGTTCACCCGGGCCACCCCGGCGAACTCGTCGTCCCAGGGAGCGTTCAGGGCGCCCTGTTTGACCATGGCCTCGCCCTTGGTGGTGAGCACACCGATGAGCGGCCCGACCAAGCTTGACCTTGAAGAGGCCGGGGCCACAACGATTGACAACAACAGCGAGAGCGCCACCACCATTCTCAGGCAGGAGCGTCCCGCAGGAGCGGTCATAGAGGTAATTATGGCGGGTCCGATGCCAATATCAACCGCTTTCTCAAGACATGCGATGTTCGTGAGCTACTGCCCGAGCGGTTGGCTCATCGCGCCGCCGGGCTGCGTGCGAGAGCCCGTAAGGGTTCGGCGGTCGATGCCATCGTGGTAGCCACTGCAGAGCCGGACGGTACCGTCCTGAGCGCCGACCTAAAAGACCTGCGCACCCTGGCTCTTTTATTCAGAGGGTGTACGGGTCCTGCGAGCCTGACGTCGACGAGTGAGCGGGCCGGGCATGCCGGCGACCCGCCCGAGCGGGTGGGATGGTCACGGTCACCGGACCGGCGCTTTCATCTGGTCCCATTTCATCGGCAGCTCGGAACCCGAGACACTGAAGAACTCGAAACGGGTCTCTCCCATGCGCGGGCGCAACCTAGAGATGATGAGCCGGTGGGGCTCGGAACGGGCGAAGGTGTCAAGGTCCCCTCGGTCCTCCCACAGCGAGAACGTCCAAAAGGTCTTTGCCATGAGCTCGGCGTCAAGGGCGTAGCCGACCAGCCCCGGCGCCGAGGCGAGCTGACGGCGGATCCTGAGCGTGTCCCCGAGGAACCCTGGGATAGAGCGGTAGCGGCGGAGAGGCAGGTGTGACGCCATTGCCGCGTATTGGCGCTGGGGGTCGACCGGTCGTCTTTCGGACCAAGGGAAAGCGGGCATTTCAACACCTCCAGTAGCTAAGGAGCAGACCGAGAACTTGTAGTTACCACGGGCCAATGATGGCTCTTTTCGAGCGCCAACGGGTCAAGCGGCCAGGCGGTCGGGGCCGCCGGCGAGGTCCGGCGCCATCTCGGCCACCGGTTGTGCCACCCGGCCGACTACGACCACCGGTCCTGCCGCCGTCCCCGACCGGCGGGCGGGCAGGCCGAGGGCGGCCACCACGGCGCCCACAATGGCCACGGCGGCGGCAACCTCGAGCCCGCTGCTCATAGCCGTAGTGAACGCTTGGTGGGCGGCCACCGCCAACCTTGCCCCCGCCGGCCCCGCCGCCGCGGCGACCTGGTCAGCGGCGGCGACCGACGAGCGGGCGGCCCGGGCCAGGGCCGGGGCCAGGCCCGTCACGCCCAGGCCGGAACGGTAGGAGGCGGATACCAGGCTGCCCACCACCGCCACCCCGAGGGCACCGCCCACTTCCCGGACGGTGTCGTTCACCGCGCTGCCGACCCCGGCCTGGGCCTGGGGCAGAGCCGACATGATCGACTCCGACGCCGGCGACATGACCAACGCCATGCCCGTGCCCATGAGCACCAGGGCGATGGCGATATGGGCATAACCGGTGGCCGGCGAGACGTCGCTCAACCACAGCAGCCCGCCCGCCATCGCCACCAGCCCCACCGGCGCCACCACCCGCACCCCGAGCCGGGCGGCCAGGGCACTGCTGAGGGGTGAGACGGCCCCCATGGCCAGGGCGAAGGGCAACGCCCGCACCCCGGCGCCCAGCGTGCCGTAGCCCTGGACCAGCTGGAGGTACTGCGTGAGGGCGAACAGGCTGCCAAAGAGGGCAAAAAAGACGATGGCGATCGACCCCGAGGCGGCCGAAAAGGCCCGGTTGGCAAAAACACGCACGTCGAGCATGGGACCGGGGCGGCGGCGCTCCCACAGGACGAACCCGACCAGGGCTAGGGTCGCCAGGGCGAGCTCACCGAGCGTGGCCGGCGAGGCCCAGCCCCGACCAGGAGCCTGGACCACGGCGTCCACCAAGCCCAGCAGCCCGAGCCCGGAGCTGGCCACGCCGACGATGTCCAGGCGTGCCGGGCGAGGGCCGACTTCGATCTCGGGGACGAAGGCCCGCACTGCGGCCAGGGCCAGGACCACGAGGGGCACGTTGACCCAGAAGACGCTCCCCCAGCTGAAGTGAGCCAGAAGGGCCCCGCCCAAGGTGGGGCCGATGACCACGCCGACGCCGGCCACGGCCGACCAGGCGGCAATGGCTTGCGCCCGCTCCTGGGCCGGGAACACGGCGTTGAGGACGGACAAGGTGGCAGGCATGACGAACGCCGCCCCGAGCCCCATGACGGCCCGCCAGCCGATGAGCTCGCCCGTGCTGGCCGACAAGGCGGCGCCAACCGAGCCCAGACCGAACAGGGCCAGGCCGCCTATGAGGGCGAGGCGCCGGCCGTGGCGGTCGCCCAGGGCCCCGGCGCTGATAAGGACGGCGGCGAAGACCAACGAATAGGCGTCCGTGACCCATTGCAGGCTGGCGGTGCCGGCGTGCAGGTCACGGGCCAGGGTGGGCAGTGCCGTGTTGAGGACGGTGTTGTCTATGACGACCACGAGCAGGGACAGGCACAGCACGACCAGGATGCGGCGCCTCGATGGATGGGCGGTGCCGCCGGTCCAGCGGGCGGGGGAGGAAATGGTGGGCGTTGCCGGCATCGTCGTCTCCTTCTTTCTTACAGTTGTGACCTTACGACTGTAAGTTCTACCACGAGACCGAACGGTTGTAAAGTTAAATGTGTGAGTACAACATCGGAGCACGTCCGCAGCGCCCTGCACGCCCCGCACAAGCGCAACCGGCGCGGCGAGGGCACCCGCCTGCGCCAGGACATCCTGGACGCCGCGGCGGCGATCCTCGAGACGACCGGGTCTGAGGACGCCGTGACCTTGCGGGCCATCGCCCGGGACGTCGGCATTGCTGCCCCCTCGATCTACGCCCATTTCCCCGACCGGGAGGCGGTGCTCGACCAACTGGTGACCGACAGCTTCCGGCAGCTGTCGGCAACTCTGGAGGCGGCTCGGGAAGGGGTGAGCGACCCGGTCGAGCGCCTATTGGCGGGGTGCCGCGCCTACCTCGCCTTCGCCGCCGAACATCCCCGGCGCTACTGGGTCCTGTTCGACCACTCGGCGCCCGGCGCCCGCCGACGCGACACCGGGTCGGTGCCCGTCAGCGAGGGCCTGGCCGCCTTCAACGTGCTCGTCGAGGCCATCGCCGCGTGCGCCCAGGCGGGGCGGTCCACCAGCGTCGACCACTTCGCCGACGCCGTGGCCGTGTGGACCGGCCTCCACGGCCTGGCTACCCTGTCCGCCTCGCTGCCGAGCTTCCCGTGGCCCGACCGCGAACACCTTGTGGAGGACCTGGTCGGCCGCCTGGCCCAGCTGACCACCGCCTCGCCCTCCTCGGCCCGCGCCACCCGTTCCACCGGGCCCGCTCGGGAACAAGCCAAGCCCTAGCCCCTCCCGGTACCACCGAGCGAGTGCCTGAGCTCCGCCGCCTGGACCGGTGCGAGCGGTGGTCCTTCCAGCTGAGCGAGCAGGGCGCGCCCCAGCACCGCGGCCAGGAGAGGCGGCACGGCGTTGCCCACCTGGCGGTACCGGCTCGAGCGCGTGCCCGCGAAGCGGACGGCCGGCGGGAAGGTCTGGAGCGAGGCAGCCTCCTCGACTGTGATGCGCCGGGCTCCCGGGACGGGCCCCGACCTCGGCTGCCCGCCGGCCAGTAGGTGGGCGTGGTAAGCGGGCACCACTGAAGCGGTGTCGAGCCATGGGGTCTTGTTGCCCCCCATCGACGCCAACAGGGTGGGCGCCGGGGCCTCCAGGTTGATCGGGCGCCCGCCCCCGTTGAACACGTGCCCTGCGTAGGGGTCCTTCCTGATGTCCGGTCTCGCCGCGTAGGTGACCACCGCTCGGTTCGGGTCGCCCCGAGGCTCCGGTACGAGGACGCCGCCCGCCGAGCGCCAAGGGTGGGGGCGTCCCGGCCCGTAGGTCGGAGCCGGGAAGACGAACGGCTCACGGTCTCGGAACCCGACGACCAGGCAACGGCGCCGTTTCTGGGGTACACCGTAATCGGCGGCGTTCAGTACTTTGGCGCTTACTCTGTAACCGGCGGCAGAAAGTTCCTGGACCAAACGCCGCCACCGCGGCCGCATAGCACCCTCGGTCAAACCGGCCACGTTCTCGGCCAGGAAAGCCCTCGGCTGCAACACCTGCAAGGCGGTAAGGAAGGCGGGCCAACCGTCGCGTTCATCGTCCTCGCCCCGGCGCAAGCCCCCGACGCTCCAGGGTTGGCAGGGCGGGCCCCCGACCACGAGGGTCACGCCGTCGAACCGTCGCCAGTCGACCTCGTTCACGTCCCCGCCCACGGCGGCAGCGCGAGGGTGAGCGGCGGACCAGGTGGCGAGGGCATCGTCGTCCCGTTCGACGCCCGCTACGACTTCCACCCCAGCCGCTCGCAGCCCGAGGGACAGCCCGCCGGCCCCGCAAAACAAATCAACGGCTTCGACGGTCACCGATCGATTGTAACTACAGTCGTGTAACCGACGCCGCCAGGCGAACGGCCGAAGGCGGTCCGACGGCCATGGACCAAACACCACCATCACCCAGTCGGTGCGCCGATGAGCGGTCGGAAACAACAGGACTGTAAGTTAGAGGCGTGTACGAGCTCCCGGATGACCATGTCGTGTTCGAGGTGCCCTCGATGGGAGCCCAACTGGCAAGCATGCCCCGCGGCACGACCAGGGCTGAATGGAGGACCCGCCACCTCGGCCGACTGACCCACGACCGCACGATGATAGATATCCCGTGGCACGACAAGGAGCGTAGGAGGTTCTCTGCCGCTCACGTGACCCTCCTGAGCCACACAGATTGGCAAGGTTTCATTCGTTGTAACGAATGCCAGCGCTACAGCGCCAGGTACGCATCCCACGGCGTCTGATTGCTCGAGCTCACAGAGCGGCGACGACGGAGCGCACGATGTCCACCATCGCCCGGATCTCGGTCTCCGTGGCAACGAACGGCGGCGCCAAAATGATCGTGTCATTGGTTACACGAGCCACCAAGCCGGCTTTGAAAAGTTCGTTGAGGACGGTGAAGCCGCGCCGACCGGGGGCGCCGTCGGTCTCCAGATCGATCCCGGCCAGGAGCCCGAACCCCCTTATGTCGGATATCGGCCCAGCCCCTTTAAGGCCGAGCACTACCTGCTGGAAGGTCGGGGCTAATTTGGCGGCCCGCTCGAAGAGGCCCTCGTCCCGGTAGATCCGTAGCGCGGCCAGGGCGGCGGCGCAGGCCGACGGGTGGGCGGACCACGTGTAACCGTGGAAGAACTCGATCCCTTGCGGCGCACCGGCTTCTATGACGGCGTCGTGGACCCCGCGCCGGAAGGCCACCGCACCCATGGGGACGGCCCCGTTGGTGAGCGCCTTGGCCATGGTGATGATGTCGGGGGTCACTCCGAACGACTGGGAGGCGAAAGCGCGCCCGGTGCGACCAAAGCCTGTTATGACCTCATCGAAAATCAACAGGATCCCGCTGGCGGCGGCGATCTCGGCCAAGCGTTCCAAGTACCCTTCGGGGGGGACCAGCACCCCCGTGGAACCCGATATGGGCTCGACGATGACCGCGGCAATGTTGCTGGCGCCGTAGAGGTCGACCGCTCGTTGCAGGTCATCGGCGAGGTCCCCACCACTGCGGGGCTGGCCCCAGCCGAACGCCTGGTCCGGGGACCAGGTGGCTCGGATATGGCTCACCCCGGGTAGTCCCGGCCCGAACGCCTCGCGGTTGCGCACCATGCCGCTGACCGAAAGCCCCCCGAAATTGACCCCGTGGTAGGCACGCTCCCGGCCGATGAAACGTGTCCGCCCGGCATCGCCACGGGCGCGGTGATAGGCGAGCGCCCCCTTGAGCGCTGTCTCCACGGCTTCGGAGCCGGAGTTAACAAAGAACACGCGGTCCAACCCGGGCGGTAAAAGTTCGGAGAGCTCGCCGGCCAGGACGAAGCCGTCGGGGTGAGCGAACTGGAACGGGGGGGCAAAGTCGAGGCGGCGGATCTGTTCGGAGACGGCCGAGGCGATCTCGGGGCGCCCGTGACCGGCGGGAACGCAGAAGAGCCCGGAAACGCTGTCGAGGAGCTGGCGGCCACCGGCGTCGCGGTAGTACACCCCCTCGGCGCTCACCAATAGGCGGGGATCCGCGGCGAAGGCACGGTTAGCCGTGAAGGGTAGCCACTGATGAGAAAGATCGGGGTTGTCCATGGGTGCTCCGTTCGGTTGGTCTAGATCGTTGAGGGCTCAGGGCCCTGGAGGGCGGCTAACGCCGGCTGGGGTCGGCCCAGCGGAGCAAAAGCCGCAAGCAGGCGGCAAGCAGAAGCGCCATTGTCCCAATGGAGATGATCCCACAAAAAACCAGGCTCGTGCGCAGGTAGTTCCCGGCCTGAAGGGTGAGGTAGCACCCAACCGGTGGCTCACGAGCAGGTCAACGTCGCCACGCCCTACCCCGATTTCTATATATTTCTGGCCACAAAGTGTTCGGCGACCGGCCTTCGCGACCGCTAACTACTGGCTCACTAGGCCCGGGTACGGGCCGTCCAGGCATCCGGGTCGGCAACGAGCTGAGCCACGTCGGGGGCAAGCTCCCCCGTGGCCACTTGTTCGATCGTGATGTGCTCGAGGACGGCCCGCAAACTGGCGCGCACAGCGACCCACGCGTCTTGGAGGTGCTTGGCCGCCCCTTGGTAAGTCGTCGCCTCCGGGCGCAGGCCGCGCACTTGGGCCAGGGGCCCTTCCAGGGCCCGGATGACTTCCGCCAAAGTGATCTCAGACGCCGGCCGGGCCAAACTGTAGCCCGCGTCGCGGCCTCGGTGGCTGGCCACGATCCCGGCCCTGCGCAAGTCGTTCATGATGACTCCCAGGAACTTCCCCGGGAGCCCCTGGTCGGCGGCCAGCGCATCGGCCGTCATGGGCTCGTGGGCAACGGCCATCACCAGGAGCGCTTGCACGCCATAATCGACCTTTGCCGAGATTTGCACACCAGTAGTGTAGGGCCCTGCTGCTTGACGACGAAGCTCAGGAGTGGACGTTCATCACGCCGCTGAACCACTCCACCCTCGTCGGCTCAGGCACATTGGCCTGGTGGAACGCCCGGCCGAGCGTGGACGACATGAACCTCTCCTGGTCGGCCTGGGACTCCCAAGCCTCGACCACGATCAGCTTGTCGCCGGCTTCCGCGGCGATGTGGCTGATCATCCCGTCCGGCCACGCCTCGCTGTCGGGGGCACCCTCCCAACCGATGATCTTGTTGACACCGTGGTAGATGCTGACTGCGTCAGGCGACGAGAACTCGATCACGACAACGTCTGCCATCTACGTTCCTTTCGATAGCCCACGACGGCGGGTGACGGGAACGGTAACAGTCAGACCCTCGCTTATCGAGGGTCATGGCCGGCGAGTGCCGCCCTCGTGAACGTGGTCGCCGGTGCTCTAGGGCCCTTCGACGCCGGAGGCCTCAGGGCCGGCCAGCCCGGCGGCGGGCGGCGAGCCCGCCGCTCCGGCACCGGGGGCCCGGTCCCGGTAGGCGTGCGCCGACTCCTCGATGATCTCGAGCAGCTCGGGCTCGATGCGGTGAAGGCCCTTCTTGTCGTACCACCTGGTCACGGCGGCGCCCACGACGACCCAGAACCCGAGCCCTATGGACGTGAGGAGCAGGCCCCGGTCCAGGCCGGCGTCGCCGGCACCGTTGAAATAGAGGACGGCCCGGACGGCGCCGACGATCTGGCGCAGGGGCTCGAAGCTGGCCACGAAGCGGTAGAAGGCGGGGAGGGCCTGGAGAGGCACCGTGCCGCCCGAGGAGGCCAGGGCGAGGTAGACGAACACGAGGAGGGCGAGCAGTTGGCCAAGGGCCCCCAGCACGGCGAACAGAGCCAGCGTCCCGATGGCGACCACGGCGGCGGCGAACCAGCCGTACGCCCAGAGCTCGGGCCAGTGGGGCGCGTCCATACGCAGTAGGCCGGCCGCCATGCCCATCAGGAGGCCGGTGAACAACAATGTCGCCGGCACGGCGATAACCCATTTGGCTACCAGGGTCTGCCACCGCGCGATCCGGCGGGGGAGCTTCTGGCTCCAGCGCGGCCCGACCTCGCTCGTGGCGAAGCCGAGGGCGGAGTCGACGGCCGTGTTCACGATGGTGGCACCGAGGAACCCGCACATCATGATGAGCAGGGAGAGGTAAAAGGCGCTCAACCCGAGCCCGGCATGGGCAGGCAGCGGCCGGTAGGTCTCGGTCGCCACCGTTACCGGGTCGGCCAGCAAAGCGCGGTCGGTCCCGCCGGGGGCCGCCTCGGCCTCCAGGTGCTTGCCGATCGTGCGGGAGACATCGGCCAGCGCCGGCTGCAACACCCCTTCGGCCAGGCTCACGCCGATGGTGCCGGCGCGCGTGTTGGCCATCAGTTCGACCGTGGGCAGTGACGAGGTGGCGCCGGCTGGCGCCGGCCCGCCCGCCACGGCAAGGACCGAGGCCGTGAAGCCCGATGGGACGACGACGGCGGCGTAGGCGGCCCCCTTGTCCATTTCCGCATCGGCCTGAGAAATGGAGAGGACCTTGACCGCCAGCCGGTCGGTGACCGCGGGCGTCTTGGTGAGGGCGCCGACCACCTGCTGGCCCAGGTCCACCCGCCCCGAGGTGGTGGCGGCGCCGGCGTCCTGGTCGACGACGACCACCGGCAGGCCGTGCAGGTGCGCGGTGGGGTCGACTATCGACCCGAAGTAGAAGAGCGTCATCAGTACCACCAGCACCGAACCGATGCCGAGGGGGAACGCCCACACGCCCTTCTCCTTTAGGAGCTGCGCGGCTCGAAGCTCGACGGTGGTCGTCCCTTCCGGGGCTGTCATGTTCCGCTCACCCTCCTTGCATCGGGGCTCCGGTCGGTGCGGGCCTCAGGGCCAGGCCGCCGAACGCGTCGAGCGGGGCCCTGTCCTTGGCCGGCAACCGAGCCGCCAGCGGGCCCACGCCGGCGCCCATCTTTGACCTAGTCGCCACCAAGCGGGCGACGGTGCCATCGCCGCCCCCCGTCCCCGCTACAGCTGAGATCTTGTGCTGGGCCAAGGCGGCGTACATCGCCGCGGCAAGACGCTGCACCTCCTCCAGGAACAGGCGCGCCTCAGGGTCGTCGAAAAGGGCGGGCGAGGCCACGAGGATCATGCTCGCCAGGCTGCGCAACTCGTCGCCCGCATCGACCCGGGCGACGTCGAGCCCGGCTCCTCCCCCGCCGGCACCACCCGCCGCGGCCACGGCCATGACGGCGTCGCAAGACCGGAGCGCCTGGCCGTAGACGATGAGGGACTGGACCGCCACCGACACGGCCCGTTCCTTGCGCTGGCGCCGGGCGACGACCTCGTCGATGATGAGGACCGTCACCCCGAGCACGAGCAGGCTGGAGACGACGCAGCCCGTGAAGGAGTGCCGGTCCCACCAGGCACGCACACCAGCCACCCAGACGTCGCAGGCGACCAGCCCGAGGAGCGCCCCCGCCGCGGCGACCGCAGCCACCCGGCGCGGTCCCGAGCGCCGGGCCGCCCCCGCAGCTTGGTCGCTCCCACCGGCACCGCTCTCGGGCCCGGTCTGCTCGGGCGGCCCGTTAGCCATACCGAATACTGCCACGGGACCTCTCTAGTCGGACGGGGCCGCTACCCTTGCTGGCACCATGGGCCCCGCACCCAGTCCGCGGCGCAGGAGGCTCCTCACGGCCCATCACCCGCCGACCAGCAGTTCAACGAGATCCTCGTGCGGCCGACGGCGCAGCTATAACACCAAGACCACCATGCCGAGGTTCACATGAAGCGGAACCGGTCCACACCGCCCACGACGGTCGTTCCCGTGCTCATCTATCCCGATGTACGGGCGGCGGTCGCCTGGCTGACCGAGGCCTTCGGCTTCGTCGAGCGCACCCGGATAGGCGAGAGCCACCGGGCGCAGCTGAGCATCGGCGCCGACGGGGCGATGATCGTGGCCGACGTCCGCGGCGATCAGCAACCACCACGCGAAGGTTTCGTGACCCACCTCGTCAGGGTGCGGGTGGACGACGTCGAAGCCCAGTTCGAGCGCGCCCGAGCATATGGAGCACGGGTGCTTGAGACGCCGACCGAGCGGGAGTACGGCGAGCGTGACTTTACCGTTGAAGACCTCGCCGGCCACCGTTGGCAGTTCGCCGAGACTTTGCGCGATGTGGCGCCCGAGGACTTCGGTTGCGAGACCGTCGAGCCCTGGCCGTTCTCGGAGGGCACGTGACATTGAGGGCAACTTCCGCGTTGTCCGCGATCAGACTGGAGGAGCGGTGCACTAGCGAGAGGAGGGCCATATGGCTGCCAGAGAGGCACGTAGCGAAGGTGTGACGGTTGCGGTGCTCGGAACGGGCATCATGGGGTCGGGCATGGCCCGCAACCTGGTCGGTGCCGGTTTGCGCACCGTCGTATGGGACCGGTCGCCGGCGGCTACTACCGCCCTGTCGTCCGCTGGGGCGGTAGTGGCGGCGTCACCTGCCGAGGCGGTGCAAGACGCAGGCGTAGTAATAACGATGCTCCCGACGGCCGAGGTCGTTGAGTCGGTCATCTTCTCCGACAAGGTCGTCAGCTCGTTCGCCCCGGACGCGGTGTGGGCGCAGATGGGCACGATCGGCGTTAGCGCCACGGCCCAGATCGTCGATCAGCTTGACCAGCTGCGCCCCGATGTCACGTTTGTAGATGCACCCGTTTCCGGGAGCAAAGGCCCCGCCGAGTCCGGCCAGCTGCTCATCTTGGCGTCCGGCCCCCCGGAGGCGGGCAAGGTCCTCACCCCGGCGTTCTCCGCCATTGGCCGCAAGACAGTGTGGCTCGGCGACGCCGGTCAGGGCAGTCGTATGAAGCTAGTCGTCAACGCCTACATGTCGGTCCTTGTCGAGGGGGTGGCCGAGGCCTTAGAGCTCGCCGATCGCCTCGGCATCGACGCCGACAAGCTGGAGGAGGCCATCGAGGGCGGACCGCTGGACGCGCCGATCGCCGACGCCAAGTTGCACAAGATGGGAACAGGCGATTTTGCGCCCGAGTTCCCGCTGGAGTGGGCGCTAAAGGACGTCGACCTGGCGATCGGGGCGGCCGGAGGGGCGGCCCTGCCACTTCTGGCCGCGCTGTCCAGCCAATGGCACGCGGCCGTTGCCGCCGGGCGCGGGCGGCAGGACATCAGCGCCGCCCGCCTGGCGCTGGGCGACCGGGGCCCCTTAGCCGGCTAGCGGCTGAAGCACCCGGGACTCAGGTCCCCGATGCCAAGAAAATGCTCCCGATCGACTCGTCGAGAGCGGCGTCGAACTCCGCGTCGCTCTGCCCGACGGACAACCCCTCCATGAGGGCACGGGAGAAGCTCGCTATCACCCCGTGGTCGCGGGCCAGGCGCTCGTTGGCCTCCTGGCGGGAATAACCGCCGGAGAGGGCGAGGACCCTCAGCACCCTCGGGTGGGCAACGAACTCGGAGTAGAAGTCGTCCTCGTCCGGGAGGCTGAGCTTCAGCATGACGTACTGGCCGCTCGCCAGCCCGGCAAGTTGTTCGGCTATCGCCTTTTTTAGCAGCGACTCAGCCTCCGCTTTGCCCGGGCTATGGATATCGACCTCCGGCTCGATTATAGGCACCAAGCCAGCAGCGAGGATCTGGCGCGCCATGTCGAACTGCTGGGTAACGACCGCCCCCACCCCGCCCTGGTCGGGGAGCTGGATAAACGAGCGCATTTTCGTCCCGAAGATGTTCATGCTCTTGGCGCGCTCGAGCACCGAGGCGAGGCCCGGTACCGGTTTCATAACCTGGACGCCATTGTTCACGGGCTCTAGGCCCAGGTCGACCTTCAGGAAGGGCACTACGTTCTTGGTGCCCCACAGGTAATCGGCTGTTTGCTTGCCTCCGACCTGACGGTCCATCGTGCCCTCGAAGAGGATGGCCCCAAGTACGCGGTCACCGTTGAAGCTCGGGCTCCGCATTATCCGCGACCTCATCTGGTGCACGAGGTCGAACATCTCGTCGTCGTCCGAGTAAGCGGTTTCGGGGATGCCGTACAAGGCCAGCGCCTTGGGAGTGCTCCCACCGCTCTGGTCCAGCGCGGCAATAAACCCGCGACCGGACTTGACCTTTTCGAACTGGTCACTGTCCACAGACGTCACCTCGCGTTCGGTAACTTCGCCGCTCCAAGACCGGGGCGGCCCATCGGACCACTATTGCGCGACGAGGGCGTCTTGCGGTGGCTAAGTTCCTGCAACCTCGGCGACCGTCGGTTTGGGTTACCCGATGAACTTGGCCAGCGCTTGGTTCACCTCGTCGGGGTGCGTCCAGCCGACGTTGTGCGGCCCACCCTCGATCTCGATGAAATGGGTGTCATTGACGAGGTCAGGCAGACGGCGGCCGGTGGCGTCGATGGGCAGGATGCGGTCCTCGGTACCCTGGACGACGAGCAGGGGGACGTCGATCCGGGGCAGGTCGGCCCGGAAGTCCGTCAGCCAGGTGTCGACGCAAGCCAGGGTGGCATAGGCCGACGAACCGGCCGCCACCTGGAAACTGGCGTCCCAGGCCTCGTCGCTGATGCGGGTGCCGTGGAACTTGTCGACGTTGTAGAAGTTGTCGAAGAAGAACTTGAACCAGGCGTAGCGGTCCTTCGTGGTGGCCTTGAACCCGTCAAAAACGCTCTGGGGCACTCCCTTGGGGTTGTCGGGCGTCTGGAGGAGGAACGGTGGGACAAGGCCGCACAGTGCCGCCTTGGCCACTCGGGCTGAACCGTAAGTACCCAGGTACCGCGTGACCTCGCCCGTACCCATGGAGAAGCCGGCCAGGATGACCTCCCGAAGGTCGAGCTTGTCGACCAAGGCCTTCAAGTCGGCGGCGAAAGTGTCGTAGTCGTAGCCGACCGTGGGCTGGCTGGAACGGCCGAAGCCCCGCCGGTCGTAGGTTATGACGCGTTTGCCCGCCTCCAACAGCACGGGCAGCTGCTTCTCCCACGAGTGGCCGTCGAGCGGGTAGCCGTGGATAAGTACCACGGGCTGTCCGGCGCCGTGGTCCTCGTAGTAGATCTCGATGTTCGCCGAGTTCTCCTTACCAACGGTGATGTACGGCATTACGTCCTCGAGGGCGTGGGTAGTAGCTCGCCAACCGCGTGCTGGCGCTCACCCTGCCCGCGGACCACAACCCCGTCCCGCCGTCCTGAGTAGTCGCTACTCTTTCGCTCCCGGCGCGACATGGCGCAGCGCCCGGGCCAGCTCATGGCGCCCGGAGACGCCGGGCTTTTCGTAGGCCCGCTGAAGGTGGTTCTCGACGGTCCGGACCGACAAGTGCACCTCCGTGGCGATCTGCCTGTTGGTGCGACCTGCGGCGGCTTGGACGGCGGCGTCGAGCTCGCCCGGTGTGAGGAGCGCCCGGGCGTTGACCGCGCTGACCGGCGGCGTGACCGCCCCCTCACAGCGGGCCAGGAGCCGTGCCGCCCTGTGCTCTTCGGCACGGGCGGCCCTGGCCTTTCCCGCGTGACGGAGGACGCCGGCGGCGTCAGCACCGGCTTCGGCGGCGTAGAGCAGGGCGCCGAGATCCTCGAAGTCGACCGAGACCTTGCCCAGGGCGGCGCTGTCCCGGGCGGCGAGAGCACCGGCGTAGGCGGCACGGGCGCTCACCAAGCCACCCTTGACCTCATTTGCCAGAGCGGCGACGCGGTGCCCCGCTCTTGGGCCCACTCCAGTGCCGAAAGGGTCAGCGCCGTCTTGCCCACGCCCGCCGCTCCGGTGATAACCGCCCCGCGCCGGGCACTTACGGTGCTGGTTAACCGCGAAAGTTGTGCGCGTCGGCCGACCAGCGGCCAGGTGGCCACGCCCAATCGTACCGGGAGTAGGCATTCGTGACGGCCGCCGTGTCCCTCGAGCCGTTCACCGTCGTCAAAGCGACAGGGCCACGCGTACTACGGCTTCGTTGGAGGGAGCGTTCGACCCGTCAGGGAACGTGAGGGTGCCTTCGAGCCCGGTGCGCCAGTCGCGCCCGAGCTGTTCGGCTTGGCGCAGGACTAGCCAGGTGGTGTCTTGCTCGCCATGGTGGAGGCGGGGGACGGTCACCTCAAGCGGGTCGAGGGCGTCGTCGATGGCCCGAGCATTGGTAGCCGGACTGATCGTAGGGTGGATGATTTCCACCAGGGCCCGCCCCAGCCGGCTCGCAAGTCCAGTCGCAGAGAGCCTCTCGACGTCGGCCACGCTCCAGGTACCGGCGTCAACGCCGATGCCGGCTGATGATCAAGAGGAAATCGGGCGTCGCCCGCCTTGCTCAGGTCAAGGGCTGGGAACGTTACGAGCCGCTCATGCCTACCGGTGAGCGGCTCGTTGTGAGTAGTAATCAGGCCACCGCCTCGAGCTCCTCCTCCAACCGCTCGGGGACGGGCACCTCGACGTGGGCGGGGGCGGGCGAGCGGACGAAGAGGACCACGATGGCCAGGGCGGCCAAGGCGAAGCCGGCGCCGGCCGCGAACGTCAGGTCCATCCCGTGCACCAGCGCCGCCCGGGCGGTCGCACCGGCCGCTCCGCCAAGACCGGCCACCTGGCTGAGGCCGACCGTACGGGCCCCCGAGGTGACGGTATCGAACACGGTGACCAGGACGGCCAGGCCCAAGGCGGCGCCGAGCTGTTGCATCACGTTGATGAGACCGGAGGCTGCTCCGGCGTCGGACCTCGCTACGCCGGCCAGGCCGGCGGTGGTGAGGCTGACGAACGAGACACCCATGCCGGCGCCGATCAGTACCAGGCTGGCCAGGACCTGGAGGTAGGAGGCACCGGTATGGAGCTCGGTCGCCAGCAGCAGCCCGAAGGCGGAGAGCGTCGTACCGGTGACCATCAGGGCCTTGGCCGGCAGGCGGTTCACCAGCACTCTGCTCGTGAGCTGGGACGACAGGAACACGAACGTCGGCGTGGGCAGGAAGCCGACACCGGTGACCAGGGCGGAGTGGCCCTGGATGTCCTGCAGGAACTGGGTGAGGAAGAAGATGATCCCGTACATCCCGGCGTAGCCCAACCCGCGGGCCACGTTGGCCGAGGCCCGGCCCCGGTCGGCCAGGACGCGCAAGGGGAGGATGGGCTCGGTGGCGGTGGCCTCGATGTGCGCGAACAGGCCGAGTAAGGCCAGGCCGGCGACGAGCGGCCCGAGCGTGGCGGGGGCCGCCCACCCCGCCGTCCCGGCTTCGACCAGGCCCAGCACGACGGCGGTCATCCCCGCCGTGGAGGTCACCGCTCCGGCCAGGTCGAAGTGGCCCCGGCGGCGCTCGGTCTCGACCAGCACCGCCCCACCTACCAGGAGCACGGCCAGGCCGATGGGGACGTTGACGAACATCACCCAGCGCCACGACGCCCATTGGGTGAGCAGGCCGCCAGCGACCAGGCCGGTGGCCCCTCCGGCGGCCGAGACGGTGGTGAACAGCCCGATGGCCCTCACCCTGGCGGCGCCGTCAGGGAACAGGGTGGTCAGCAGGGCCAGGGCGGCCGGTGCGGCCAGGGCGCCGCCGACCCCCTGCAGGGCCCGAGCGGCCAACAGCATCCAGCTGCCGGTGGCGAGGCCGCCGGCGAGCGAGCTCAGGGAGAAAAGGGCGATCCCGGCCATGAACGTCCGGCGGCGGCCGAGCAGGTCACCCGATCGGGCGCCGAGCAGGAGCAGGCCGCCGAAGGTGAGCACGTAGGCGTTCAGCACCCACGAGAGCGAAGAGTTGGAGAAGTGGAGGCTGCGCTGGATATGGGGCAGGGCGACGTTCACGATGGTGGCGTCGAGCACCACCATCATTTGGGCGGTGAGGATGACCCCGAGGACTATGGATGGATGGCGGCGCCACCCGCTCGGCACTCGCCGGAGATTTGTGACTTGGACCATTGACTTCGGCCTTTCTGCTGGTATCCTTAGAGGCAAGTGGAAGCTTCCTCCGCTTAGTATACGGAGGGTGCCTCCGTTTTGCAAGAGAATTTTCAGGAAACTTTTTGCCAGCAGTTCCAGCGGAGGTGCGAGGGCCGTGAGCGGCCACCATGAAGGCGATGAGGACGGGGGGCCGGTCGGCCGGCCGATGCGGGCCGACGCCCGGCGCAACTACGAACGCCTAGTCGATGCCGCCCGCAAGGTCTTCGCCGACCAGGGCGGTGGGGCGTCGATGGAGGCCATCGCCAAGCAGGCCGGCGTCGGAGTGGGCACCCTGTACCGGCACTTCCCCAAGCGGATCGACGTAGTAGAAGCCGTCTACCGGGACGACGTGGACCAGCTCGTCGGCGCCGCCGACCGGGGGATGGCCGAACTCGGCCCCTGGGCTGCGGTCGAGGCGTGGCTGCGGGCCTACGTCGACTACGGCCGGGCCAAGCGCACCTTCCTCAACGAGCTGCACGAAGCGTTCGAAAAGAACCCTGACCTCAAGCCGGCGTCCCGCGACCGCATATGGGCGGCCTGCAACCGCGTGCTCACCCGAGCCCAGGAGGCGGGACAAGCCCGCTTGGACATCGACGGCCAGGACTTGATGCAGCTGGTATCGCCCATGTGCATGAACAGCACGCTCAGCGCGGAGCAGGGCGACCGGTTGCTGGCGATGGTGCTCGACGGGCTGCGACCAGCGGCTCAGCAGCCAGCCCGGCTGTAGGGGCACACAAGCCCGACGGGGGCCCAACAGTGCCCCTTGGACGGTGAACATATACTGTCGCACAAGATGAGCTCCCGGCCGACCGGAAAACCGCTGCTGGGGCGCCAATGGGGGTCTTCCGTGGTCAGGAGCGTGCTGTTCCTCGGCTTCTTTGCAGCGCGGCAAGGGGGCCCAGCGGGAAGAGGGGGTGTGCCATGACCCGGTACAGGGTCTCTATGGACATCGGAGGGACGTTCACTGACGTCGTCGCCTACGACGAGCAGGCACGCAGTTATACGGCGGGCAAGTCCTCGACGACGCCGGCGGACCTGACCGAGGGCGTCTTCGCCGCACTGGAGCAGGTGGTCACCTCGCCGAGCGACATCTCTTTTGCCGTGCATGGCACGACGCAGGGCTTGAACGCCTTCCTCCAGCGGCGAGGCGCTCGGGTGCTGCTGCTCGTCACGGAGGGGACGGGCGACGTTTACCAGATCGCACGCGGCCCGCGGATGAACCTCTACGACCTCCACTACCGCAAGCCCACCGCGCTCGTGAAACGGCGGGACACTGTGGAGATCCCCGGCCGACTGGACTACGCCGGCCAGGAGCGGGCGCCGCTCGACGAGGCCGCCCTGCGCCGGGCGGCAGGACGTTTCCGGGACGAGGGTTTCGAGTCGATCGCCGTCGCTTTCCTGTTCAGCTACCGCAACCCCGAGCACGAGCTGCGAGCGGCGGAGATCCTGAGAGAGGAGCTCGGACCGGATGTCTCCCTCTCGCTCTCCCACGCCGTTGTCCGCGAATGGCGCGAGTACGAGCGCACCTCCTCCACCGTGCTCGACGCCTACACGGGC
This sequence comes from Acidimicrobiales bacterium, assembly GCA_052325485.1. GTDB lineage: Bacteria > Actinomycetota > Acidimicrobiia > Acidimicrobiales > Palsa-688 > Fen-671. The sequence continues at coordinate 28,499 of JBKQUU010000288.1, read as the reverse complement.
CCGACGGTGCGCCACTACCTCCAGCACCTGGAGAGCGCGATGCGCGAACGCGGCTTACACGTCACACTTCATGTGATGCAGTCGAGCGGCGGGATGGTCTCGGCGGCGGCCGCACGCGACGTGACGCTGCAGACCTTACTGTCCGGGCCGGTCGGCGGCACGATGGGCGGCGTCGCCCTCGCTCGGCTGCTCGAGCGGCCCAACCTGATCTGTGTCGACATGGGCGGCACGAGCTTCGACGTGAGCCTGGTCGTTGACGGCCGGCCCGACGTGTCCACCGAGACCGAGCTCCAGGGCTTCCCCTTGCTCTTGCCCGCGGTCAACATCCACACGATCGGGGCGGGCGGCGGCTCCATCGCCTACGAAGAGGCTGGCGGCCTGCGCGTGGGGCCGGAGAGCGCCGGGGCCGAGCCGGGCCCGGCGGCGTACGGTCGGGGCGGCACCCGCCCGACGGTGACAGACGCCAACGTTGTGCTCGGCCGGGTCGACCCGTCGTGGTTCGCCGGCGGGCGGATGACCCTCGACATCGAGGCGGCACGCGCCGCGGTGGCTTCCCTGGGTGAGAGCTTCGGCCTCGACCCGACGGTGCTGGCCGAGGGCATCTGCGACGTCGTGAACGCCAAAATGGGCCAGGCCATCCGTAAGCTCACCGTGGAAAAGGGCATAGAGCCGCGCGGCTTTTCGCTCGTCGCCTTCGGCGGAGCGGGAGCAATGCACGCTGTTTTTCTCGCCCGTGAGCTCGAGATAGGCGAGGTGATCGTGCCGCCGCTGCCGGGAGCTTTCTCGGCCTGGGGTATGCTCGAAACCGAGCTGAGAAGGGACTACTCGCTGTCGTTCTACGGCTCCCTTGAGCGCTCCGAGCGCGCCGAGCTGGCCAAGCTGCTCGAAGAGATGGAGGCCGGGGGCCGGGCGGCCCTGGCCGAGCAGGGGATCATCGAGGCCGCCGTGCGCGTCGAGTACGCCATGGACCTGCGCTACGAGGGACAGGAGTACACCCTCGTCGTCCCGCTCCTGAGCTTGGAGGAGCTGCACGACGAGGCGTTCGTCGAGCTGGTCGGCGGGCGCTTCCACGCCGCCCACCACCGCCGGTTCGGCCACGCTAACCCGGGTGCTCCGATCGAGGTTGTCGTGTTGCGGACCACAGTGTTCGGTGACCTCGGGCGTCCTGAGCCCGCGCCCCGGCCGGCAGAGCCCGGCCGTGATTGGCCTTCACAACAGCGCAATGTGGTCTTCGGCCACGCCGAGCATGCTACGGCGATCGTGCGTCGGTCGGACCTGCCGATAGGAGCGCGCTTGGCTGGCCCGGCCATTGTCGTTGAGGAGACGGCGACGACGGTGCTCCCGCCGGGGGCCTCGCTGCAAGTCGACCCCCTGGGCGCCATAATCATTGACGTCGGGACCACCCCTGGAGGAGCGATATGACGATAACTACCCCCGCCGCGGCCCCGCCGCCCCCGACGACGCCGAACGAGGTCGACCCGATAACAACCGAGATCATCCGCTCGGGGCTCAACGCGGCGGCCGACGAGATGAACGCCACGCTGATCCGCTCGGCCTACACGCCCGTTATCTACGAGATGAAGGACTGCTCGGTCGGGCTCCTGGACGACCACCACCAGATCCTGGGGCAGTCCGCCGGCCTGCCGATCTTCCTCGGCAACCTGGAAGTCGTCACCGAGCTCACTGAGCTGCAGATCGGCCGGGAGGGTTGGCACGAGGGCGACGTATGGATCCTCAACGACGCCTATCTCGCCGGCACCCACTTGCACGACATGACCGTCTACGGCCCCGTGTTCGTAGGGCCTGAGCTCGTCGGTTTCGCCACCTGCAGGGCGCACTGGCTCGACGTGGGCGGCAAGGACGCCGGCAGCCCGACGGACTCGACCAACATCTTCCAGGAGGGCCTGCGCCTCGGGCCCACCAAGGTGGTCACTGCCGGTGCCGTGATCGAGGACGTCATCGACGTGCTAACGCGCAACGGCCGCTTCCCTTACCCCGCTCGCGGCGACCTGTTCGCTCAGATCGCCTGCGTGCGCACGGGCCAGGAGCGTCTGGCAAACCTGGTCGCCCGCCACGGGACCGAGACGGTGCGGGCGGCACGCGACCAGATATTCGCCCAGACCGAGCGCCTCGAGCGCGCCGCCGTGGCGGCGATCCCCGACGGCCACTACACCGCGGAAGGGTCGCTCGACGACGACGGTGTGGTCCTCGGCGAACAGCGCTTCGTGCGCGTGGCGGTGGACGTCGTCGGGGACCGCATGGTCCTCGACCTCTCCGGCACAGACGACATGGCGGAGGGCCCGATCAACTGCGGCGCCCCGCAAGCCGTCTCGGCCGCTCGAGTTGCCTACAAGCTCCTGGTCAACCCGGACCGTCCGGTTGACGGGGGCGCCTTCCGCCCCCTCGAAGTCAAGGTGCGTCCGGGCTCGCTCCTGGCCGCTGAGGAACCGGCTCCATGCGAGTGGTACTTCACCCCTCTCGGGCTGCTCATCGACCTTGTCGTGAAGGCCCTGTCACCAGTGATGACCGAGCAAGCGGCCGCGGCCAGCTACGGAGACTCGATGGTCATCGGCATCGCCGGCAAGGACCCCCGCAACGGTGCTCCCTACCTCGTCTACGAGCCGACCGTGGGCGGCTGGGGTGCCTGGCGGGGAGGCGACGGCCAGGACGCGCTGATCAACAACGTCAACGGGTCCCTGAAGGACGTCCCTATCGAGGTTGCCGAGACGAAGTACCCCGTGTACGTGCGCCGCTTCGCCGTGCGGCGCGATTCGGGCGGACCGGGTGCATGGCGCGGCGGCAACGGGGTGGAACGTGAGTACGTCCTCGAGGCCGATGGTGTGATGATGCTCTGGTTTGAGCGGTCGAAGACAACGGCGTGGGGGCTGTTCGGCGGCAGCGCCGCCACCCCGCCCGAGGTCGTGGTCAATGAGGGGCGGCCGGACGAGAAAAAGCTGCTCAAGGTGAACCACTTCCGGTTGAAGCGCGGCGACACGGTCACCAGCCGTACCGGAGGCGGTGGGGGTTTCGGCGACCCCCGGGAAAGAGCTCGGGAGCTGGTCGAGGCCGATCTGCGCGACGGTGCTATTTCGCCCGAAGCCGCTCGGCTCATCTACGGCTACCAGTGAGAGGCCCGAGGGACGAAACTCAGGCCGTACAGCACAAAGAACGGGAGGGACAAACGATGAAGGAGGAAGTCATGAAGAGCAAGAAAGGTCTCAGCCGGCGTTGGCTAGTGCCCGTGGCCTTGTCGCCCGCGCTTGTCTTCGGCCTGAGCGGGCCGGCGTCGGCCGTCCCGCGGGTCGCGGCAGTGACAACCGTCCCCCATGTCGCCTTCTTCGGCTTCGCGACCGACAACTCCTTCGCGCAAGCCACCTGGAAGGGTGTGGAGCAGGCCGCCAAGAAGTACGGCGGCACTGCTACGTTCCTGAACGGCGACTTCTCGGCCACGACCCAGGTCTCCCAGCTCGAGGACGAGATCACGTCGGGGAAGTACAACGTCTTCGTCATCCAGGCCAACGACGGTAGCGCCGTCGTGCCCGAGGTGAAAGACGCCATCGCCAAGCACATCGTCGTCGTCGCCGAGTTCACCCAGGTCGGCAGCAACTACTCCAAGATCGCCCCTCAGGTCCCGGGCGAGATCTCGATCGTCGAGTCAGCCGTGGGGAACGGGACGGACCTGGGCAAGCTCGCCATTGGCGCCTGTGGGGCCATGTCGGCCTGCAACGTGGTCTACTTCCAGGGCGACCCGGCCCTGCCCCTCGACGTGGCGCGCACCAATGCCGTGCTCGCCGAGTTGAAGACTGACTCTCACGTCAAGCTCCTCGAGGACCCCGTCGGTGGTTACGTGGCGGCAACTGGCGAGACGGTGACCGAGGACGTCCTGAGCGCCCATCCTGACGTGAACGTCATCATCGGCTCGTCCCAGGCCATGGAAGGCGCCACGATCGTGCTCCAGGGCCGCCACCTGATCGGCAAGGTCAAGGTCATCGGCAATGGCGGCTCGACCCAGGCGGTCAACTTTATTCACGCGGGTACCTGGTACGCCACGTTCGGCATCCCGGAAGTGACCGACGGCTACGATGCCGCGCTTTACGGCATCGAGAAGCTGCAGGGCGGGCACCCGCCCACGGCGACGGACTCGGCCACACTCGGGCCCAACTCGGGAATGTGGACCCAAAGCGTTGTCAAGGCCGCCAACGTCGTGGGCCAGTACTCCGACTAATCGCCCGTCCGAACTCATTGCTCGAGCTCGACGGCATCGGTAAGCGCTATGGGCCGACCTATGTCCTGAACAACGTCAGCCTGACGCTCCGTGGAGGAGAAGTACATGGTCTCGTCGGGGAGAACGGGGCCGGCAAGTCGACGCTCATGCGCATCGCCGCCGGCATGGTCCGCCCCGACCGAGGCCAGGTCGTCATCTCGGGACGGCCCCTACGCAGCGCCACGCCCCGCGCCGCTCGCGCCGCCGGGGTGGAGGTCGTCACCCAGGAGCTCACCGCTGTCCCCGCTCGTACCGTGCTCGAGAACGTCTTCCTGGGGATGAGGGTGGCCGGCTTTGGCAGCCTGCGCCGCTCGGCGGCCCTGGCTCAGTTCCACAAGACGTGCGAAGACAGCGGCTTCTACCTGCCGCCCGGCGCCCTCGTACAAGAGCTGTCGATCGCCGACCGCCAGATCCTCGAGGTGCTGCGCGGCCTGGTCCGCCGGCCCCGGGTACTGATACTGGACGAGCCCACCTCGTCGCTGGACGACAAGCGGGCCGACCAGCTGCTGGTGCTCTTGCGGCGTCTGAGCGACCAGGGCGTGGCCGTCGCCATCGTGTCCCACCATCTGCACGAGGTGCTGTCCACCGTGGACAAGGTCTCGGTGCTGCGCGACGGGAACCTCGTCAGTACCGCGCCGGTCGGCGACGAGGACGAGGCGAGCCTTATCCAAAAGATGGTGGGCCGACCTTTGGGCCTCATGTACGCGCCGAAACGCCGGCCGCCGGCTGACAGCGAGGTCCTGTTGGCAGCGAGCGACGTATGGCGGGGCGACGTCGTGCGAGGGGTCAGCTTGACGGTCCGGGCGGGCGAGATCGTCGGGCTCGCCGGGTTGGTCGGGTCCGGGCGTTCTGAGTTCGCCCGCTGCCTTATCGGCGCAGACCGCTGCGACCGGGGGTCGGTCCGCGTCGCCGGCCAAGCCGCGCACCGGCCCCGCAGCCCCCGGGCGGCGAGCAACGCCGGTGTCGTCCTGGTCCCCGAGGACCGCAAGGGCCAAGGGCTCGTGCTGGACCGTTCAGTCGCCGAGAACATGGCCTTGAGCACCCGCAAAGGAGCAGCGCGTTTGGGCTTCGCGTTACCGCATTGGGTGAGGAACGACGCCAAAGAATGGATGGTCCGGTCGGACATCCGGCCGCGCGACCCCGGCCGCGCGGTGCGCCAGCTGTCCGGGGGCAACCAGCAGAAGGTGCTCCTATCGAAATGGCTCGCCTGCGGCCCCCGGGTGTTCATCGCCGACGAGCCGACCCGCGGCGTGGACGTGGGGGCTAAGGTGGCCATCCACCAGATGATCGCCCAGGCGGCGGGCTCGGGCATCGGCGTACTGCTCATCTCGTCCGAGCTCGAGGAGCTGATAGGCCTGGCGCACCGCATCGTCGTGTTCCGTAAAGGGCAAGCTGTAGCGGAGTTCGATGGCGACGCCGCCGAGCGCGAACAATTAATTGCCGCCGCCTTCGGCGCCGTACCTGAGCGGGCCAGCCTGTGAGCGTAACGCAGCAGCCGGTAGTCGTCGAGGCCCGCCAGGAGAACGAAGAACCAGGCCCGTGGCATTTTTCGGCTCGTGATTTCGGGATCCTGATCTTCTTCATCGCCATTGCCGTAGCCCTGGCGGTCAGCTCGTCGTCGTTCCGGACGGTGGCCAACGTCGAGAACATGCTCAACCAGATGAGCTGGGAGGGCGTCGCCGCCTGCGGTGCGACACTGGCGATCATTTCCGGCGGGTTCGACCTCTCACAGGGCTCGGTGTACGCCCTGTGCGCCATCCTGTGCGTCATCCTGGTGCATTCCCTCTCGCCCTTCGGCGCGTTCGCCGTCGCCCTTCTCATCGGGTTCGGCTTGGGCGCCGTGAACGGCGCCGTGATCTCCCACGCCCGGATCAACAGCTTCATCGCCACGCTCGCCTCGGGCTACATCATCCTCGGGTTGGCCACCATCGTCACGGGCGGCAACGTCGAGACCACTTCGGTCGCTGGCTTCATGGTCATGAACGACACCTTCGCCGGCATCACGGTCGCCGCGTGGGTGTTTTTTGGCGTCGCCCTCGTCACCGGCGTCCTGCTCGCCTTCACCCGCTTCGGCCGCAACGTCTACGCCATCGGGGGCAACCCCGAGGCGGCCATGCTCTCGGGCGTCCCCATCCCCCTGTACCGCATTGCCGTGTTCGGGATCAGCGGCGCCTGCGCGGCGATCGCCGGGATCATCGGCGCTTCCCAGACCGGTTCGGCGGACCCGGGGACGAGTGTCGCCAATACGCTGGCCCTCACGGCGATCGCCGCCGCTGTGGTCGGGGGGACAAGCATCAGGGGTGGGGAGGGAGCGATCTGGCGTGCCATCGTCGGCACCGCGATCCTCGAGCTCATCAACAACGGCTTTGTGCTGCTCGGCTGGAACCCCGTCTACGAAGACGTTGTGAACGGGATGTTGATCCTGCTGGCGGTGGGTGTCGACCAACTGCTCCGCCGGCGGGCCAACTGATGAGGAAGGAGAGCTCACCATGAGCGGTGGCAAGATCGCCCCGTCGGAGGAGGAGATGTCCTGACCATGGACGTGCTCGAGGCCATGCGCAGGCGCCGGATGCACCGGTACTTCGACCCTGCCCCGCTCGACGACGAGACGTTGCAGACGTTCGCGTGGGCCGCCACGCGGGCACCGGCCGGGGGCAACCAGCCCTCGCGTTACGTGCTCGTCGTGAAGCAGCCCTCGCTGGTGAAGACGTTGGTCGAGGTCACGCCGAGCTACATCGGCACCCAACCGCCCGCGGTCATCCTCATCCTCACCGATGTGGACGGCGCGGAGCGACAGATGGGCGCACAGGGACGCGACCACCTCTCCAGGCTCGACGCTGGCGCCGCCGCCGAGCACGTCGCGCTGGCTGCGGTTGGGCTCGGTCTCGGCTGCTACCTGTTCCGCTGCTCCAACGAGGCCGCACTGCGCGTTGTCTTCGACCTGCCGCCGTCGGTGCGCATCGACTGGCTGGCGGCGGTCGGGCGCCCCGCGGCCACGCCGTCACCTGCACCTAAGGCGCCCCCACAGGTGGTCTACGTCGACCGGTGGGGCGGCGAGCAATGGGAGGTGCGGCGGCGGTGACACCAAGGGATCCGGCGGCCTTCCGGCTGGCCACGTTCCTCGTAACGGCGGCTCGGGACGTCGTCGACGAACCGGCCATTTATGGCCCGTTCCGCATGATCGACGCCGTTGACCGCCTGATGGCAGGGACGTTCGACGACGAGTTCTTAACAACGATCAAGCCCGAGCTCGAACGCGAAAAACAGAAGGTAATGTCCGACCGGGACGGGTTCGTGGCCTGGCTCGACGAGCTCTCCGCCCGTTTCGCGGCCGAGGCCAAAAGACGGAACGTCGAGGGGACGGGGATGCCGGCCCCTGAGCGGTAACAATCCCAGCAGTGACCGGGACGTCGATGAGAGCAAAGCCGTCAGTCTGGTGTTAGCCGCGGGCGACGTTGAGGTGCACCACGCCTTTAGTTTTCGTGGGCGGCCCGGTGTAAACCAGTACCAACCTTGGCCGCAATTCGGCCCGGCTCGTCACTTTCGCTTCATGGGGGCAGAGGATTGGGAGGGGCGGCCTTAGGGAGTGCACGGTCTACAGGTGCGAAAACACCCAGGTATGCCGCACGCGTAAGTGTTGGTCGCGCTTGAAAAGGGCAGTTACCCCGTTGGGCCGAGCCCAACGGCGCTATTGGCCAATGCGCCCGTCCAGTCGCTCCCGCAGTAGGTCGGCGTGGCCGTTGTGGCGTGCGTACTCCTCGACCATGTGGACCAGCAGCTCGCGCAGGGAGAGGGGATTGCCAGCCCCGTCGTCGCCCACGAAGCCGAGGTCGGTCTCGCCCACGAACTGCTCAGCGAAGGCAACCTCGTCACGCCAGGCCCTCCAAGCTTCATCGACTACCGACTGGTCGGCGACGGCTCCATCGAAGTCACCATCGGGCTCGGCATCGGACTGGTAGCGCTTGGGCACGTCCTGGCCCGCGAACCGGCGGCGGAACCATGTCCTCTCAACCTCTGCCATGTGGCGCACCAGCCCCAGCAGGGACATCGTCGACGGCTCGACCGACCGGGAGGCGAGCTGCCCAGCGTCGAGGCCGTCGCACTTGACCTGTAGGGTCAGGCGCTGGCGGCGCAGGTACTCGACGAGCGTCTCTCGCTCGTCGCCGAGACGTTCCCCGCCTTCGCGCGGGTCGGTGGCGGGGTCGGTGAACATATCGGCGCGGTGGCGAGTTTGAGTCACGAACGTCATCCTTGTCCGCCGTCCGAGCAACGGCAACCTACTCTGCTGAGCCTGCTCGAGCAGCAAGTTCCCACCAGGGACAGCACCTCTGGCAGGGTGGCCCCGGAGGCCTAGCGGACCACCAATGGGCCCGTGGCCAGTCGCAAAGGACCAGGAACTAAGCCAGGTCAATTGCTAGCCTGAACAAGACGCCAGCCCAGCCGTTGGAGTTCCCCGGAGGTGCCCGTTCGTGAGCGAGTTCGTGGTCCCACTCGGTGCCTTGGTAAACGTGAGGTCGCTCGAGAGGTCGGTCGCCTTTTATACCGAGGTGTTGGGCCTGGAGGTCCAGTTGCGCGACGAGCAGGTGGCTATCCTGGCGGGAGCGCAAGAGCCCCTAACGGTCCTGGTTTTGCGGTCGGCGCTGCGCGGTGGCGAACATCGTGGTCCCGACGCCGTGGGGACGAGAGCACTGCTCTGGCAGGTAAGCAGCATGACTTTGCTCGACGCTATAGAGAAACGACTTCGGGAACGGGGCGGGACCGCTCGCCGGATCGAGCGGGACGACAATACGACTGTGGTTGCGGGCCAGGATCCTGACCGCCAGGCTCTCGCTTTTCTCGCCCGCCGGGACGGGTCGCCAGTGCAGGTTAGCGGGTTAGACGGGGTGCCCCAGCTCGTCTACGGGATCGACATCTAGAAGCCGGAGCGAGCCGATGGAGGCCCCGGCCTTGTTGCACCGCCACGAGGACGCACATGGCGTCCACGAGTGGGTCGAGACGGTACCAGCGACCCGGCTCCGGGCGTGGGTCAGCGGCTACACGGGCTACCGGGAGGAGGTTGACCGTCCCGTGCAGCGCCTGGAGACCCCATCTGGTGGCGCGGTGCTTGTCCTCAGCTTCGGCGACCTGATGACCGTGTCCCAGCAGCCTCGTGGCGCGGCCATGGCGGCTCGCAGCGCCGATGCCGTCGTAGTCAGGTCGTTTGTCAGCGGGATCAGCGACCTCCCCGCCCTCACCACCCACGCCGGCCGCCAGCACGGGGTCCAGGTCCGGCTCGGCCCCCTGGCTGTCTACGCCCTCTTTGGTGCACCGCTTGACGAGCTTGGCCGGCACGCCGGCGGCCTCGTCGAGCTCGCCGACCTCGGTGCTGGCGACTGGGGAGCCCGCCTCGGTGCCACCAGGAGCTGGGAGTTGCGCTTCGCGCTCCTCGACGAGCTGCTCACCGCCAGGTTGGCTCAACGCCGCGCCGACCCGACGCCCGAGGTCGCCCACGCCTGGCGCCGGCTCCGCTCCAGCCACGGCCGCGCCCGCATCAGCGATCTCGTCCGCGAGTCGGGCCTGAGCCACCGAGCCTTCGTCGGCCGTTTCCGTCGCCAGGTGGGAGTCGGGCCCAAGACCGCAGCGCGCATCCTGCGCTACGGACGGGCGACGGCATTGCTCGAAGCGGGTACGCGGCCCGTTGCGGAGGTCGCGGCACTGAGCGGGTACGCCGACCAGTCTCACCTCGACCGGGAGTTTTCCGCCCTGGCAGGCCGGTCGCCGACCCGGTTGGTGCAGGAGAGGGGTGGCTCGGGGTACCAGTCGGTCCGGTCAATTTTGTTCAAGACAGGTTGGGGGTGACGGGCTTAGGTTCGCGACATGAACACGTACAGGGACATCCAAGCGGTGCTCGTCTACGACGACATCGAAGCCAGCCAACAGTACTTGGTGAACACGTTCGGGTTCGTGCCCGGCGAGCTGCACCGGGCACCAGACGGGACGGCCGTGCACGGCGAGGTGAGCACCGGCTCGAGGTCGATCTGGATGCACCGGGTCACGCGCGAGCACGGGCTCGACTCGCCGAAGAACCTCGGCTATGCCAGCGGCCAGCTCGTCGTTTACGTCGACGACGTCGACGCCCACCACCGGAGGGTCAGCGCTGCCGGCGGCCACCCGACCACGCCTGCGCCCGTCGACCAGGCCTACGGGCTCCGGGACTATTCGGTGTTCGATAACGAGGGCCACCTGTGGACCTTCGCAACCCCGCTGCAGCCGCCGCTGTGACAAGCTCTCCGACCAAGTCGGTGCGAGGCTGGTGGTCGTCGTAGAGCGACACCCGGTCGCGTAAGAGATGATCGTCGGCGTAGGCGGCCCGGGTCAAGTACGTGGGTCAGCTCGCAGGTCGCCGCTGCTGGTTGCGCTGGACAGCAGCGTCTTTAGGAGCTCCAGGTTCTGGGCCAGGGACCGGCTGGCGGCGAGCTCCAGGTCAACGCCCAGCGGCGTTCCCCATGTGGAGATGGCGCGCTCGACATGGGGCCGATCGAGCTCGTACCAGTTCGGGATACCCCGGGCCCGCCCTTCCACCCGAGAGCGGTGGGTGCCGGGTAGCGGAGCAGGTGGTCAAGACCACGAAAAGCGAGATGGGTTCCTCGGCCGCCAGACGGCGGCACAAGTCGACCTCGGCCTGGCGCGCCACGCCCTCTAGGACCACCGAAGCACCTCGTCGGAGCTGTGCTGTGCCCTGGCGAGAGCGGCCAAGATGGGCCACCCGACCGCTCCGTGCCCGGGCGGGCCCATGGCCCTGCAAAGCCTCTTGGACGCTCGGATAAGGCCGAAGGCCGCTCATAGCCCAGTCATGGGAGAGGGCCGCAGCAGCGAGCGCCTCGCCGGCGGAAGCCGCGATCGTCGATTTGCCCGTCCCTGGTAGCCCCGTCACGAGGACCAACAATGGCTTCTGGGAGCCCCTGGCCCTTGACATCACTTGCAGGTCGCGACGCTGCCCGCCACGCAAGACAGGATAAGCCGGCTCCGGCCACGCCGTTCGGGTTGATCGCTCCCTGGGGACAGACGGGAGGTAGTCGTGGCCTTTTTCATAACGGGCGTAGCGCTCGACCGCGTTGGGCCGATGATTATCGAAAAGGCGCTCAAAAACCGCTGAGCCCGGGGGGCTGTAGGGACCGGCACGCCTGAGAGGCCGCCTGGAACTGGGGCGAGCTCGGGTTGAGGTCGCTATTGGCTCCTCCTGTGACTTCGACCATGATCTGGCCTTGGCTGTTCGGCTCCGGGAAGTCGGGCACGCCGTGAGCGCGCATGCACTGCACGTACTTGAGGAGCCGGTCGGTCGAGCCGGTGGACGCGCCGGCGTGGTTTGCCGCGTGCGGTACGAGGCTCTGGCACGCCCGCATCGCCGACTTGAAGGTGGGCGAGCTCGGGTCGATGCCGCTGCTTTTCGACAGCTGAAACAGGACCCCCCCGTCCGGGTTGACCGTGACGGCCGAATCGGGGAAATTGGGCTCCCCGTGAGCGCGCATGCAGATGGCGAACCTGACGCTCTGAGCGGCTCCCGAGGCGCCCCCGGAGCCGGCCGCGATGCCCTGGGGAGCAGCCGGGCCCTCGGTGGTGGACGTCGTCGTGCCCGTGTGGGCGACGGCGTTGTTCGACGACCCCCCGCACGCACCCAACAGGAGCGCCACGCACCCGAGCGAGCACCCGACGAGGGCGAAGCGCCATGGCCGGCGCACCAGCCCCCTTGGCTGTACCGACGACGGCGCCGCGCCCGTTGTCGGGCCGGGGTCGTCCTGTATGGCTGGCCTTGTGCCCATGTGCGTCTCCTTTTTCAATTCCCACGGGAGTCCTTGAGGACCGTTGTAGGGGAAAGGCGGTAACGCGCCAGTCACAGAATTTGTTACCTCTTTGTTACCGCCTTTGGTGCATGCTGGGGCCATGCGAGCGTCCAGCTCTCGGGCACTGGCCGCCCCCTGGGGGCAGCGGACCGGCGGGGCCGCGCTATGAAGGTGCTCGTGGTCGAGGACCAAAGAGAGCTCGCCGAGGCGGTCGCCAGAGGCCTTCGCCAACAAGGCATGACCGTGGACATCGCCTTGGACGGCCAAGACGCTTTTGACCACGTGCTCGACCACGCCAGCCTGGTCACCTACGACGTGGTGGTACTCGACCGGGGCCTCCCCAAGGTGCACGGGGACGACGTGTGCCGCACGCTGGCGGCGAGCGGGTGCAACAGCCGCATCTTGATGCTCACTGCGGCCAGCACGGTCGAGGACAAGGTAGAGGGCCTGGGCCTCGGGGCGGACGACTACTTGGCGAAGCCCTTCAGTTTTGCCGAGCTCGTCGCCCGGGTGAGGGCCCTCGGCCGACGGGCCAACCCAGCGTCGCCGCTCTGCCTGGTCCACGGCAACCTCGAGCTCGACCCGGCGAGGCGGGTGGCGCTGCGGGGCGGGGCGCGCCTCGCTCTCACCCCTAAGGAGTTCGCCGTCCTGGAGCTATTGCTCAACGCCCGGGGCGCTGCCGTGTCGGCCGAGGAGCTCCTCGAGCGCGTCTGGGACGAGTACGCCGACCCGTTCAGCTCGACGGTCAAGGTCACGGTGGGCCGCCTCCGGGCCAAGCTCGGCGACCCGCCGCTCATCGAGACGGCGCCGCGAACCGGTTACCGCCTAGCCCCTGAGACCTGAACGGGTGCACCTCGTGCCCCGGCTCGGCGACTTGTTGGCCCGGCTACGCCCACGCCATCAGACGGTACGCATGCGCCTAACGCTGCTGTACGGGAGCCTGTTCCTGCTCTCGTCAGCGGTCCTGCTGGCGATCACCTACGTCTTGGTCGACCACAACGACCTGTTCCTCGCCCAAGCGACGAGCGTCGGGGGGCACTTCGCAAATAAGCGCGTCCTGTTCAGCTCGTCCCACCCGCTGCAGGCGCTACCCCCGGCTTTCGCCAAGCTGCCCGGGGCGGCACAGCTCGAAGACGCGGCCCGCAAGGCGCTCGAGACGCGCTCCTCGGACCTGCACGAGCTACTGATCGGTTCCATCCTCGCGCTTGGCGTCATGGCGGGGATCTCGGTCGTGCTGGGATGGGCAATCGCTGGCCGGGTGCTGCAGCCCTTGCAGGCGATGGCCGCCACCGCCCAGCAGATCTCGGCGGACAACCTGCACCAGCGGCTCGCCTTCCAGGGACCGGACGACGAGCTGAAGCACCTGGCGGGGACCATCGATGGCCTACTTGGGCGCCTAGAGGCGGCCTTCGCCGCCCAACGCCGTTTCGTCGCCAGCGCCTCCCACGAGCTGCGCACGCCCCTTACTTTGGAACGTACGCTGCTCGAAGTGGCGCTCGCCGATCCCGACGCCGACGCAGCTTCGTTGCGGGCGGCGTGCGAACGAGCCATCGCTGCCGGCGAAGTCCACGAGGACCTTATCGAGTCCCTGTTGACCTTGGCCACGAGCGAGCGCGGCTTGGACGAGCGGGAGCCCGTTGACCTTTCCGTGCTTGCCTCCCGCGAGCTCCTAGCCCGTCACTCGGATATCGAAAAGAAGGCCATCCAGCTCAACGCCGACCTGCCCCCAGCGTGGACGTCAGGGTCCCCCGGGCTCCTCGACCGCCTCGTCGCGAACCTCGTCGACAACGCCGTGCGGCACAACATCGCCGGTGGCAGGGTCGATATCGCGACGAGCGTGACACCCGGCCGTGCCGTGCTGTCGGTGGGCAATACCGGCCTCTCGGTCCCGGCCGAGGAAATAGAACGACTTTTCCAACCCTTCCAGCGCCTGGGCCACACGGCTGACGGCTTCGGGCTGGGCTTGTCCATCGTCAAAGCCATTGCCACCGCTCATGGAGCGAGCATCTTATGCCGCGCCAGGCCAGGAGGTGGGCTCGAGATCGAGGTCGCCCTGCCTCTCACGACCGCCGTCACCGGCACCGAGGACTACCGGCCTTCCCGGGGCACCTCGGCCGTCCGGCAACAGCGTCGAGGTCAACAGGAACGAGGTGCTCAGGTCTCAAGGGCGTAAAGCTCACGATCGGCAAAAAGGCTCGCCAGCCGACGCCTAGTGCTCCAGGTGCGCAGACCGATGATCGCCCCTCGTACGCAGCAAGCCGACGACGCGGGCAGCCGCGGCGCTGCCATCGATTATGCAATTGCGAAGTGGTTTCACGCCGCTGGCACACCCTGCTACAAAAACGCCCGGCCTGGTGGAGTCATGAGGGTACCGGAACCACTCCTTGCTGGCTAAGAAACCGTCGGGGGCCAGGCGGAGGTCAAGGATGCGAGCTAGGGGCGCGAGGTCGGCGCACGGCCGCATGCCGGTGGACAGCGAGACCATATCGAAGGAACTGGAGAAGATTTTCTGCAACAGAGTGTTCTCGGCCCGCACCACGATATCTCCGCCCGGAAGTTCCTTGCATCCCGAGACGCGGCCCCGGACGTAGCGGATCCCTCTCTCCTGGGCTAGGGAGTACATTTCTTCAAATCCTCGGTCGTAGGTCCGGACGTCCATATAGAAGCAGGTGACCTCCGCTTTCGGGTTGCGTTCGTGGACGGTGAGCGCCTGCTTGGTGCTGTACGAGCAACAGATACGCGAACAAAATGGGGCCCCGATCCGGCGGTTCCGGGAACCGACGCAGAACACGATGGCCAGACGATCGACCAGCTTGCCGTCCGAAGGCCTGCGAGGCGCCCCACCGCTCGGGCTCCGGGGGTTCAGGACCCATTCCAGCTCAGGCGCGGTCACAACATTGGCATAGCGGCGATAGCCGTACTCTTCGAGGTCTGACGGGTCGAACGGCTCGAACCCGGTGGCGATGACGATGGCGCTCACCAATTGGGTGGTGCCATCGTTGAAGCTAGCCCGGAACTCTGGGAAGTCCCCGGCCACGGCGACAAGCGTGGTCCCCAGGCGGACCTCGACCGCGGCCTGGGCCCGCATGGCGGCCTCCACCTCGTCGGTGAACTCTTTGCCGTCGTTGAACCCGTCGTGGTCGAAAAACGGGAAGGTCCGCGACAAGCTGGAGGCACGGCCCCCAAGTTGAGACGTTTTCTCCAGCAGGAGGCAGCTTTGGCCGAGTTCGCCCAGGGCGGTGGCGACGTGCATGCCAGTCACACCGCCGCCCAAGACCAGGACTGGGTCGGTCATTTCGCGCCTCCACGGCTACCGGCGGCCACTGCCACTGGCTGACGCGTGCACCCGGGCCTCAGCCTCTCGGGGGCACAGGGGATGCCGATGCGTTCCAGCAGCGGCTCCACCGGCACGGTGTGGCCCTGGATGCCGATGGCGTCGTACGGGCTCCAGCCGAGCAGTAAGCCGGCGAGTTGGGCGTAATTCAGGACCGGTACCTGGAAATCTGAGCCCGTCAGCTCGTTGACACCCCATTGCTCCCGGTCCAGGACAAAGAGGCACCCGGGGCAGTTGGTGAGGATGAGGTCGGGCTTATAGGGTGCCATGCTCTCGAACTTCTTGCGGGCACAGGCCACGGTAAACGAGCGGTTCGGGCGCACCATGCACTGGCGGAAGCCCATGCCGCAACAATGGTGGCGCTCGGGGTAGTCCACCTCGTCGCCACCCCATTCCCGGACCATGGCCGTCAGGACATCGCAGTACTCCGTGCCCCCGACTGACTTTTGCGGGAAAAGTTTGTTGTAATGGCAACCCACGTGGTCCACCACCTTCAATGGCCGCCCGGTGGTCACGTCCACCAAGCGGTACTTCATGGCCCGGGCCAGCGCCGCCCGATGATGGTAGATGACGTCGCTGCAATGGACGATCTCTTTGGGGACCACCAACCTCCTCCCGCAGGCGTCAAACAGCACCCTGCCGACCTTTTCGGCCAGCCCGGGCTCAGTCGACAACAGTTCGCGCATCTCGTTGTGAAGGGCAAACGACGTTACGCACACCGTGGTCAGGTTCTCGAAACCGGCTTCCGCCGCCACCGACCACAACCGGGCAACGACCAGCAAAGAGCTCTCGATGGTGAAGACGTTGCCATGAGTGACTATGCCCGAGCAGCAGGTGTTCTTCGAGGCCGGGGCCATGGCGCCCATGGCCCAGCGCCTTCCGAGCAGGTCGTACAAGCGCCCGATGAGCGGTTCGACGGATGGGTTGAAAGTCCCCATGACACAACTGGCCGGCATGTAGTAGCCGTCCTCGGGAATGGGCTTCACGTCCCGCCGAGTGGTGATGACCGGTGCCGTGCTCGCCATCAAGTCCATGGCCCTACCCCTCGGTGCTGACTTTGCGCAAGTACTCGTCGACGTCCAGGCCGAGCCTGGCCGCGTCGGCCGCGGCGTGCTGCTCTATTTTCTGCCACAAGACCAGAGCTCCCCCGGCCCTTATGCAACTGCGCAGCTCGGCCAGGGTCTGCGGTGCCACCTTGCGACCGGCAAAAGTGCCGTCCATATCCGGGGTACCACCCACCCTGGCGAACTCTTCTTCGATGTCGGCCCACCAGCTGGCGTACCGAGGACCGAAGTCCGGATGGGCCGCCGGGTCAGGGTTGCGGAAATAGAGGCTGACGGCCCGGTTCCACAGGTTGGCCGCCCACAGCTGGCGACCGGCGTACTGTTGCCTGCCCCGCACGCTCTGGGTGTGATAACCCTTCAACTGCGCCAGCGTCCGCAACGACCCGACCAGGTTCATGATGTCGTTGTTATGAGGGCAGCGGGAATTGCAGGAACCGCATTGTGCGCAGTACCAGATGATGTTGGACTTGAGCAGGTCGATGATGCGCTCTTCGTCGCCGGACAGGGCCGTGTCGACGATGACACGGGGGTCGTACTCTTCGAAGTGCTCGGCTGCCGGGCAGACCGACGTGCACATGCCGCAGTTGAGGCACGTGGTCAGGGCATGGCGAGCCACGATGTGGTTCTCCAGCCACCAGGTACACGGCTGCTCCGCCGCCTTCTGGTACCACTCTTCCCACTCGCTCCGGCCAGGCGCGTCCACCAGGGCATCGATCTCCCGCCGGTCCTTTTCCCGTTCCAGCGCGCTGGCAGCCAGCCTCTTCATGTTCGGGTAATAACGGCCACCGTGGCGTGGCTCGTTTTGATCGCGTAATTTGTAATAGGCGTCCTCTAGGACGGCGTCGGGGTACTGGCAGAGCTCAGCGTGGCTCATAGCCAGCAGCTCCTCAGGGGAAGGGCCGGCCGCCTCGTCGCCTCGGGCGGGAGCTTCGTCCCCTGGTGCCACCCGGTCCTCGGGGCCTGCTCCCCCGACGGCCAAAACGCCCGGCGAGGCCATCGCGGCCTGTTCGGCGGTCGCGTGCTCCTCCCCCGCCAGCGCCATGACCCTGTACACGGCGTGGGCGAGCTTCGTGTAAGGAAGCGTTAATATCAGCACCAACACGATCACGAGATGGACGAAATAGACCGGGTAGGCGGCGGGGCGGATGTTGGCCGTGCGCATGGCCTCAGTCGCGACACCTGTGACACCAGCCAGTAAGACATTGGAAAGAAAGGCCCAGTCGAAGAAACCGACCCTTCCCCCCCGACTGGCTTCGGCAATGCGCAACCATAAGAAGTAGGACGTGCCTCCTATGAGAAGTGCGGCAAAGACATTGGCCAGGATCTTGACCGGGTTGCCCATTGACAGGGGGTACTGCTTGCCGACCACAACAAGTGCTGTCATGACGGCGGACGCCACCAGCAGCCCGACAACCCCACCGACTATGGCACGGTGAGCCCAGGACCTCATGCGGTGGTCCTGGCAACCGGCCATCCGGCGTTGGGCCACGATCTCCGGCGCAGCCTTTTTCACCGACCTCCATAGCTGGGCTGGGCGCACTGACCACAGTGATGACCCGTACCAACTTCTCCATGCTCGTGAGCCACCCACGCCGATCGCCACCAAGGGCAGGACAGACAGGCCCGAAAAGATGGGGATGAGCACCGGGTTGGGCAACATGCCGGCGTAATCGAGAGGACCGGGAGCGGGACTGAAGGAGCCGCCCAACGCCACCAGGGCGGCCAACGCCGCGGCCACGCTGGCGCAGACGACGAGGAACGGCACGGGCTCATCGACGGCCCGGGCCAGCGGCTGCGGGTACGCGAAGCGCTCGATCGCCAGCTGCCTGAGCCTCCGCATGATGACGTCTGGCTTGGCATTGGAGGGGCACGTGGCCGTGCAGTCAGCGCAGCCGTAGCATCTCCAGATCTCGGGGCCCTCGGCGGCACGGTCCTCTAGCCCGAGACGGACAAGAGTCAGCTGGCGGCGGGGGAACAAGGTGTCGTCACGGGCGAGGTCGCAGTTGGCTGTGCACGCACCGCATTGCAGGCACGCTTCGAGCCTGCGCATGGCGGGGGCGTGGCGCTGAGTGAAGGTGCCGCTGTGCGGAGGGACGGACAAATCGAAGGAGCGGTCGGGCAGGACGGTGGTCCGCTTACCGTGCAGCCGGAAACCGTAGTCAGGCGGGGTCAAAAACCTGCCGGTTCTTTTCGGCCTGCCCCGGGTTTCACGCTCATGCAGGCTCACAGGCACGAATGTTAGTAGCGTGGTGCGCTTTAGTCAAGCGAAGTGATGGATTTAGTTGAAAGTGTGGTAGGCGTACCTAACAGCAATTGTTACCAAGAGCTGACGCTGTGGACCTCGTAGGACGACAACGTATAGGGTGCAGCATCTTAAAGAGCTGGCCCGGCAGGCGGCCCGGTGCCAGTTTCGATAGCATCAATGACGCACACGTCGGTGGCCATGGCACGGACAAGAGCGAGGGGCCGTACCATGCCTACGGCGATCATAAAGAGCGGCATCTGCGGCTTCACCGTTTAGCGCCACAGCTGACTGCAAGGAACCGGCCCGTGTGGCCTTGCGAATCGAGAGCAACTGCCCTAACTGCCAGAAGGTAGCGGAGACGTTGCACGAGGTTGATGCGCTCCAAGAGCTCTTCGGCGGTAGGTCCGAAGGCCAGATATGGAGGGTCTGTGCCCGCCACAGCCTCAAACAGTTTCGATAGAGATCAGGCCGAGCGCAACGCCGTAACCACGTCACCTGAGGAGCTCGGACGTGACTCGTGTGGGCAGCCCGACACTTCGGGGAACCTCCTGCTATCCCCCTTTTGGACGTCAAACTCGAAGAGCACCGCTTTTGCGGGCCTTCCGCCTCGAGCCGGGTCCCGTCCCGGCGTTCCATCCCAAGGGAACACCCACGGCCCGTACGGCAACCTCTCATCCAGATAGTTCTATGCGGACCGGGTCATAACGGAGGCCGACGTGGCCGGGTACCGAGCAAGCAGGAGCGTGAGCTCCTGTTCATGGCCCTTGCCTGAGCTGAGTGCGCGGCAAGGGGCAGCCCGCTAATTTCTAAGGTGACGATGGGTACACCCTTATGACAACGGCCGGGCTGGCGCCGCTGGCGCCACTGGTCGGCGACGGTGCCTTGGTGCCGTGCGTCGACGGTCAGCAACGCCCGTACCTTTCGTGCGACGCAGCCGCCTCGACGCCGGCCTTCCCATCTGTGCTGGCCGCTGTTGAAGAGTTCCTGCCTTGGTACTCGAGCGTGCACAGGGGCGCGGGGTACAAATCCCAGCGGTCGACCGACGCCTACGAAGGAGCCCGGGACGCCGTCTTGCGCTTCGCCCGCCGCCAGGGCGGCGACGACGTGGCCATCATCTGTCGCAACACGACCGAAGCGATAAACCACCTCGCCTATCGTTTGCAGCTCTCGGCGGACGTCGTCGTCGTGACCACCGTTGTCGAGCACCACGCCAACCTGCTGCCCTGGTCCCGGGCCGCCCGGTGCCGCTACGTCGAGTGCGGCCGGGACGGCACGTTTGGCCCCGATGATGTTGCCGCTGCCCTGGACGCCAGACCGGCTCCCCGGCTCCTGGCGGTCACGGGCGCCTCCAACATCACCGGGTGGGCCCCCCCGCTGGACGAGGTGGTGGGCTTGGCGCATGACCGGGGCGTGCCCGTTATGGTCGACGCCGCTCAACTGGCCCCGCACCGCCCGCTGCCACCCGGGCCCGATTTCATCGCCTGGAGCGGCCACAAGATGTACGCGCCCTTTGGAGCCGGGGCCCTCATAGGGCCCCGTCGCCTGTTCGCCGAGGGGGACCCCTTCCTCGTCGGCGGCGGGGCCGTTGAGCTGGTCGAGCTCGACCACGTGCTGTGGACCGAGCCGCCCGACAGGGAGGAAGCCGGCTCCCCTAACGTGGTCGGAGCCGTAGCCCTGGCCGCCGCTGTCGACCAGTTCGACGCGCTCGGCTGGCCCGCGGTTACCGCCCACGACAAACAGCTCGCTAGTGCCCTGCGCAAGGGGCTGTCGGCCATCCCTGGCGTACGTCTGCTCGGTCCTGAGCTAGGCACCGAGACCCTGCCGGTGGCGACCTTTACCGTGGACGGGCTCCCTCATTCGCTTGTGGCGGCCAGGCTCGCCTTCGAAGATGCCATCGGCGTGCGCCACGGGTGCTTCTGCGCCCACCCCTACCTGGTGCGCCTCCTCGGCCTAGGCCCGGGCGAAGTCGCCGGGCACCGCCTGCGGGTGCGCCTCGGCGACCGTAGCCAGATGCCCGGCGCAGTGCGCGCCAGCTTGGGCGTCAACGCATCGGGCGGCGACGTCGAGAGGCTTTGTCTCGCCGTCGCTCGCTTGGCGGCCCTGGGCCCGGCGCCCGTCCCTTACGCCCAGGACCCGCGGACGGGCGACTTCCGCCCAGGCCCGGCAGCAGCGCCCTGGCTAGCGACAATGCGGCGAGACGGCTCGTCCTGCTCGCCGGGCTGAGCCTGGCGTGAGCGGCACTACTCTTGGTGGCGCCAACCTGCGCTTCTGCGGTGGTGGGCACCCTCGACTTCGGACCGAGAACCCGCGGACATGCGCTCACCCACTAATGGTCGGTGACACGAGGCCGGGGAGCTGTTATGCGCTGGTGTCGACCAGCCAGGGAGCCCTTGCTTAGGATGGCTTTCGGCCCTGCCACGGCCAGGCTAAGGGTTGCCGCTCTCGATCGAGAGCATGGCTGACCCGGCCAAGGTCTGGTAGACGACGCAGTACCGCTCAGTGGTCTTAATGAGCTCTTCGAGCTGGTCTTGGGGGGCGTCACAATCAAGGTCAAAAGATCAGTCGGATCGAGCGGAACCCGACCGGGGCCTCACGGTCGACACCGAGTGTTCCCCGAAAGTCCAGGTCCCCTTCAGCCCGCACCGCCCCAGTGACGGCCAAGCCTCGGTTCGTCGCGACCGAGCGCAACGTCACCCCTGCGCACGCCACCAACGCTTGAAGCAGCATGTCACCCGAGCAGGCGAAGCTGCCATCGCCTCCCGTGGCCGGGTGCAGCCCCGCCTCGACCAGCGCCCGGCCTGTCTGAGCCGAACATGCGACCTCAGACCCCGACAATGAACCTTGCGCTCGTAGTGTCACTACAGCGGTGCCCGGCTCGCTTCGGTAACGGTCCTTTAGGGGCCGCTGAATAGTCCTCAAGGTTTCGGCGTCCACGCGCCCCAAGCTATCGCGTCGCCTTTCAGGCCCTCATTGAGGCATGGCCGCACGCGGCCAATAGCATGCCGCCTTGATGTCGCTGAACGTGATCACGGTGTCGACCGCCTTGGCGCTCGGTCTTGCCGCGGCGCTGCTGGCCGTCGACCTGATCGCCTGGCGCATCGTGGCCGCGATGTTCGACCGCGAACGGCTCGTGACCAGCACACGCGGATGATCGTCACTGCCACGTTGCCGTCCGCCACCGGGGACCCAAGGAGAACACGATTCAGAACAAGGAGAACACCATTCAGAACAGGAGGAGGACCAGCAGTGTCCGCAACGCTGAAGCTGACGCACAAAAACGATCGGAGTGGAAGTCCGCCGCGGCACGTACGACGTCGTCGTCGACGGCGAGCGTGCCGGGTCCCTGGAACTGAACAAGACCGTCGAAATACCGGTCGGACCTGGACGTCACACGGTGCAAGTCCGCTCCGGCCGGAACTCCAGCCGAACCAAGACCTTCGACGTTGCCGAGGGCGAGACTGCCAGCTTCCGGTGCAGCGGCAAGAGCATCCTGCCGATCTTTCTCTTGTCCTTCGTCGTCCCCAGCCTGGCACTCTCGCTACATCGCGAGTAGCCCACCGTACGAGCTGCACCGTCTTGCTCCGAACCTGGCACTGAAGCTCGCTGCGCCATCGGGCCGGACACGAAACCCTGCGCAGACCGCGGGCAAGCGGTACGGGATCGACAGAGAGGACTGGTGCGGAAGGGGGCTTTGGCTGGCGACCTAACCTGGTGTGATGGCCGAGCTGCGGTTCGACACCGGGGTTGAGATCGAGATGACCTCCCGAGCCCGGGACTGAGCGGTGCGCAAGATCATCTGGACGATCTCGGTGTCGGTCGACGGCTACATGGAAGGGCCGAACCGCGAGATCAACTGGCACATGGTCGACGATGAGCTGCACCGCCACATGAACGGCTGGCTGGCGGGCGCCGGCGGCTTCCTCGAAGGTCGGGTCACGTACGAGCTGATGGGTGACTTCTGGCCGACGGCCGACCAGGGCCCGGCCGCCACGGCGACGGTCGTCGAGTTCGCGCGCATCTGGCGGGAAATGCCGAAGGTCGTCTACTCGCGCACTCTGGAGCGGGCCGAGTGGAACGCGACGGTCGTCCCCGATGTGGTGCCGGCCGAGGTCCTCGCCCTCAAGGCACAGCCTGGTGGGGACCTCGTCCTCGGCGGGGCCGACCTGGCCGCGGAGTTCGCCCGTCACGACCTGATCGACGAGTACCGCCTCTACGTCCACCCCATAGTGATCGGGCGTGGCACGCCGATGTTACGGGCGTCGGACGCCAAGGTCCCGTTGGGGCTGATCGAGACGCACACTTTCGGCAACGGCGTCGTCATGTTGCGGTACGAGCGGCGTCCTCTGGGGCCCGGGGACGGGTGATCCTTGTGGGCCCGCCCGTCACACTGGCGTGACGGGCGCATGACGCCAGCTCCACAGTGGCGTGCTGGCGGTGGAAGCGACATCGACCAGGCGGGTGCGCCGCACCACCAGGCGGCGGCCTTTGTAGTCGACCTCGGCCACCTGGGCGATGCCATCGGGGGTGTAGGCGACCGGCTCACAAGCTCACTGAAAGTGCCTCCTGGTTCTGGGCCAACCGCGTCTTCGACACCGCGATCGTCCCAGGTCGGGAAGCCTTTCACGCGGTGGACGCCCCGCAGGCCTGCAATCAGGCCGCGTTTTCAGGCTTATAGCTGGGAACGACCGGCTCAGCCCCCGGCGACGGAGCTGCGCCGCCGTTGTGTCACCGTAACCCTTCGTAGCTTAAGTTTACGATCTTGACGAAAATGGTAAAAAAGAGCCTAGAACATGGGGATCTGCCGCCGTTGAACACAGCTCCGCAGATAAACGAGCAGTAGGGCCACTTCGGGGACCATCGGCCAGGTAACGCGTCAGTAAATTCCACTCGGAGCCGAAGCGTGAACCTGTCGGCTCAACATTCCAAGGAGGAACCAGCCATGGCGACGACCGACAAAGCCAAGAACACCGCCGAGCAGGCAAAAGGAAAACTGAAGGAGGCAGCCGGAAAGGTCAGCGGCAACGATAACCTGCGTGCCGACGGGGAGGCCGACCAAACGAAGGGTAACCTGAAGCAGGCCGGTGAGAAGATCAAGGATGCTTTCAGGAAGTGATTTGTGGCGGACACGCCCGGCCCAACAACTCGATGGGACGTCGGCTCGGTCATAGAGGCCAGGTCCCAACCGCCTCACGCGGCCGGGCCGGTGTGCTCGTCTCATCATCTGCACCTGACGGGCCACCATGACCGCGAAGTTCTCATGGCCGCCAGCGCGCGGGCCCTAAGAGCCATTGACACACGAGAGACAGGCCTGGTGGTCCGTGACCAAGGCCTGAACGAGCAGTTCGTCGACCGCTCTCTCAATCTCCGTCTGGCCTACGCCGACGAGGACCGTCCTGATCTGACGATAAACGCGAATACCAATGGCTTTTGGGTGGGCCGTACGAGGACACCGTCCTGTGGGCGACGCCCGAACCCGTTGACATCGGGCCCGCTACAGGGTACCATCGCCAGCCATGTTGCCCTTGAGGAGTGCACTCGCCCTTCTCTGCATATCTATGTTCAGCGTGCTCGCCCTTCCGGGCATCTCCAGCGCCGCGGCCAGGCCGGCTTTCCGTATAACTCGACGTGTCCTACCCAAAAAAATGATCGAGAATGGACCGTCTGAGAATATGTTCGTGTACTGGAAGGGGGACGCCACTTTTCCGGTCACCCTGTACATCGCCGAGCCGACCTGCGCCGAGAACGTGACGTGCAACTCCGGGCATTTGACTGTCCTGCACCGCAACGACCCGATCGAGTGGCGCGACCTTTGGAAATGCACGGGCGACGTTACGAGCACCATGTTCAGCTACAGTTTCTGGTTGGTCGACGCTAAGGGCGTGAAGACTCAGAAGGTCCCCGCCGACGTGCTCTGCACCGAATAGCGCTCGCCAAGAACTCTGCGGCATCGCCGCGGCCGGTCCCCCCTTTACGAAAATGGGCCGTTGAGTAACGGTAGGAAAACCGGCATCGGCGGTCCCGGGTGGGTCGCCCATCGTCGGGGACCAGCTGAACACTGGTCGCTTGTGCCAAGGGCCCCCGACAACACTCCTACTACGGTAGTAGAGTTTGGGTGTGCCCAGAGGGAAACCGTCGCCGAAACTGGCGATCACCGTGGATGCCGATGTTCATGAGCAAGTCCTCGCCGCCGCAGCGAGCGAGGGCGTCAGCGTCTCAGCATGGATGACCGCGGCGGCCAGCCGAGCGCTTTTGGTGCGTGACGGCCTGGTCGCTGTCGAGGAATGGGAACGAGAGCACGGCGCCCTGACCCCGGCTGAGATCGAGGCGGCCAAGAGCCGAATAGCTGATGAGCTCGTCCGTTCCAAAACCCGTCGCTCGGCGTGACCGCTGTCTACGACGCCGGCGTCCTCATAGCTGCCCAGCGCAACGACCGCGGCGTGTGGGCCGATCACCGAGCCCGTCTGGAGGCGGGCATAGTCCCGGTCACGACGGCTCCGGTGACCGCACAGGTCCTACGCTCCCCTCACCAGGTCCAGCTTCGCCGGCTACTACGAGGCTGTGAGATCGTCGCCTTCGAAGCGGAGCAGGCTGAACAAGTTGGCAGCCTGCTCGCCCGAACGAAGGCGTCCGATGTGGTAGACGCTCACGTCGTCCTGACCGCCGCCAAGACCGGGTCAACAGTGGTCACCTCGGATGTGGGAGACCTGGAACAGCTGTCCAGAGCACTCTCCCAGCCGGTCCCAGTTCGGCGAGTTTAGGCCAGGGGCGTACCCGTCCATGGGCCGGTCAAATGCAAGGAAGTAGAGGTCCTCCGGGTGAAGCAGCCGCCATGTCATCCAGCGAAATGTGGCAGAGCTGGCAAATAAGGCCGCCATGTCACAGACGGTGGAGCCTTGTCGTCCTTCTTGTGTTAGGAGGTGACCATTATGAGCGAGGCGCTAGGCCAAGCGAGAGCGGACGACGAGGTCTTCGGGCAGCTAAGGCCTGAGCTGTTCGGCCTGGCCTACCGGATGCTCGCCATAGCCGCTGATGCGGAAGACGTCGTGCACGAGGCTTACATCCGATGGCGGGCCCAGTCCCGCGAGGACGTCCGCTCTCCCCGGGCGTTCCTGGTGACAGTGGTGACCAGGCTTTGCCTAGACGCCCTCGGCAGCGCTCGCGCCCGGCGGGAGACGTACGTGGGGCCGTGGTTGCCGGAGCCGTTGCTGGTGGACGAGCTGGGCCCGGCAGGAGCGAGCGAGCTGTCCGACTCGCTGTCCATGGCCTTCCTGGTCGTCCTGGAGGAGCTGAGCGCACTGGAACGGGCGGCCTTCCTGCTCCATGACGTCTTCGGTTACGGCTACGGCGAACTGTCCGCCGCGGTGAACCGCGACCAGGCTGCCTGCCGGCAACTGGTAGCCCGGGCACGCAAGCACATCGCCGCCCGAGGGCGGCGGTTCGAGGCCGATCGGGACCGGGCTCACGAACTGACCAGGCGGTTCCTGGCCGCGTGCGCAGGTGGGGACCTCGAGGCGCTGTTGGCCGTGCTGGCGGACGACGTAGTCGTCTGGACCGACGGCGGGGGCAAGGCCAAAGCCGCCCCCAAGCCGGTCATGGGGGCGGCCAAGGCGGCACGGTTCTTGGTCGCCATCGCAGGGGCCACCGCCGAGGGGACCGACGTGATCGAGGCGGACCTCAACGGCCAGCCCGGGTTGCTCGCCCTCTACCGGGGCACCGCTATCTCGGCCGTCGTGCTCGACATCACCGGCGGCCGGGTCAGCACCGTAAGGATCGTCGCCAACCCCGACAAGCTCAGCGCCGTGAACGCGGCGCTAGCCGAACGCCGCGGCACCAGCACCGCGACTGATGGAAAGGAGGCACAAAGTGACCAAGACAGGTGACAAGGAACGGAGCGGCTACTTCGCCGCCCTTTCAGCCAGCGAGTACATGCTCTTGACGACGTTCCGCCGTGACGGGCGGGCGGTGGCGACGCCCGTCCATATTGTTGCCGAGGCCGACAGGGCCTATTTCCGCACCTGGGATGTCTCGGGCAAGGCCAAGCGGCTGCGCCACACCCCCGCGGTCGAGGTGGCGCCGTGCAGCTCTCGCGGGCGCAGCCGGGGGCCAGCGGTGCGGGCGAGGGCTGTCCTTCTGGACGGGGAAGCCTCCGAGCAGGCGGCCGGGGCCCTCGCCCACAAGCACCCCATCCTGCACGGTTGGCTGATCCCCTGGTACCACCGGCAGCGACGTTGGGCTACTCAGCAGTACCGACTTGACCCACCCTGAGGGCAGCCGAAGGTACGAGCATGCGACCGGCGTTTTGGGCACTGTTCCCAGATGCACGTCTTGCCTAGGCGTTTGAGCAGCCGATCCGGGTCGACAAGGGCGCGGCGTTGATCGGCCCGTAGGTAGGTGAAAAGAGTGCTGTGGAACGCGACCGGGTGGGTCGCCGCTTCGGGCTCAGCAGGAAGCGCTGAAAGGGTCTGGATCCCGTCCCGGCGACAACGTCGAGAGGACGCGCGGTCACGAGCTGAGACGCGGTGCTGACCTACCGAGCGTGGCGCGAGGAGACGCTTCTGCTAACGCCGTGGGCCAACAGACTAAGTACGTCAGGCAGTGCAACGCCCCTGGCTCCGGGGCGGGCGGCAAAGCTAACGCTGCCCGCCCCGGTCTGCTTAGCAACGCTGAGGGCCAAGTCCCAGTTATATAGCGACGAGCTACTGCGCTGGGGACTGCACCGCCCCCGCGTTGCACGCCTTGCCGGCAGCGCTGTGCACCCCCCGCTGGTCGGTTGTCGGGCAGAGCGTGACGGAGCGGCCGTTGAGCTTCACGGTGGTGTTGAGCGGGACTACGCCCAGCGCCGGGTTGGCGGCAAGCGCCACCATCGTCTCGGTCGGCCCACCGTTATGGGCCAGAGGCCCGAGGTGGACCGCACCGTGGCTGGCATCACCGGTCCCGGCCTTCAGGCAGGTGGCGTCGGCGCCGACGTTGTAGCCGGAGTCTTTCCAGGTCGCCCCGACCGCATCGTGGCAGCCGCCGTTGAAGATGTCTGCGGCGGCCCAAGCGATGTCGAAGTTGTTGATGCTGCCGCCCCCGTTCCTGGCGGTGTTGGCCGAGAAAGTGGAGGCCGAAACGGCCAGGGTGCCGGTCGTCCCGTTCTCGATGGCACCGCCGTAGCCGTTCGGCCCGCCGGTGTCGATGTCGGGGTCGTTGGGGTTACCGACGGCCGAGTTGCCAAAGAACGTGGAGGCCGACACGATGAGGGTGCCGCTGTTGCCCGTCCAGCCGTTCATGATGGCGCCGCCGTCCTCGTTGGCCCTGTTGGCCGCGAAGGTGGAGGCCGAGACGGCAAGGGTGCCGGTGCCGGCGTCGCCGTTGTCGAGGGCGGCCGCGTAGTCGGCAGTGTTGGCCGAGAACGTGGAGGCCGACACGGTGCCCGTGCCGGTGCCGTTGTCGATGGCGCCGCCGTAGTGGGCCGAGTTGCCCTTGAAGGTGGAGGACGAGACGGCAAGGGTACCGGTGCCGTTGTCTTCGCCGTTGTCGATGGCGCCACCACCAGCAGGGCAAGACCCCGGGCAGTCCTTGGCGCTGTTGGCTGAGAAAGTCGAGCCCGACACCGTAAGGGTGCCGGTGCCGCTGTTGTCGGCGTTGTCGATGGCGCCGCCGTCAGAGGCGCTGGTCTCAGGGGCGCCGTAGCCGGCGGTGTTGGCTGAGAAAGTGGAGCCCGACACCGTAAGGGTGCCGGTGCCGCTGTTGTCGGCGTTGTCTATGGCGCCGCCGTCGTAAGTGCCAC
>JBKQUU010000287.1:0-14273 GCA_052325485.1 Acidimicrobiales bacterium | reverse complement strand
GTGTCGGTCGCCGTTCCTGCCGAGGCACCTAAGCGTTGTTAGGTACTACGCGGTGAGTGCCGGAAAACTATGCTCTACCAGGGCATATGGAGCCCTCTCCGGTGCTAGCCAGGAAGCTCCCGCTAGCTGCCCTGGCGATGCGGTCATAGAACTCATCGGGGACCTCGGGACGGTGGCCGGCGACCTTGGCCACGTCCGGGTGAGCCAGGACGTCGACTGCCCCAGTACCCGCCAGCTCCTCGATTGACCGGGTGTAGGCGTCCCACACGCGATCTACTCCCCGAGCCGTCCACTGCTCTTGCGCCTCCGCCCAGTCCACGGCCTGGAAGAGCCAGGCCCCGATCCAGTGAACGCTCCCAAGGAGCACGTCGAAGGGGTACCCACCGAGTAGGGCAGCTACCTTGTCCATCTGGCCGGGGAAGTAATCGACCTCTATGCCCACGACTATGGGCAGGCCGGCGGCCTTGGACGCCAGTGCCGTGTCAACGTACTGGTCGAGGTTGGCCCCGAGTTCTTCGTCCCAGCGCTTTGACATTTCAGCCCGTCGAGCAGGACTGGGATCGTCGTCCCACCAGCCGCGCAGAAGCTTGTCGAACTGAACAAAACGCGAGCAGTGCTCCGTCACGGCCACTTCTGTAACGCCGAGTTCTGCGGCGTGCGCGCAATAGACGGCCAACTGCTCGATGGTGGCCTGCAGAGACGATTGTGGCCCATGTCTCCACAGGTGGACGTGGTAGTCGATCAACGCCGTCCCCCTTGAATTTGGTTCTCGGCAAGTATGCTCCCAGACAAGACTAAGCGCGTGTTGTTGCGCGCTCTTACTCTGGCCAAGGTTGCCAGCTTGCTGATCACATACGCGAGTTGCTGGCTGACCCCGACGCCGGTCGGACTGAGCCCACGGGCCAGCGGTGGCAAGGCGCGCTCACGGCTCTTGAAGTTGTCCTCGATGAGCCCTCCAGCCTTGTGGAGGGCCTTGGTGCCGGCGGTAGCTGCGACAGCGCGCCGCACCCAGCGCTCGACCCACCACAGGTCCGGAACCTAACGCAAGCGTGGGGGCCGAGCTGATGCAGGCCGAGCACGGCCGGTAGACGCTGGGCGGCTTCACCGACGCCACCTGGCCGTTCTAAGGACCCCAGCGAGGGCACAAATACCGCTCGCTTGGCTCGGCAACGCTTGTGCCGACGCTAGCCCCTCGCTACTTCCGGCAGCCATCGGTCAAGCAGGGGGTGCGAAAAGGGCGCTCACCAGATCGTCGCCGGGGGCGTTTTCCTTCGACCCGCTTGGGGAAAAGGCGCCGGACACCAAGCCCCGCAGGCGCGTGTGGTCGGGTGGGTCGACGCTAAGCATGTGGCGGGCAAAGCTGGGGCCGGGCACGCCTTCGGCAACGACCTCTGGGCCCGCTGGACAAAGCGGCGTGCATGTCCTTAGGGGTCGAGGTCGGCGAGGATACGCAGTGGCTGCCTCCTAATACTCAAGCACCACCCCCTGAGAGCTGCTCTCTCCTCCGTCTTGAACCCAGGTGGCAGTGAGAGGAGATGATGACGGAGCCACCTGCCAAGCCGCCGAGGTCCCGTTGAAGAAGGACCAGTACCCCGAGTTGTAGTACGTCCAGGGTGCCGCAGGCCCGGTCTCGTACGCATCCGCGGTGTCGACCCCTATAACAGCGAGATTTCCAGCCGCTTCGGGTGAGACGGTCCAGCTCTGATCCCCGAGGTAGGGCAGATCAACGACCTGGCCACCACCGTTTACGAAGCCAATGGCGGGAGTGTTGAACTCCACGGCAAAGGCGTCCCAAGCATTGGTCGGCGTGGTAACCGTGACCGTGTCGGCTGCACCAGTCGTGTCCGTGCACACCCATATCTCGAAGTCGGCACCATCGTTGTACGAGTTGACGAACTGGAAGGTGCCCATCCCTGAGGAGACGCTGGTGACAGTATCCGTCTCGGTGCCAGGGTAGGTCAGGGTCTGGATCATGAGAACGACAGAGTGGCCGATCCCGGTGTCGTGAGCGAGCACTTGGTTGGACTGGCCACTACCGATGCTGGTGGTGTTCCCGTTAATTGTGCCTGTGTCGTCGGCCTGAACGAAGGCAACCGATGACGACGGGGTAGTGGTCGTTGTAGTACTGGTGCTGGTCGTGGTGGTAGTGCTGGGGATAGTCGTCGTCGTGGAGGAAGGGGGCTGCGTCGTCGTAGTTGAAGATGTCGTCGTCGTCGGCGGACCGGTCGTGGTGGTGGACCCACCGCCCGTACCCCGATGGTGATGGGAAAACTCCACGAGCGACATGCTCAGGGACGCTTCGGTCGGGTGACCCGATCCGTTGACGGCTAGTGCGAGACCGGTGAGCGACAGCACGAGGGCGATGGCCAACGAGGGTCGCGCGTGAGGGGTCCGCCATATCCTAGTGGGCATAGCCAGCACGCCTTTCGATTGGGGGGCCAGACTCAGGTCCCGCAAGAGCCTGTCTCTACTGCATATGACGTAGACGTCCGCAACGTTCGGAACATTTCCTACCCGACACCGGTACGCCCCAAACCGAGGGCGAGGTGCGCTCCACCGCCTGGAGGGCGACGCTCCCGACCCTCGCCAGCACCCCGAGGGTGACCGATGACGCCAGACGGCAACGGGTGCAGGCCATCGCACCCTACGAGCCCGTGGGGCTGGGTATAGCCTGTTACCTGCTCAGCTCCAAGGTTGCTGGCCAAGTTCGCCTGGTCGCCCGGCGCTTCGGCGACCGGGGCAACAGGCCGGGGCAACAGGCCGGGGCAAAAAGACGAGATTTTCTTTGGCTACTACCTCTCCGCCGCCACCATGGTCAATGACGAAGCTGGGCCTTCTGTGCCCGAGCTGGTGCGCCGGGCCACCCTCAGCTCGTGCCACGTCGACCCCGTGCCCGCCTTTCGTCCCCGCGCTAAGGGACCTGGCGGCATCGGGGGTGGCCCTGGGCGACGTACTTTCCGACTCGGGCTACGCCCACCGGGTGGCCGAGCACTGGGCGCTCCCGCTATGGGGGGCCGGCGCCCAGATCGTGACCGACCTGCACCCTCATGACCGAGGGCCACCAAAGAAAAAAGACAAAATACCTGGACTAGCCCTCTTGACATCTAGAGCTCCTTCAGGAACGTCGTACTGCGCTTGTCGGCTCATCGGGGCCACGCCGGGCGCCGTCGCCAGAACTGGTGGCTATGAGCGGCGCAGGGTACAGGTGGGAGGCACAGGCCATGTGTCGTACCGGGCCGCGGATGCCATCCCTCTTTCACCAGTGACTGGGTTCCCGGTCCGGTTAGAGACGGGCCAGGTGCTGGCGCAGGTCGCCCGGTGCGGGGCATCCTCGTGGCTTCCCCATAGGGGTGCGTTGAACGGGCCGACGTGCAAGCCTCACGCGCCAAGCGAGGACGGGGCCCGACAGAGAAATGAACGTCGAGCCCCGTTCGTGCCACTGCGGTGAACTCTCGATATAGGCGAGGCCTTACGGCTGGATGACAATGGAAGAGGGGCAGTCCATAGCCGTTTTGGGCCCGGCGATCGTCCGCATGGGAGCCGGGGAGCCCGATTTGGTGAGCTGGCCTTTGTTGAACTCCACCACCGTGCTGGCGTTGAGGACCCACATGTCCCCCGACGGGTCAAAGGCGAGGCTGCCGGGCTCGTTGAGGTTGCTCAGCGAGGCGTTCGCGGAGATCGTGACATAGGGGGCCGGGGAGCCCGACTTGGTGAGCTCGCTCCTGGTGTACTCGACGACGGTGTTGTTAGTGCCGTTTGGCACCCAAAGGGCGCCCGAGGGTGCGAAAACGGGAATTCCCGGGAGATACAGGGACCCCGAGGCGTCCGAGGAGATGGTCACGCTCGCCACGGGGTGGGCCTTGGCCAGCTCGGCCTTGGTGAACTCGGCCACGACGTTGAAGGTCGGGGTGCCAGTTGCAGCTCCGTCCGAGCTGGTCACCCACAGGTCGCCCGAGGGGTCAAAGGCCAACCCGTCAGGCTGTGGGCTGGTGGTGGCACTGGTGGGAGCAGGGACGATGGCACGGGGGGTGGGGGTACCGGACTTGGCCAGCTCGGCCTTGGTGTACTCGATGAGCATGTTGGTGCCACTGCTGGCCACCCACATGTCCCCCGCAGGACCGAAGGCTAGACCGTCGGGGCCGGTCAGGTCATGGGACGCGTCGGAGGAGATGGTCACGCTGGGCGCGGCGTGGGCCTGGGATAGTTCGCCCTTGGTGAACTCCAGCATGGTGTCGTTGCCGGAATTGGCCACCCACAGGTTGCCGGAGGAGTCAAAGGCGAGGGCGCTAGGGCCGTTCATGTCCTTCGCGAGGGTTACCTTGGGGGCGACATCGCCAGCTGCGCCCAGCGGGTAGGTAGTGACGGTCCCCAGGGCTTGGGCGCCCGTCCTAGCGCTCCCGCACCCGACGTTCGACCCCGCTTGCGCCACGAACACCGTGGCGGCGGGAGGGGCTGAGGCGGTCGCTGTCCCCATTGTCACCAGTCCGGACAAACCCAGTACCGCACAGAGCACGCCCACGACCCTCCTGGGCTTGAGGACAACAAGGCCAGCGATCGCCGGCGACGGGAGGTTCTTTGCTTCACTCTTACTTCTTTGCATCGTGGCTCCTTTCGGTCCAGACCTTCATCGGTCGCTCCGAGGAGGAGACACCGGCCTAGGCCGGTACCCACGAGCCCGGCCAGTGCCTTGGGCCGCCAAGAGCTTAGGCCGACGCGCTCGCTGGCGCGGAACAGGTCCCGTACGGCGTCGTTGCTGGCGCCGAGGTCAGCGCTCCCGGTCGAGGCCGCCCCCTGAGCGGGCAACGGCGAGGCGGTTTTCCAACAGTCCGTCACCCTGACCGGCATGGAGATGGCTCTTGTCTCGTCCGCTGTCGGTGGCGAGGACCAAGGCGTTGAGGCGTTGAGAGGGCTGGTTGCGGTGCGGGCTCACCTAAAGGACGGAAACGAGCTGCACATCCAACTACTGAAAGACATCGACCAGGTCTTGGCAATAGTCGACGGCGACAGCCCGCCTGGTATAGGCCAGTTACCGCGGCCCACCACCTAGGGCGGCAGGAAGAGGGCGTGCCAAATCCGTCTTGCTGATAAGGCCGATGACCCAGTCAAGCGGCTGCGAGCCTCGGAGACGGCAGGTCGCACCTTTTGCCTGACTAGTTATAGCGAGTTATGCTGAGCCGTCCACTGTCGGCTCGCCGCCAGGCCGGCGACCTACCTGCGTGCCACCCTGAAAGAAAGGGAGCACGGCATGGAGCCCTCTATTTCACCTCGGGGGCGAGCAGGTAACACCCCCCTTAGCTCTGCAGGTGCCCGGGCCTGGCAGCGTTGCGTCGCCGCCGGCCTTCCTACTTTGTTCATTGCGGCCCTCGGCTTGGCCGTGACCGCTGCCCCAACATCGGCTGGGGCTACGACGCTGTACGCCTACGCAGCCGGGGGTGCTGTCTCGCCCACCAGCTGCCCCCAGACGGCCACTACGTCGGAGCAGTGCAGGCTGGCCGAGGCACTGTCGCTGGCCAAAGCCGGCGCCACCGTGGCGCTTGCCACCCCCGGAAAGACGGGCCACTACGTCGGTAACTGGTCAGTAGCCACCTTGGGCACTTCGTCCGCAGCACCGCTCACCATAAGACCGGCGCTGGGGGTGACTAACCCCGTCCTCGACGGCGACCATGGCAAGCCGGCTGGCTGCCAGACCAAGGCGTGTGACGGACCGGTCCTCACCATCGGCTCGAAGGTGCACCTCGACATCTACGGCCTCACCGTCCAAAATGCCGACAACACCACCCTCAAGGGCGACGGCGGCGCTATCCAGAACATCTACGGCGGCACGCTGATCGTTTCGGCCTGCACGTTCTTCCGGGACAGCGCCACCCAAGGCGGCGCCATCGACAACACCGCTATCCCCGTCATGGCCAACGGCACCGTGCTGTTGGCCATCGGCACCGTCACCGTTTCGGGCTCCACGTTCACGGCCAACACCGCCACCGGCAGCGGCGGGGGCCCTTTTGATGGCGGCGCCATCGACAACGCCGACGGCGGCAGAGGTGCCGTTACCGTCTCGGCCTCCACCTTCTCGGCCAATACCGCCGGCTACGGCCCTGCCGCTGTGAGCGGCGCCTCTGACGGCGGCGCCATCGACAACGCCGACAACGGTGGCACCGGCACCCTTGCCGTGTCGGCCTCCACTTTCTCAGCCAACAGCGTCAGGGACTGCGCGGGGCCGTGCAGTACCGAGGGCGGCGCCATCGACAGCGCCGACAACGGTGGCACCGGCACCCTTGCCGTGTCGGCCTCCACTTTCTCGGCCAACTCGGCCGGCCTCGGCGGCGCCGTCTGCAACGGTGTCGGCACGGCCACCGTCTCGGCCTCCACCTTCACGGCCAACACGGCCGACTACGGGGCCGCCATCGACAACGGCAACAGCGGCACCGGCTCCCTCACCGTCTCGGCCTCCACCTTCTCGGCCAACAGGGCCGAGGAAGACGGCAGCGCCATCCGCAACGGCTACGCAAACACCAACAGCGGCACCCTCACCGTGACGACCTCCACGTTCTCGGCCAACTCGGCCGCCGGCAACCCCGACGACCCCAACATCGACGACACCGTGCCGAACGGCTACGGCGGTGCCATCGACAATGAAGCGACCGGCACCCTCGCCGTGTCGGCCTCCACTTTCTCGGCCAACACCGCCAAGAACGGCGGCGGCAGCATCAGCAACTCCCACATCGCCTGGGCTGCCGCAGACATCTTCAATGGCGGCTGCCACCAAGGTGCCGGGGCGACCTGGGCCGACGAGGGCTACAACGTCGGGGCCGACGCCACCTGCCTCAAGGCCAGGACCGGTGATGTCAGCCACGGTGCGGGCCACCTCGGACGCCTCGCCCACAATGGTGGGCCGACCGAAACGATGCTGGCGCTGGCCGCCAACCCGGCGCTCTCCGTAGTCCCGCTCAACACCACCGTGAAGCTCAACGGCACCTCCGTCAGGCTCTGCCCGACCACCGACCAGCGGGGAGAGGCTAGCGCCGCGGGCAAGGCGTGCAACGCCGGGGCGGTGCAATCCCCTGTGCCGTAGCTCGTCCCCAGCTAACCGGGGCTTGGTCCCCCGGCCCGGCTGAGCAGACCGGGGCGGGCAGCGTTAGCCTTGCCGCCCGCCCCGACGCCGGTGTCGCCGCTACCATCCGTCGCCGTGCACGACTACGCCGGGGCCTGGACGGCGGAGCGGGGCCGCTGCCACCGCCTGGTTTACGACTACGACCCCGACACCAAGCCGACCGGTTGCCCCGCTCCTTCTGTGGCGTCGGGCTGGCGCCAGGACTACCAGGGCCGGTGGTACCCCGTCGAGCCTGTGGCCCCGTCACAACGGCCAGCTAGTTCAGCCGGCCGAGGCCGGGCGCCGGTTCGGGCACCTGAGCGGGCCGGGCCGACGCCCACCGCCAACCACCCCTTTGAGGCCTGATCCGTTCACTCGCCATTTCTACCCGTCCCGAGCCCTAACTCGACTGTTCGGGCCTTACCTTGCGGCGCTCCGGGGGCGTTACGGCCCTCCTCCTCTCCCCAGGGGCCGGCCGGTCGGGTCACCGGCCGTCGCCGCCCCCCCAGAGGGGGGCAGCTGGTGGGACGGCGCCACGATGGGCGGGGCAGGGGCCCCGAGACGGGGACCCGAGACTGGGCAAGGGGTCGGGGCGGGGCTCGCGCCCGGCCTCGACCCGCTTGCCCTCCCGACTCAAGACGTCTTGGTTGGTTGGTGGGTGGGTGGGTGGGGATAGAAGGGAAAGGAGCCGGGGCCGGGCCAAAGGCGGGGACAGCCCCCGGAGACCGAGACGGCCGAGGACCGCCGGGAGCGCCGCGAGGCCGCGGCCGCGGCCGGGGGGCACGGGGCCGGGGCGACCGCTCTGCGTGCCGAGCGGCGCTCAGCTCGACAGCTGAGGCGAGGCCGCAGGAGCCCAGGAGCGCCGCAACGTAAGGGGTAAAGCGGGGGGGCTGGGCAGGGCGTTCGTGTTGGGGCGGCGCACGGCAGGGGGCGAACGGGGGCGTCCGAGGCTCGGGACGGGCTTGGGGCTAACCGTGGTCGCCACCTAGACCGTCTTGGCGTGCACCGCCGTCTGTCGGAATATATGCTCGGCCCGAAAGGTCAAGTTAGGTACTGCGTCGTCGCAAACCAGGGGTACCCATGGCTACTTGGTCTGGCTTGGCAAAGCGAGGGGTTTCTCTGGTCCTCGGGGTTCTGCTCGCCGCTGTGGCAGCTGCCAGCCCCGCCGCTGCGAGTGGCGGACCCCCGACCGGAACCTACGTGGGTCCGACGAACCAGTCCCTCCCTGGAGGCCACGGTCGTGTCGTGCTCGGTGTCGAGGCGCCAGTGGCCGCGTTTCGGTCGGGCCACAAGGGCTGTGCGAGCGGCTGCACGGGAGAAATCGTCGACCTATCCAGTTTTTGGGCGGCCCTCCGGGACTGCAGGCTCAAAGGAGGCGTTGTTCCTGGGGCGGTTCCGCCTCTCACAGCATCGGGCTTTGCGTCCTTCAAGGACGGCTATATCCCTGTAAGAGGCGCTGTCACGATACGAGCCGACGGTTCATTCGCCATTACGCATCTCACGGGTTCGTACGGGGAAATCCCGATCGAGGCATCCGTTAGAGGTAAGTTCACCGGCTCGCGAGCTGCCGGAACACTTACCTACTCAGGGTTTAGCAAAAAAGGCCTCGTGTGCCAGGGTGGAACGGCGACATTTGCAGTCGTCTGGTCGCCCACTGGCGCTTGAAGCGAACCTAGTTCGTGTCAACACCGTCTGCACATCGGCAAGCAGGTAGGACAGGCGGACAAGGTCAGGCGGGCCCCAGGAGCCCGCGGCGTTAGGGTCAAAAGGGGGGTGGTGGGGCTGGGGGGGTGAAAGGGTCCAAGCCTACGAGTCGAGCGCTGGCCAGCGAACCTGTGGATGCATCCGAGCCTTGGGGCTTCCCGTGGAAGCCTTTAGACCACAGACGCTTTTGGCCCTCAGGTCCCTGATGCCGGCGGTGGTGTGGAGTTTGGCGCTGGCGGTCGCCGGCGCAGCCGAAGGAACGTAGCTAAAGCGATCGCCATAGCTGCCAGGATCGCGAGGAACTTCTTCATGGGCTTCCTCCTTGTCCTCGTGCACAGCCTATCGGTCACGACAGGGGCACACCCGGAGAAGGCGTTCTGTTTGCCGGGCTGGCTCGACAGGCGCAGGCACGGTCACAGAAGGCCAGGAGCGCCGCACGGTAAGGGGGCAAAGCGGGGGTCTGGGGCTCGGAACGGGGTTGCCGGGAGGCACAAGGCGGGTCCCGTGACCCTTTGGGGTGGGTTGCAAGCGTCGAACTCGACACAGGAGGCCGGGGGTGGCCGTGCGGGCCACCCCGGACAGGCGGCTCACCTGTGTTCGTCAAGGTAGACGGCCCGGCGAGTCTGTTGCGGGTCCATCCTCTCGGGAGGTGGCGCCAGTCACCGATCCCGCGATGCACCAAGGCCCGTACTGGCACGATGCCCCGGACACCGGCTGGCCCCCTTGGCCGGAGCCGACAGCAATGCCAAGCTACGGGCAAACGCCCCGAAACAAATGGTCTCCCGCCGGTGAGATGGCCGGCGGAGCGGACGAGGAGGTCGATATTCGAGCAGTCAAGGCCGCGTTGAGTGCCGCCGTGCTTTGGAGCATCATGCTCAGCGGCAGCCCCGCGTTCGCCGCCGCGACTCTGAGCGTGCCCGTCGGCGGTCCGGTCAGGGTCTTTGTCGCACCCGGCTCAGGCAACGGGGGGAGGATTTTCATCGCTGGCGCCATTGGCGATTACGGCAAGACGCTCAACATCAACAAGAACGGCACCGCTGACCCGAACGGGAACTACGTCAAGGTCATTCTGCAAAAGGGCACGTTCGAGGTCAACAATACAGCACTGAACACGAAGATGGCCAATGCCCAGCCGGTCGTCAATAATCCGAAGACCTGCTCAGGTGTTATTTCTGGGACCGCGCCGGTGACCCTTTTCGACGGCACTGGTCTTTACGCGGGGATCTCGGGGACAGTGACCATCAGTATCACCCAGGTGTTTATCTTCCCCTTCTATGCAGCCGGCAAGCACAAGGGCCAGTGCAACGAGGGCAACAGCGCGCAGCCAGTGGCTACTAACGTATCGGCAACGGGCTCGGGGACCGTTTCGTTCAGTATGTGACCGGCGCGTGGCCGCCGTGCTCTGAACTGCCCACGCGCCAGTTCGTGCACGCGGCGCGAGCATCCGGCCTAGAGTTCGTGGTGACTACGCCCGGCGCTCGGCCTCCGACCGCCCGGTTCACGAGCTGTGAGCTGTGGCGGGCGCAGGCCTCGATGGGGTACCAGCGGCCCTGGTAGTCCTGGCGCCAGCCCGACGTCACGGCAGGGACGGGCAGCCGGTCGGTTTGCCGTCGGGGTCGTAGACGAGCCAGTGGCAGCGGGCCCGCTCGGCTGTCCAGGCCCGGCGTAGTCCTGCACGAGGACGATGTAGGCCTGGGGTGGGACCGGAGAGGCACATGGGTCGAGGTGGCGGAAAAGAGCCCGTCGACAGCCAGTTGACCAGGCGCTAAGTTAGGCGCACCTTAGAACCCGACCGGAGGTCCACGTATGCGCACACTGATGATCGTTGAGCCCGGCGCCGTTCCGATCCCGCCAGACGCCCTGCTCGGAGTTCTCGAGGCGTTCCGGGCGTGGCGGGAGCGTTGGCGCCACAAGATGGAGTCGTTCGAGTTCTTCGCCGGACGTGGCGGCGGCTGGGGTGTATTCAACACCGCCGACGAGACCGAACTGTCCCAGATCGAGTTTGAGTTCCCGCTGGCACCCTTCTCGGTGATCCACGTTTACCCAACTGTCAATGGCGACGACGCCCTCGCTCGGCTGACGGAGACGTTCAAGCAGATGAGGGCCGCGATGGGTGGTGGCACACCCTAAGGGGATCCCGCTTAGCGGGGGTACCAGAGGGCCTTCTCCTCCCGCCTAGCCACCTCAAGAAACCCCCTCGTCCGTCCCTCACCTTTGGGGACGGGCGAGGGGCTAAGGCCGAGGGTCAGCCCCAAGGCCGGACCCGAGAGCCGAGCGCCCCCACCTGAAGACGTACCGGTCGGGGTAGCGCCCTAACGGCCCAGCAGCGCCGCAAGGTAGGGGGCAGCGTGGCCGGCGGGGACACTGAGCAGTCCGGGTTAGACGCTCGACGGCCTCGACGGGCCACGTGAGCCGGGCTCCACTACCACGAGGGCCACGGGGCCGGAGAGCCGCCACGAGGGTCACCTTGCCGGCAGACAGGCGGCCCGTAACGTCTCAGGAGCGCCGCACGGTAAGAGGGTAAACGGGGGGTCTGAGGCTCGGGACGGGCGGAGATAGCCGGCGCACGGCCAAGCTATTAGAAGCAGGTTCTAACGCGGTCAAAGGCCATGACGCACTTCTTTGACGGTTAACCAGGGTAAATGACCGAGAACTTGCCTCCCCCGGGACCGGCTAGCCCGTTGCCGTTGGCCACGGTGCCGCTAGCGTCAGGCGGTCCCCCGGGTAAAAAAACGAACCGTTCGGCAGAGTACAGGTAAAGCGGTTTGCCCTCATAAGTCACCTGGTCGGTCCCGTCAGGCCGGCGGATGATGCCGACGTCGTTGGCGGATATACCCTTACCGGCACGTGGCTTCCCGGTGGTAAGGACGGGGACCCACACGACGGCGCAGGCGCCGGAGCAGGCACTGGTTCCCGTCCGGTCCCGGCTGAAGGCGTACACGGTGACGGCGCGCTCAGGCGGCCGACACCGGGGCAGTACGATTTTCCGGGCCTTCGCGAACCATCATCCACCTGTGCTCATGCGAAACCTGCTTGCTCTGGCGAATGAGCCTCTCAGGCAGGCCCGGGATCGCTCCGCAGGCGTCCGAACGGTCGGTTTCGCCTCGATAAAGTGCCGTTGCGCGGGCGAGGGAGCCGGGGTAGAGTTTGCACCAGTCGGTGGTCACCGGCCAGGAACGCGTTTGCGGCATGTTCGTAACGGCACGTCCCGCCTCTTGGTCCTGTTGGCTCACCGGGACGTAGGAGGCCGTGACATGACGTTGTTGCGTCGTACACCGGTGCGAGCCGCAGGGATGCTCGCCGTCAAGTTCCTTGGCGTCGTGGGCTGCCTCAGTGCCTCCTTGCCTGCAATCGCCCTGAGCCAAACGACCGCGTTTGCCGCCGCTGGAGGCCCAAGCACGAACCTTCTGTTGAACGGCTGTTTTACCGACCCTTCACTGGGGCCATCAGCGAAATACTCGGGGAGCTACATAGGTGTCTCACCCGGCTCAACGGGCATTCCTCATTGGACAGTTGGCGCGGGCGGGGTTCAAGCGGTTGGTACGTACTGGCCAAAGTCCCCGGGGTGCCCCGGGTCTCTCTGGCTTGCAGACGATCACCCCGGCTTTGTCTCCCAGTCCGTGCCGACCACGCCCGGTGACCACTACTTGCTCCGATGGGAGGTCGGAGGTCTGCATGAGACCGAGGGTCCGGACCCTCTTCACGTTTTGTGGGGTGGCTCCACGGTGGCCGTCCAAAGCCCGCCCACGACCCCCTGGCAGCGCGGTCAGGTAACCGTTACTGCGACCCAAGCCAGTACAACAGTGGAGTTCTCAGCCACTTTGTCCGCTGGAGATGGCGGGCCGACTATCGGTTCGGCCTCACTCACCCCAATGTCCCCGGAGGTGTCCGGTAACCAGGCGGCGATCTCTTACTTCCGCCTGGTGTCGCAGGCCACCAGCCGCATGGCTGCTCAACAGCTGACCCTCGTGGGAGTGGAGGCGATAAAGGACGACGTTTCGGGTTCGGCCGGGTCGTACTCGTGGAGTGTGAGCCTTGATGAGCTGGGGGGGGCCACGGTACCGAGCGGGTATGTCCCTGCCACAGAGCAAGTTACCGTCGCAGCAAAGGCCGGGCTGATCACTTGGGCATCGAATCTGGAGGTGCCCTTGGGCTGCCCTTCCCCCAGCGCTCCGACCTGCACAAGCAAGACCGACAACATAACCTTCTTGTACTTGTTGACGGGAGCCGGCATGTTCACCCACGCCGTGCACCCGGACCTGTGCTGGGAAAAGTTCAGCACAGGCAGCTTTCTCGACGGCGGGGATTTTTCCGACTTGTATAACACGGGCGGGCCTTCGGGGTACCAGCTCTACGGCGACTACCTTCCCCTTCTGCATGCGGCCCTGGGTTTCGGGCATGCGACCGTGGTGGTCACGTCCACCTACGGCATCGCGGACGGCCAGACCGTAACCGAGCAAGACACGGTGGACCCCGCGACCCACCTACCCATCTCAACGTTCATCAAGGTCGCCGCCGGCTCCGGGCACCCCGGCTACACAGAGAACTGGGTCAACCACTGGCTCACCACCGCACCAGCTGAGCCCCAGGTCGGAACGCGCTGCTCTTCATAAGACCTCACAGTGACCGCGTAGAAGCCTCAAACCTTTCACGCTTGGCAGGGGCAACGTGGTGGGACGCGGCGCTTGGCAGCAGAGAGATCTCTGTTGCGCGACGGCAGGTACGACGTATCCGGCGCGGGATCAGGGTCCAGTGCGCCGGTGACCTGCGCACAGGGACAGCGCCCCGCCTCCTAAAGGGCGTGGACCTGATAGTGGGGTGCGTCGACAATGACGGTGGCGCGACCCGCCCAGAAAAGTGCCACTTCCTCGATGTACTTTCTTGCTCTGCAAGAGCTTGAGCCGGCTCGGAGACGACGGAGGGACAATCTCCATTCAACGTTTCTAACTCCGAGCTGCGGGCAAATGAAGGGGCCTTGGGCCGCCGGGCGGTACGTCGAAGGGTGAACGCTCATTATCCACTTCTCCACGGGCGTTTTCCAGGCCACGCGTCTCTCCGGGAAGCGCATAGGGGACACCGAAGCCCGGCACAAAGCCGTGCCGCACCTGAATGATGGCCAGAAGCTGTCGCCACTGGGTGCCGACGACCAAGACGGTTACCACCGGGTGAGCTGCCCCGCCGTCATAGGAAAAATGCGCTGCCCCTGGCGAGCGGCGTCCATGGCGCTGCCCCATGAGCGGCCCACGGTGCTCGGCCCGCCCGAGCACGTCCCCACCTGTTGTAGGCAAAAGACCCTGACCGTGCCCGTGCCGGTCAACGCCAAATGAACCCCCTGCTGGGCAGGGGGTTCATGTCTTTCGTAGGGTGTTGTTCTGTCTACGTCGAGCGGAGTTGGGTGGGGATGGCGGCGCCGATGAGCTCGAAGGCTTGGCGCTGCAGGGGGGTGGTGACAGCGAGCTTGTCGATGCGTACACCACCGGCG